>DATLNJ010000074.1:0-24894 GCA_035536815.1 Frankiaceae bacterium
TGGAGCGCAGCCCAGAAGGCGGCGCGCTGGGCCGAGAGCGCTTGGGCCGGGGCCGGGGCCTGGGCTTGGGCGTGCTCGCGGACCTGCGCGAGCTGCGCGCGCCAGCGCTCGACGCGCCGGGTGGCGGCCTCGATCGCCTTCTCCGAGTAGTCGAGCGACGCGCGGTAGGGCGCGGAGAGGAGGAGCACGCGCAGCGCTTCCGCGTCGTGGCGTTCGAGGAGCGCTCGGATCGTCACGAAGTTGCCCAGCGACTTTGACATCTTCTGGTCGTCGACCGTGACGAACCCGTTGTGCAGGTAGTAGTTGCAGTATTTCTTGCCCGTCCACGCTTCGCCGATCGCGCGCTCGCTCTCGTGGTGCGGGAAGACGAGGTCGAGCCCGCCGCCGTGGATGTCGAACGGCTGCCCCAGGTACTTCACCGCCATCGCCGAGCACTCGAGGTGCCAGCCGGGCCGGCCCGGGCCCCACGGCGTGTCCCAGAACGGCTCCCCTGGCTTGTGCGCCTTCCACAGCGCGAAGTCGAGCGGGCTGCGCTTGGGCCGGGTGGGGTCGACCTTCTCGGTCTGGATCATCTGGTCAGGTACCTGCCCTGACAGCTCGCCGTAGCGGTCGAACGACCGGACGTCGAAGTACACGTCGCCGCCGGACGCGTACGCGTGCCCCTTGTCGATGAGCGTCCGCATCAGGTCGATCATCTCGGGCACGTGCCCGGTCGCCCGCGGCTCGACGGTCGGCGCGAGATTCCCGAGGGCGTCGTACGCGGCGTTGAACGCCCGCGTGTTGCGCTCGGCGACGGCCCACGACGAGACGCCCTCGTGGCCGGCGACGTGGATGATCTTGTCGTCGATGTCGGTGACGTTGCGGGCGTACGTGACGTCGTAGCCGCTCTCGGCCAGCCAGCGCCGCAGGATGTCGAACGCCACCGCGGAGCGCACGTGCCCGACGTGCGGCGGGGCCTGCACGGTGGGGCCGCAGACGTAGACGGTCGCCTTCCCTGGCACGACGGGGACGAACGCCCGCGTCTCGCGGGAACGGGTGTCGGAGAGGACGAGCGGCACGCGGGGCATGGTACGCGCGGGTCGTCCCGCGTCAGAAGCCGATTCCGCGCACGACGGCGGTGCGCGCGACCGCGTCGTGCGGCGGGCGGGCGCCGGCCGCGACCGCGATCGCGGCGACGGGGAGGGTCAGGACCTTCACGACCGCGCGGGTCAGGCCCCGGCGGAACCCTGGCGGCCGGCCGGTCGCGGTGTCCACGACGTACGCCGCGCCGTACGACACGCGCAGCCGGCTGCCGCCCAGGCCGTCCACCCAGCCGAGGTAGAGGAGCGGCACGACGGCGAACGACAGGCCGAGCGCGGCGTCCACCTCGGCCCGGCCCCAGAACGGCGCCACGAGGACCGCACCGAGCAGGCACGCGGTGCCGAGGTCCGCGACCGCCGGCAGCAGCCGGGCGCCCGCCGGCGCCGGCCGGACGGTCGGCGGTGGCACCCGGCGGCGCCAGCCGCGGGCCCAGCGCACGAATACGAACAGCAGCGCCGCCTCGGCCAGCGCGGCGGTGAGGAGCCGGTCGCGATACGCCACCCGCGTGGATGCCGCCAGCACCGCCGCGAGGGCCACCGCGGCGGCGGCGTAGCGGATCACCCGGTCGCGGGTCGGCAACCGCATCCGGGTGGCGTCGAGGAAGTACCGGCGCAGCGCCCCGCGCACCCGCCGCCCGGTGAGCACGACGGCGACGAGCGCGCCGAGGACGATCACGGCGACGCCCGCCTCGGGCTGGCCGCCCTTGAACAGGCCCCGCGCGAACAGCCACGACACGTACAGCGGCAGCCAGCCGGCGACCCAGCCGATGTCGCTGAGGAGGCCGCTGGTGTTCTCGCGGGCGACCTCGAGCGTCGGGTCGGCGCGGGCCGCCGCGGCGAACATCTCAGCGGCGCCCTCGTCGTCGCCCTGGGAGCGCAGCGCGACGCCGAGGTTGTTGAGGTACGCCCCGTCGTCCGGCCGCAGCCGCAGCGCCGCGCGGAACGCGCCCTCGGCCCCGCGCGGGTTCCACGCGTCGAGCTCCGCGCGGCCCGCCATGTCGTACGCGGCCGCGGAGTTCGGGTCGAGCCGGATCGCCTCCCACGCGGCCTCCCGCGCGTCGAACGGCCGCTTCGCCTCGAGCAGCGTCTCCGCGCGCAGCAGGTGCGACGCCGTGTCCTGCGGCGCCACCGCGCACGCCCGGTCGGCCACCGCGACCGCCTGCTCGTTGTCTCCGCGCCGGAACAGCGCGGCGCCGAGCGCGCGCAGCGCGTACGCGTCCGCCGGCGCCGCGGCGACGGAGGCGGACGCGGCGGCGACCGCCTCGTCGTGCCGCCCGAGCCGGCTCAACGCGAGCGACTGCAGCCGCAGCACGTCGGCGTCGTGCGGGTCGTACGCGAGGGCGGGCCGCAGCGCGGCCAGGGCGTCGGCCGGCCGGCCCGCGTCGAGCAGCGTGGCCGCGTGGAAGACGGCGTCCTCCGCCGCCTCGGCGGTCATGCCAGCCGGGCGCGGCGCATGTACGCGAGCAGGTCGTCGTACTGGCGGCCCTCGTTCGCGAAGAGGACGACGTTGCGCGCCACGGAGAACCACGCCACCGTCGACGGGGTGACCTGGCGCAGCGCGCCGTCGAGGTCGCCGTTCTCGATCGGGCGCGGCTTCCCCGAGGCGATCGACGCGTGCAACGCCGCCTCGGCGGCCAGCTCGCACACGTAGGCGAGGTCGGCGCCGGAGAAGCCGTCGGTGCGCTTCACGACTCGGCCGACGTCCACGCGGCCGACCGGGCGGTCGCGCAGGTGGGTCCGGACGATCGTGTCGCGCGCCTCCTCGTCCGGCGGGAGGACGAGCATCAGCCGGTCCAGCCGGCCCGGCCGCTTCAGCGCGGGGTCCACGTCCCACGGGGCGTTGGATGCCGCGAGCACGAACACGCCCTCGTTGGCGGCGTTCACGCCGTCGAGCTCGGTGAGCAGCTGATTCACGACCGCGCGCATCGGGCTGCTCTCGAGCTGCGTTCGCCGCTGCCCCATCGCGTCGATCTCGTCGATGAACACGACGGTCGGCGCGTTGCGGCGGGCCATCTCGAACAGCTCGTGCAGCCGCTGCTCGCTGACGCCGAACCACTTGTCCAGCACGTCGGCCAGCCCGATCGACATGAACCCCGCGCCGAGCTCGCCCGCCACCGCGCGGGCCAGGAACGTCTTGCCGCAGCCGGGCGGGCCGTACAGCAGCAGGCCGCCGCGCAGCGACTTGCCGTACATCTTGCGCAGCTCGGGGTTGCGCATCGGCGCGAGGAACGCCGCCTCCAGCCGCTGCTTGACGTCCTTCATGCCGCCGACGTCGGCGAGCCGGACGCTCGGCGTCTCGATGAGGTCGTCCGGCGGCAAGCCTTCCTCGCCCGTGGCGGGCAGCGCCACCGGCTCGACGTCCGCGACGTCGGCCTCCGCCTGGAACCAGTCGAACCCGACCGGCGCGTCACCCGTGGGGGGCGCCGGTACGGGTGGTGCGGGCTGGGCCGGCGCCGTGGGCGCGGCGGGGTTGCCGGTGGCGTCGAGCAGCCGGCGATACGCCGTCGCCCGCGCGTCGTCGCCGAGCGCTGCGGCCGCGGCCGCGGCGGCGGCGAGCGCCGCGCGGTCGTCCGGCGCCTGGCCGAGCACCTGCTGCGCCTGCGCCAGCGCGTCGGCGGGGCGGCCCGCGTCGTTGAGCAGGGCGGCGTACCGGCCGCGCAGCACGGTGTCGCCGGGCGCGGCGGCGAGCGCCAGTTCGAGCGCGTGGAGCAGCGCGGGATCGGTCACCGCGTCATTGTGCGTTGCAGGGGCCGGGCGCGCCGCCGGTTTCGGTCAGCCGCGCAGGACGACGTGCTCGGGCGGCACCCGTACGACGAGCCGGACGGCGCCCGGCTGGTCGCCCTGGTACGGCCGGACGCCGCGGTACTTCGCGGAGAGGTCGTCGATGAGCTCGCGGCCGCCCTCCTCGGTGACCGTGGCGGTGCCGCGCACCTCGAGGTACCGGTAGGGGTCGTCCGGCGCGATGAGCAGAACGGACACCCGCGGGTCGCGCTCGATGTTGTCGGCGTGCCGGCGCCCGCGCACCGTCGACAGCAGCACGTCGTCGCCGTCCCTGGTCACCCAGTGCACGGACGAGTGCGGCGAGCCGTCGCTGTTGAGCGTGGCGACGGACACGAACACCGGCTGGTCGAGCCACGCGCGGGCGGTGTCGGGGAGCGTCATGCCCGGGGTCGTTCCGCGGCCGGCCGGGGCGAAACGCCGGATGCCCGCCGCAGCAGCGCGGTCGCGATCGCGGCGACGCCCTCGCCGCGGCCGATAAACCCGAGGCCGTCGGTCGTCGTCGCGGCGACGCTGACGGGCGCGCCGGCGGCGGCGCTCAGGGCGCGTTCGGCCTCGGCGCGGCGGGGGCCGACCTTGGGGCGTTCGCCGACGACCTGCACGGCGACGTTGACGACGTCCCAGCCCGCCGCGCGCACCAGCCGCGCGGTCTCGGCGAGCAGTGTCGCCCCCGCCGCCCCAGCCCACTCCGGCCGGCTCACGCCGAACGCCGAGCCGAGGTCCCCGAGCCCGGCCGCCGACAGCAACGCGTCACAGCAGGCGTGCGCGGCGACGTCGCCGTCGGAGTGCCCGGCCAGCCCGGGCTCGCCGGGCCACGCCAGCCCGGCCAGGTGCAGGGGGCGGGCGGCGTCGTACGGGTGGACGTCGAACCCGATGCCGGTCCGCAGGTCGGGCTCAGTGCTCACGGCGCGCGAGCCGTTCCTGCAGCACCTGCTCGGCCGCGACGAGGTCCTGCGGCCGGGTCACCTTGGCCGCCTCGGGATGCCCGGGCACGACGGTCACCGCGCCGCCGATGCGTTCGACCAGCGACGCGTCGTCCGTGCCGGCGAAGCCGTCGATGACCGCGGCGTCGTGGGCGCGGGTGAGCAGGGCGCGGGTGAAGCCCTGCGGCGTCTGCACGGCGTACAGCCCGTCCCGCCGCAACGTCTCCACCACCCGGTCGCCCTCGACCCGCTTGATGGTGTCCGCGACCGGCATCGCCGGGATCACCGCCTCGGCGCCGCGCGTCACCGCGTGCGCCACGTCGTCGACGAGCTGGCTCGGCGCGAGCGGTCGCGCGGCGTCGTGGACGAGCACGACGTCGTAGTCCGGCACGAGGGAGGCGAGCGCGCGGCGTACCGACTCCTGCCGCGTCGCGCCGCCGGGCACGACCCGAACCTCCGTCGGTACGGCGTGCGTGTCCAGCAGCGCGCGCACCTCTGCCTCGTCACCGGGCGGCGCCGCGACCACGACCACGTCCACCAGCCGCGCGCGGGCCAGCGCGCGCACCGCGTGCACGAGCATCGGAACACCGCCGAGCAGGCGCAGCGCCTTCGGCGCGCCGGGGCCGAGCCGTTCGCCGCGCCCGGCCGCCGGGACGATCGCGGCGACCCTCACTCCCGCCGCCGCCCGCGGGTCGCGGCCTCGGCCGGCTCGCCGGCCGGGCGCGCGAAGACCATCCGGCCGTTCGCGGTGGTGAGGACGCTGGTGACGACGACCGCCGCCTCCGAGCCGATCTTGGCCCGGCTGCGTTCGGCGACGACCATCGTGCCGTCGTCGAGGTAGCCGACCGCCTGGTTGCCCTCGCGACCGGGCTTGATCAGCAGCACGCTGACCTCGTCGCCGGCCTGCACCGGCGGGCGCAGCGCGAGGCCGAGCGCGTGCAGGTTGAGGACCTGCACGCCGGCCAGCGCGGCTGCCTTGGCGAGGTTCGTGTCGAGCGTCAGCAGCGCGGCGCCGCGGTCCAGCGCGATGCGGACCAGCTTCGCGTCCACCTCGGGCACGGCCGTCGCCTCGTCGTCCACGACCTCGATCTCGACGCCGGGCTCGCGGCGCAGCGCTTCGAGCAGCTCGAGCCCGCGCCGGCCGCGCGCCCGCCGCAGGTCGTCGCCGGCGTCGGCCAGCCCCTGCAGCTCGTCCAGGACCGGGCGGCAGACCAGCATCGTGCCGTGCAGGAACCCGGCCCTGACCACGTCGAGGATCCGGCCGTCGATGGCGACCGACGAGTCCACCAGCCTGGGCAGCGCGGACGCGGCGGTGGCGCGCGGCGCGACCCCCGCGCGGGCGCCGAACAGCGCCAGCACGCCCTCGCGCTTCGCCTGCCCGATCCGGTAGCCGAGGAAGCCGAACAGCACGATCACGAAGCCGAACAGCGAGAACGCGATGTACGGCTCGGGGATCAGGAACAGCGGCCAGCCCACGCCCGCGCCGAGCAGCACGCCGAGCACCAGCCCAATCGCGCCGGCGATGAGCGCGTCGGCAGAGACCTCGCGCAGCCCGACCTCGACCTTGTCGACAGTGGTCACCGTGGTGCGGCCGAGCACGCCGCCGAGGACGTAGCCCAAGCCGGCGCCGACGATCACGCCGATGGCGACGCCGTTGAACGTCCCGAGGACCGGGTCGCCCTCCGGCGAGGCGATGCGGGCGATCTCGAAGCCGACGCCGGCGAAGAAGACGACCGAGAGCAGGCGGAGGACTTCGACGACGCCGCGCGCCGGACGGCGTTCGGACACGCTCGGCCTCCTCCAACGGTTCCCCCTGGAAGGGAGAGTCTAGAGGTGGTGGCGGCGGCTCGCGGGGGGGCGCAAGGGTGGCTCAGCGGGGGAGCTGAGGGCAGCGGTGTTCCAGGGGTGGCCTGGCAAGGCCGCAGGGAGCGACGCGCGCTTCGCACGCGAGCGACCGAGAACGCCGCCAGGGCGCGCCTGGAGCGTCGCTACTAGGAGGCGAGGACCTCGTCGAGAACGGCTTCCGCCTTGTCCTCGTTCGTGCCCTCGGCGAGGGCGAGCTCGCTGACGAGGATCTGCCGCGCCTTCGAGAGCATCCGCTTCTCGCCGGCGGACAGGCCGCGCTCGCGGTCGCGGCGCCACAGGTCGCGCACGACCTCGGCGACCTTGTTCACGTCGCCGGAGGCGAGCTTCTCGAGGTTCGCCTTGTACCGGCGGGACCAGTTGGTCGGCTCCTCGGTGTGCGGCGCGCGCAGGACCTCGAAGACCTTCTCGAGACCTTCCTGGCCGACGACGTCGCGGACGCCGACGATCTCGGCGTTGTCCGCGGGCACCTTCACGGTGAGGTCGCCCTGGGCGACCTTGAGGACGAGATACGTGCGCTCGACCCCTCCGACGGTGCGCTGCTCGATCGCCTCGATGAGCGCCGCACCGTGGTGCGGGTACACGACAGTCTCGCCGACCTTGAAAGACATATGCGCTTGAACCCCTTCCTAGGAGTCCCAGTCTACCAGCGGCCTTGTTGATCATCTACGCGAACATCCGGGCGCGGTCACGCCGCAGGTGACGCCGCGCCTTCCGGAGCGGGTGGTGGCTCGAGCAGGGCGATGCGCAGGTCGTAGAGCCAGTGCAGCACGATGGCCGGCCACAGGCTGCCGGTGGCGGCGGTGACGACGCCGAGCAGCAGGCCGGCTCCCGTCGTGGTCACGATGCCGAGCCAGCCCTGGTAGCGGTGGCCGGCGCCGAAGACCAGCGCGGTCGGCGCGACCAGCCACCACGGCGAGACGCCGAGCAGCGTGGCGGCGTAGAGGACGAACAGACCGCGGTACAGCAGCTCCTCGACCACCGCGACGGCGAGGCAGAACACCGGCCAGACGTCGCGCTCCTTGCGCCGGCGCGGGATCACGAACTCGATGCGCGCGTACTGCGTCTCGTACTCGAACGCCTCCGGATCACGCCGGCGCATGACCAGCCACGCGGTGCCCACGACCGCGCCGAGCAGCGCGACCCCAGCCGCGACGGCCGGCAGCAGCCGGCGCGGCGCGCCGTCCGGCCACGCGATGCCGGCCGCGGCCGCGCCCAGGCCGCCGGCCCACACGACGGCGGCGAAGACCGCGACGACGACGAGGGCGACGTTGAGGTACTCGAGGTAGAACGCGAGCCGCGCGCGGGGGTCGACCTTGATGCGTTCGCGCAGCTCCGCGAGCAGGCGTTCGGTACGGCGCGGGACGACGAGGGTGACGTACGCCAGCAGCCCGGCGACGAGCGCGAACGCCGCGGCCTGCCGCGCGGTCACGCCTGGCGCAGCAGCGTCGCGTAGAGGGTCAGACCCGGGCCGAACGCCATCGTGACGACGTGGTCGCCGGGCGCGAACGACCGGCGCCGGCGCAGCTCGTCCAACGCGATGAGAACGGTCGGCGACGAGCAGTTGCCGTAGTCGCGGAGGGTGTCGCGGGAGGCGGCGAGCTCGCTCTCGTCGATGCCGAGGTTGTCGCGGACGACGTCGAGGATGCGCGGGCCGCCGGGGTGGATCGCCCAGCCGCGGACGTCGGCAATGGTGACGCCGTGCGCGGCGAGCAGGTCCTCGGTGACGGAGCGGACGTGCTTGGCGAGGATGTCCGGCACCTTCGGCGACAGGCCCATCCGGAAGCCGAGGTCGGTGACGTCCCAGGTCATGTACGTGTGGTGGTCGACGTCGGTGCGCGCGACGGTGTCGACGACCTCCAGGCCGGGCGCGGCGGGCGTGAGGACGACGGCGGTGGCGGCGTCGCTGAACAGCGCGTGCGCGACCATCTGCTGCGCCTCGTCGGTGGCGGGTTGCACGTGCAGGCTGGGCAGCTCGATGCAGAGCAGGACGGCGGTGAGGCCGCGCGCGACGACGGCGTCGGCGACCGTGGACAGGCCGGGGATGGCGGCGTAGCAGCCCATGTGCCCGACGAACAGCCGCTGCACGCCGGCCGGCATGCCGAGGTCGCGGGCCAGCAGGATGTCGAGGCCTGGGGTGGCGTAGCCGGTGCACGACACGACGGCGAACAGCCCGACGTCGGCGGCGTCCACGCCGGCCTTGGCGAGGGCGGTGGAGACGGCGTCCTTGCCGAGCGGGATCGCCTCGGTGACGAACCGCCGCATCCGCTGCCCGGTCCCCCACTCGCTGACGTCCTCGACCAGCGGGTCGACCGCGCCGTGCCGGGTGACGACGCCGGAGCTCTGCCAGACCCGTTCGGCCAGCTTGGAGCCGGCGTAGTGGCGGCTGAAGTAGCCGTCCCAGAGCGCCTGCTGGTCCATCGGTCCCGGGACCGCCGTCGCGATCGACGCGACCCGCGCCGTCCTCACCATCTCGGTACCGCCGTCTCCTCGTCAGGGTCAAGGCCGAGCGCGGCGACGCCGAGCCAGTCGGCGCACACGTCACTCGTCGCCGGCTGCAACGCCCCGCAGCGCGCGTCGCGGAACAGCCGTTCCAGCGGGTTACCCCGCCGGATCGCGCTCGTACCGCACGCCTCCAGCATCGACGCCGTCACCTCGTGCGCGGTGTCGCCGGCCAGCAGCTTCGCCCGGTAGACCGCCTGGTTGGTGGAACGCTCGCCGGGCGCACTGTCCACGCGGCGGGCAGCGTGGCGGGTGGCGAGCCAGGCGGCCTCGGTGGCGGCGTCGGCGCGGCCGAGCCGGGCGCGGACGTGGGCGAGGTGGGTGAGGCGGCGTTCGGTGAGCTGCCCGGCCGCCTCGGTGACCGCGGCGCGGGCGACGCCGACGTAGACGGCGGCGTACGACGCCACCAGCCACTGCGGCATGACCCGCGCGAGCAGCACTCCGAGCCCCTCGACGCCGCCGAGCAACGTCTCGCGCGGCACGTGCACGTCGATGTGCAGGTCGTTGCTCGCGGTCGCCCGCATCCCCAGCGGGTCCCAGGTCTGCTCGACCACCAGGCCGTCGGACGCCGGGATGAGGAACTGGCTCACCTTGTCCTCGCGCCGCGCGACGACGAGGTAGCGGTCGCCGTGGCCGGCGCCTGAGCAGAACGTCTTCGAGCCCCTGATGCGCCAGCCGTCGCCCTCGGGCTCGTACGTGGTGGTCATCTCGGAGAAGCGGCTGCCGGCGCCGCGTTCGGACATGGCGACGAGGTAGAGGGCGCCGCCGGCCGCGTCGGCGAGCACCTGGTCGCGGAAGGCGAAGAACTCGTCCGGCGCGCCGAGCGCCCGCGCGAGGTCGTCGGGCGTCGCGGCGAGGGCGCCGGTGACGGAGCAGTGCATGTTGTACAGCAGCGCGGTGGCGGCGTTGCCCTGCGCGATGTCGTACGCGACCTCGGTGTAGTCGGCGAAGCCGGCGCCGCGACCGCCGAGGCGCTCCGGGACCATCAGCCCGAGCAGCCCGGCCGCGCGCAGGTCGTCGAAGTCGGCCTTGGGGAACGACGCCTCGCGGTCGTGCTGCTCCGCGCGCCCGGCGAACGCCGTGACGTTCAACGCTTCACCCCCACGCCCTGGTAGACGACGCCCGTCCACCGCGTGGGCAGCATCCGGACCTCGTCCTTGAGGTGAGCCTGCCAGGCGAGCGCATCGGGGATCGACGGGCGCAGGCCGCGGACCTTGAGGTCGATGCCGTTGGTGGCGCAGAGGCGTTGCAGGCGTCGCGGGTCGACGAACAGCGCGGGGTCGTGGATGCCGCTCGGGACGACCGGGAGGCGTTCGGCGACGGTGACCATGAGGAACGTGCAGATGCGGGTGTCCGCGAGCGTGTCGCAGACGAGCGTGCCGCCCGGCTTCAGGACCCGCCCGATCTCGGCGACCATGCCGTCCAGGTCGCGGACGTGCTCGAACACCTCGCCGGCGACGACGACGTCGGCGCTGGTGTCCTGCACGGGCAGGCTGAGCACGTCGCCGCGCACGGTCGTGACGCCGTGCTCCCGCGCGATGCGCACCGCCGACTCGCCGATGTCCACGCCGACGTGCCGGTACCCCTTGTGCTCGACGTGCGGCGCGAGGAGGCCGCCGCCGCAGGCCAGGTCGAGGAGCAGGCCGGTGCCGTTGGGGATCAGCTCGGCGCGCGCCTTGGCGAGCCAGTGCAGCGGCTCGAACGCCCCGCGCGGGCGCCACCACTCCGCGGCCAGGTCGTCGTACTGGCCGGGGTCGTTGCGCGGGCGGGTGAGCACGGGCACGAGCAGCATCCTGGCCCAATCGCGGGCAGACTGCCGCCCGTGATCCCGTTGCTGCGCGCCGCGCACCTGCAGCCGGCGCTGGCGGTGACCGCGATGACGACGGCGCTGGGCGTGACGGCCGGGCGCGGGGGGTCGGCGGTGTGGCTCTGCCTGGCGATGCTGACCGGGCAGCTGTTCGTCGGGTGGAGCAACGACTGGCTCGACCGCGCGCGCGACGTGGCGGCCGGCCGGCGGGACAAGCCGATCGCGGCGGGCGAGGTGCCCGCGTCCGTGGTGGGCGCGGCCGCCGTCGTCGCGCTGGTGCTGTGCGTGCCCCTGTCGCTGCTCAACGGCGTGCTGGCGGGCGTCGTGCACCTCGGCGCCGTGGCGAGCGCGTTCCTCTACAACGCGCTGCTCAAGCGCACGGTGCTGTCGCCGCTGCCGTACGCGTTCTCGTTCGGGTCGCTGCCGTACTTCGTGACGTACGGGCTCCCCGGGCACCCGGTGCCGCCGTGGTGGGCGCCGGCGGCGGCGTCGTTGCTCGGCGTGGGCGCGCACTTCGTGAACACGTTGCCGGACCAGGACGACGACCGGCGGCTCGGCGTTCGGGGGCTGCCACAACGCATCGGCCGGACGCCGTCGCTGGTCTCGGGGGCGGCGTTGCTGGCGGCGGCCGGGGTCCTGCTCGCGGTGGCGCCGGCCGGCCCGGTGCCGGCGGCGGGGCGGTGGCTCGCCGGGGCGCAGGTGCTCGCGGTGCTCGGCGTCGTCGTCGCCGCCCGGACCGGCCGCGAACGCGCCGCCTGGACCCTCACCCTCGCCGCTGCCGGGCTGGCCGTCGTCCTGCTCCTCGCCAACGGCACCTCGCTGGCGTAGCGGGCCGGGCGATCGGGCCGCCGCCCCCGCGCGCCTCGCCCCGCGCGCCTCGCGGTTTTTGTCACACCCCCCTCCTACCGTGCTCGGCATGGCTTCCAAGACCGCCGCCAAGCCGGCGTACCGCTGCACCGAGTGCGGGCAGACGACCGCGCGGTGGGTCGGCCGCTGCCCGGAGTGCCAGGCGTGGGGGTCGGTCAGCGAGGTCGGCGCCGCCGTCGTGCGCGCGGTCCGCGCGGGCCCGGTCTCGGCGCCCGCGCTGCCGATCGCGGAGGTGGACGCCACCGCCGCGGCGGTCCGCCCCACCGGCGTGGCCGAGCTCGACCGGGTCCTCGGCGGCGGGCTCGTGCCCGGCGCGGTCTGCCTTCTCGCCGGCGAGCCCGGCGTCGGGAAGTCCACGCTGCTGCTCGAGGTCGCGCACCAGTGGGCGCGACCAGGACAGCGCGCGCTGATCGTGTCCGGCGAGGAGTCGGCGTCCCAGGTCCGGCTCCGCGCCGGCCGCACCGCCGCGCTGTCGCCCGACCTCTACCTCGCGTCGGAGAACGACCTCGCCGCCGTTCTCGGCCACATCGACGCCGTCTCCCCCACGCTGCTGGTCGTCGACTCCATCCAGACGGTCGTCCACCCCGACGTGGACGGCGGCGCGGGCAGCGTCACGCAGGTCCGCGACTGCGCGGCGGCATTGATCAAGGTGGCGAAGGAGCGCGGCATCGCGACGCTGCTCGTCGGCCACGTCACCAAGGACGGCGCCATCGCAGGCCCGCGGGTGCTCGAGCACCTGGTGGACGTGGTCCTGCACTTCGAGGGCGACCGCCACTCGTCGCTTCGCCTCGTCCGCGCCGTGAAGAACCGCTTCGGCCCCGCCGACGAGGTCGGCTGCTTCGAGCTGGGCGACGGCGGCATCGTGGGGCTCGCCGACCCCTCCGGGCTGTTCCTCTCCCAACGCGCCGAGCCGGTGCCCGGCACCTGCGTCACCATCTCCGTCGAGGGCCGCCGCCCGCTCGTCGCCGAGGTGCAGGCACTCGCCGTGCCGACGACCGCCGGGTACCCGCGCCGTACCGCGAGCGGCCTCGACACCAGCCGGCTCGCCATGCTGCTCGCCGTCCTCGAACGCCGCGCCGCCACCGTCCTCAAGGACTACGACGTCTACGCGTCCACCGTCGGCGGCGTACGGCTCCAGGAGCCGGCCGTCGACCTGGCCCTGGCGCTCGCGCTCGCCGGGGCGAAGACCAACCTGCCCGGGCCCGCCGGGCTCGTCGCGATCGGCGAGGTCGGCCTCGCCGGTGACGTCCGCCGCGTCACCGCCGTCGGCCGCCGCCTCGCCGAAGCGGCGCGGCTCGGCTTCACCCGGGCGCTCGTTCCCGCCGGCAGCGGCGCCACCGCGCCCGCCGGCCTGACCGTGACGGAGGTGGACACGCTCGGCCGCGCCCTCGCGGCGGCCCGCTGACCCCGGCCGCACTCGCCGCCTTCCCCGCGCCCCCACGCCGCCCCGGACCTCGCCGCAGGACCGCGCCGCGCCCCTGCGCGCACCCGGTACGGCGGTCGCCGCGCGACGCCGAGCCGAGCGAACTGACCGAAACCCGACACAACTGAATCGCGCCGCGTCGGCAACCTTCTGGCGTTCGGCGGCGTCATACCGGACGATGAGCGCCGTACCGCTGCCGGAGCCGACCGGGCCACCTCGCGTGGCACTGGTCGCCGTCGGCAGCCCCGAGGACGGCTCGCGCGAGCGAAGGAGCACGGTGGCCACGCCGGAACGTGACGAGCGCATGCTCGCCACCCTCGCCGCCGTCGCGCCCGGAACGCCGCTCCGGGACGGCCTCGAACGCATCCTGCGCGGCAACACCGGCGCGCTCATCGTGCTGGGCTACAACAGGCTCGTGGAGTCGCTCTGCACGGGCGGGTTCGCGCTGGACGTCGACTTCTCGTCCACCCGGCTGCGCGAGCTGGCCAAGATGGACGGCGCCGTGGTGCTGAGCGACGACATGGCGAAGATCGTCCGGGCCGCGGTGCACCTCGTGCCGGACCCGTCGATCGCGACCGAGGAGTCGGGCACCCGGCACCGCACCGCGGAACGGGTCGCCCGGCAGACCGGCTACCCCGTGGTGTCCGTCAGCCAGTCGATGAAGATCATCGCGCTGTACGTGGACGCGAAGCGGCACGTGCTCGACAACGGCGCCGCGATCCTGTCGCGCGCGAACCAGGCGCTCGCGACGCTGGAGCGGTACAAGCTGCGGCTCGACGAGGTCGCCGGCACGCTCTCGGCGCTCGAGGTCGAGGACCTCGTGACGGTCCGCGACGTCGTCGCGGTCAACCAGCGGATCGAGATGGTCCGGCGGATCGCCCGGGAGATCGAGGGGTACGTCGTCGAGCTCGGTGCCGACGGCCGCCTGCTCAACCTCCAGCTCGAGGAGCTGATGGCCGGTGTCGAGTCCGACCGCGAGCTGGTGATCCGCGACTACGCGCCGGCTGGCCGCAAGGCGCGCAGCGTCGAGGACATCCTCGCCGACCTCGACCAGCTCAGCCCCGAGGACATGCTCGACGTGACGGCGCTCGCGCGGGTCATCGGCTTCGCGGCCGGCGCCGACGCGCTGGAGGCGCCGCTGTCGCCGCGCGGCTACCGGCTGCTCGCCAAGGTGCCGCGGCTGCCGCGGCTGGTCGTCGACCGGCTGGTCGACCACTTCGCCAGCCTGCAGAAGCTGCTCGCCGCGAGCGTGGACGACCTGCAGGCCGTCGAGGGCGTCGGCGAGACGCGGGCCAAGACCGTCCGCGAGGGCCTGTCGCGGCTGGCCGAGTCGTCGATCCTGGAGCGCTACGTCTGAGCGACGCCAAGGTCCACCGGGCGCACCCCACCGACCCGCCGCCGCGGCCGGTCGCCATGGTGCACCGGTGGTCCCAGCTCACGTTCCTGCACTGGAGCTACGACCCCGCGCTCGTCCAGGACCTCCTTCCTGACGGGCTGACCGTGGAGACGTACGACGGGCGGGCGTGGGTCGGGCTGGTGCCGTTCCACATGACGGTGCGCGCGCCGGGCGTGCCGGCGCTGCCGTGGGCGTCGTACTTCCCGGAGACGAACGTCCGCACCTACGTCACCGGACCGGACGGCATCAACGGCGTGCACTTCTTCTCGCTCGATGCAGCCCGGCTCGGCGCGGTGCTGGCCGGCCGCGGCCTGAACCTGAACTACCGCTGGTCGCGGATGCGGCTCGGCCGCCGCGGCGACGTCGTCCGCTACACCTGCGACCGCCGCTGGCCGGGGCCCCCGGCCCGCAACGACACCGAGGTCGAGGTCGGCGACCCGATCCCGGCGGCGGAGCTGACGGAGTTCGACCACTACCTCACCGCGCGGTTCCGGCTGTGGACCACGCTCGGGGGCCGGCCGGTCCGGATGCAGGCGTACCACCCACCGTGGCCGCTCCGGCGGGCGACCGTCCGGCGGCTGGACGACACGCTGATCGGCGCAGCCGGGCTCCCCGCGCCCGCCGGCGACCCCGTCGTGCACTTCTCCGAGGGCGTCGACGTGCGCGTCGGGCCGCCGCGGCGGTAGCACCGCGAATTGCGCCAAAAGGCGCAATCGGGACGATCAAGCATTCCCCGAAGCCTGCCGACACTGTCCTTCAGGGAAGGGGGTCCTACCCATGTCGAGGACCAACTGCGAGCACTGCAACGCGCTCGTGACGCCGGGGGCGTCGTTCTGCCTGGCCTGCTTCATCCCGTTCGACGACGAGCCGGCCCGCCCCGCGGAGGCGCCCGCCGCCGTACCCGTGGGCGCGCCCGTGCCGGCCGCTGTCGGGGCACCGGCCGCGCCCGCGAACGACTTCTTCGCGCCCGCCGCACCGCCGCAGTTCCAGCACCACCCCGGCCAGGACGTCGACTGGCGCGCGACCGCACCGGTCGCCGCGTTGCTCACGCCGACCGAGCGCCCGCCGAAGTCGGTCGTGCCCAAGGTCGTCGCGGGCGTGGTGGCGCTGCTCGTCGTCGTCGGCGTGGTGTTCGGGGCGAAGGCCGTCTTCGGGCGGCCGTCGGAGAAGCAGGAGATGGCCACGGCGTTCCGCGAGGCGCGGCCGCCGGACCTATTTCCCGCGTTCCCGAGCATGGGATCGTTGCTGGGTGACACGGGGAGCAACGAGCCGGAGGCGCCGGGCGCCGCGCAGGCGTTCGTGCAGATGCTCGACCCGAAGATCCAGGAGGCGAACGCCGCCCTGCTCGGCATGCAGGACACCATGGACCGCTGGGCCGACGGCAAGCTCAGCGACGACGCGCTGCGGTCCGAGATCGGCGAGTTCAACAAGGTCCTCGACGCCGCGACCGGCTTCGACGCGACGATCGGCGCGCCGGCCTCGCTCCAGCGCGGCATCGGCAAGCTGACCGAGTCCGCGGTCGAGTACCGGATGGCCCTCGGCGCGTTGCTGGACTGGCTGGACTCGCAGACCAACGGCGCCCGGCTGACGTACCGCCTCACGATCGGCGACGCGAACCTGCACTGGGACGAGGGCCTCATCAACCTCTACCGCGCGGCCGACCTGGAGACGCCGCCGCTGCCGCACCCGCAGCCGAAGAAGAAGTAACCCGCAGCCGTACGGCGCCGCGGTCCGGGCGAGGAAGCCGGACCGCGGCGCCGTCGCACGTCCGGGCGTTCTCGCCGGTCTGGGGCCGCGCGCGCGGTCGGCCGGGTGACCACGCGCGGACGCGGCGCACGGCTCGGCTACCGTGGGCGGATGGTGCGCGCGAAGGTCACGGTGCTGCGCGCGTTGCTCGTGCTCCTGTTGCTGTTGACCAGCGCCGGCGACGTCCGCCGCGCGGCCGGTGCGGCGCCGGCGGGCGCGCCGGTCGCCACCGCGCCGGACCGGGCGGTGCCCGACGCTTCATCCGCCACCGGGGCCACCCCGCGCGCGACGGTGCGCGAGGCCGACCACCGCCCGGCCCCGGAACGCCTCCCCGACGGCTGCGCCACCACCCCCGCCGCCGTCAACGCCCCGGCCGGCCGACCAGCCCCGACCGGCCACGCGCACTGCGGCCCGGGCCGCCCCGCCGCGACGACGACCGACCCCCGCGCGCCGCCGCGCCACTCCCGCACCTGACGGCTCCGGCCGGACCCGGCACGGTCCGGCTCCTCCGCTTCGGGAGGGTTCGTGCAGTCACCACCCGCTCGCGCACCGTCCGGCAGCGGCGCGCCGTGACCAGAGACCCGGCGGTTCTCGCCGTGCTCGCCGGCGCGGTCGTGCTCCTGGCCGGCATCACCGCGGTCCGGCTCGCGCTGCGCACCGGGCTGCCGAGCCTGCTCGCCTACCTCGCGCTCGGCCTGGCGCTGGGCGAGGCCGGCGTCGGCGTGCGCTTCGACGACGCCGTGCTGACCGAGCAGCTCGGGATGCTCGCACTGGCCGTGATCCTGGTCGAGGGCGGGCTCACGACGCGGTGGCAGACCTTGCGCCCGGCGCTGCCGGCGGCGGCGATGCTCAGCACGGTCGGCATCGCGCTGAGCATCGCGGTCGTCGGGTCGGTCGTGCACTTCGGGCTGGGGCTGCCGTGGCGGGCGTCGTTGCTGCTCGGCGCCGTGACCGCGCCGACCGACGCGGCGGCGGTGTTCGCGACGCTGCGCGGGGTGCCGTTACGCCGCCGCCCGGCCGCGATCCTCGAGGCCGAGTCGGGCACCAACGACCCCCTCGCCGTGATCCTCGTCCTCGTCCTGAGCGAGCCGCACAGCGCGCTCAGCATCCCTGGCATCGCCGCAACGATCGCGTACCAGGTCGCCGTCGGCGCGCTCGTCGGCGCCTTGGTCGGAACGCTGGCCTACGCGTACCTGAAGCGCGTCGCGCTCCCTTCGTCGGGGCTGTACCCGCTGGCGGTGCTGGCGTTCGGGCTGCTCGCGTACACCGGCGCGGTCGCGATCGGGGCGAGCGGGCTGCTCGCGGCGTACCTCGTCGGGCTCCGCCTCGGCAACGCCACGCTGCCGCACCGCGCCGCGGTGCTCGGGTTCGTCGAGGGGCTGACCTGGCTGGCGCAGATCGGGCTGTTCGTCATGCTCGGGCTGCTCGCCTCGCCCGAACGCCTCCCGGCGGCGATCCCCACGGCACTGCTCGCCGGAACCGCGCTGCTGCTCGTCGCGCGGCCGCTCGCCGTGCTCGCGTCCTGCCTGCCGCTGCGGATCCCGCTGCGCGAGCAGGCGTTCATCTCGTGGGCCGGGCTGCGCGGCGCGGTCCCGATCGTGCTGGCCACGATCCCGATGGCGCACGCGACGGGCGCCGAGCGGCTGTTCGACGTCGTGTTCCTGCTCGTGGTCGCCCTCACCGCGCTCCAGGCACCGACGCTCGCGCCGCTCGCCCGCCGGCTGGGCCTGGTGGAGCCGGGCCGCGCGCGCGACCTCGGCGTCGAGTCGGCGCCGCTGGAGCAGCTCGGCGCGGACCTGGTCGACCTGCGCATCCCCCAGGGGTCCCGCCTGCACGGCGCCGAGGTCTGGGAGCTACGGCTGCCGGACACGACCTCCGTGGCGCTCGTCACCCGCGACGGGCGGCAGCTGGTCCCCGACCGGTGGGAGCGGCTGCGCGCCGGCGACCACCTGGTCATCGTCACCAACCACAGGGACCGCGCCGCGATCGAGGCGCACCTCGCCGCGATCAGCGAGTACGGACCGCTCTACCGGCTGCGCAACGACGGCGACAGCTAGGCCGGCAGCGGCAGCTCGACCCGGCCGGCCATGACGCGGACGTCCACGAGGAACACCGGACCGGCGTCCCCGCGCAGCACCTCCTCGACGTAGTCGGGCATCGACGAGCGCGACCGCATCTCCTCGCGCGCCAGCGTCTCCGCTCCGACGACCGCCGAGACGGAGTCGCAGACGAAGCCGTACGCCCCCTCGTCGCCGTGCAGCACCAGCACGTCGCCGGGGCCCCGTTCGGGCCGCACGTCCACCACCGGCAAGGACACGCCGCGCAGGTCGAGCACGCCGGCCAGCGGGGGGCGCATCCCCGGCAACGTCACCAGCTCCGACAGCCGCACCACCTCGCGGACCAGCTCGATGCGGGTCGCGAAGTGCCGCCCGCCGAGCTGGAACGTCACGTACTCGTTCATCCGCCCCTCCGTCCGCCGGCGAGCTGCCAGCACAGGTCGACCAGCTCGCCGACCGTGCGCCCGCCGAGCTCGGCGGAGGCGTGGTCGTCGTCGTTGCGGCCCAGCGTCTCGGCGGCCGCGCGGTACGACCGCGCCGCCCCCTGCGCGTCGCCGAGCCGGGCGAGCACGCCGCCAAGCAGGAAGTGCGCGAAGCCGGCCAAGGGGTCCACGTAGACCGCCTTGCGCAGCTCGGCCAGCGCCTCGGCGTCGCGGCCCTGGTTGGCGAGCGCGAGGCCGTGCAGGTAGTACGCGTCCGCGCGCAGCGGGTCGGCGACGACGGCGGCGGCCGCCAGCGCGGCCGCCTCGGCGTACCGGCCGTCGCGCAGCGCGACGCGAACCTGCTCGACCGGGTCGGCCACCGCGGGCGCGGGCAGCGCGCCGCCGGTCGCGACCGGACCCGCGGCACCCGGGTTCCGGGCCGGGCGCGGGAACGGCAGCGAGCGCGGCTTGGTCAGCAGCTCCCACGGCGAGCGGCGGTCGCCCTTCGCGACGCGCCGGTCGCCGCCCGGCGGGTACCCGTCCGCACCGGTACGGCGGTCGGGCAGCACCGCCCGGCGGTCGTCGCCGGCCGCGTCGCGGCGGTAGACGAACGCGTCGCCGAGCGTGACCAGCCGGAACGAGTCGTTGACGTGCCAGAGCGTCTCCGAGTGCCCGAGGAACAGGTAACCGCCCTCGGCCAGCGCGTCGTGGAACTGCGTCATCAGCCGGCGGGTGGTCTCGCGGCTGAAGTAGATCGTGACGTTGCGGCAGAGCAGCAGGTCGATCGGCTCGTCACCGCCGAACGGCGACGGCTCGGTCACGAGGTTGTGGTGGCGGAACTCCACCAGCTCGCGCACCTCGGGCCGCACGACGTACTCGTCGCCGTGCTTGACGAACCAGCGCGCGACGTCGTCCGGGGGCGCGGCGTTCAGCGCGCGGGAGCCGTAGCGGCCGGCCCGCGCCTTGGCCAGCGCGCGGGTCGACACGTCGGTCGCCACGACCTTGATGTCCCAGCCATCCGTCAACGGCAGCAGCTCGCGCAGCAGCATCGCGACGCTGTACGGCTCCTCGCCCGTCGAGCACCCGGCGCTCCACACCCGCAGCCGGCGCGAGCCGGTGGCGGCGCGCTTGATGAGCTGCGGCAGCACGTGCTGGCGCAGCGCGCGGAACTGCGGCGGGTTCCGGAAGAAGTGGGTCTCCTGGATGGTGACCTCGTTGAGCAACGCCTGCAGCTCGTCGCCCTTGTCGCGGTCGAGCAGGGCGAGGTACTGGTCCACGCCGGTGAGGCCGCAGGCCTGCACCCGCTCGCCGAGCGAGTACGCGAGCGAGTCGCGCCGGCACTCGTCGAAGACCAGGCCGGCCGACGCCGCGAGCAGCGCGCGGACGCGTTCGAAGTCGCCCTCGGAGAGCTCGATCCTCACGACGGCTCCCCGCGGGCGAAGTCGATCAGCAACGGCGCGATCTCCGGCAGCGGCAGCTGGTGCTCGACCGCGCCCATGGTCCAGGCCGCGGCCGGCATCCCGTACACCGCCGACGTCGCCTCGTCCTGGCCGATCGTGACCGCGCCGCGCTCGCGCATCGCCTTGAGGCCGGTCGCGCCGTCGCGGCCCATGCCGGTGAGGACGACGCCGATCGCCTCGGCGCCGACGGCGGACGCGATGCTCGTGAACGACGCGTCGATGCCGGGCACGTGGAACTGGCGTTCCGGCGCCGGCTCGCAGACGACCCGCAGGTAGTCGTGGACGAGCAGGTTCAGCCCGCTCGGGGCGACGGTGACGGTGCCGGGGGCGAGGCGCCGGCCGCTCTGCCCGAGCACGACCGGCAGCTCGCACAGGTGGTCCAGCCACGCCACGAGCCCGGGAACGAAGCCCTCCGCCATGTGCTGCACGACGAGCACCGCCGGCGCGAAGTCGGCCGGCAGGGCGCTGAGCAGCGTGGCGAGCGCCTGCGGCCCGCCGGTGGACGCGCCGATCGCGACTACCTGGACGTTGGCCGGGCGATGCCCGTTGGCGGCCGCCGCGGCGGCGGTCGTGACGCCGGCGTCCTTGCCGGTCCCGCGCACGAAGTCGCCGCGGATCAGCGCCGCCGCGGCCGCGCGCAGCGGGCGCTTGGGGTGGCCGTTGTCCGGCTCGGCCGCGGGGGCGGCCGGCGCGCGGGTCGAGACGGCGGGGGCCTCGGCCCGCTCGGCCGCGGCGACCGGAGCGGCGGGGGCAGGAGCGGCAGCGTCCGGATCGGCGGGGCGCGGCGCCAACTCGGGCGCGGTGCGCTTCAGCCGGGCGCGCGGGTGCGTGATGACGCGGACGCGGGAGGCGACCTTGACGCGGCGGCGCAGGTCGTCGGCGTACGCGTCGAGCCGGCCGCCCTCGCCCCACTCGGGCTTGGCGACCACGTCGACCGCGCCGGCGGCGAGCGCCTCGATCGCGTTGGTGGAGTTCTCGCCGTCCACGAACGCCGAGTACACGACGATCGGCGTGGGGCGGGTGGCCATGATGCGCTCGATCGCCTCGATGCCGTTCATGATCGGCAGGTCGAGGTCCATGAGGACGGCGGCCGGGCGCAGCCGCTCCACCATCGCGACGGCCTCGCGGCCGTTGCGCGCCTCGCCCACGACGCAGAAGTCCGCGGACGCCTCCAGCGCGCCGCGCAGGAACCGCCGCTGCACCTGCGAGTCGTCCACGAGCAGCACCGCGGCCGGCGCGCGCTCGACCTTCGCGGGCACCTCGGGTGACGTGCTCACGCCGCCACCAGCCACGGGGCGAGCAGCAGCGACACGGCCTCCACGTCGGCGGCCGCCTCGGTGGCGACCGCGCGCGACACGACGCCTCCGGCGCAGCCGAGCAGCAATTCCTCGCAGTGCCGCGCGTGCCGCGACGCCAGCGTCTCGCCGAGAACGGCGGCACTGCTGGCGAGCGTGTGCGCGTGCGTGATCAGCGTCTGGACGGCGTCCGTCGCCCCGGTCGCGAGCACCTCGGCGCAGGCCGACTGCATGCCGGGGAGGCGCAGCGCGACCTCACCCGCGAACGCGTCGCGGAGCCCCGCCAGCGCTCGCTCGGGCAATGCCCGTCCGGCCATGCATCACCCACCGAAAGCGCGGTCCACCGACGTGGATGGCATCGGCCGTTCGGGCTAATGCCTTGAGTGCGCCTACTGGACGCAGAACTCGTTGCCCTCGGGGTCGGCCATGACGACCCAGCGCTCGCCGAGCTCCGCGTGCTCGCGGATCACGATGGCTCCCTCGCCGGTCAGCCGCTCGACCTCGGCGTCGACCCGCTCGCGGCCGGCGTTGACGTCGAGGTGCACGCGGTTCTTCGCCGCCTTCGGCTCGGGCACGCGCTGGAAGAACAGCCGCGGCCCCTTCCCCTCCGGGTCGACGCAGGCCGACCGCGAGTCCCACTCGGACTCCGGCACGCCGATCTCGCGGAGGAACTCCGGCCACGAGCCGTAGCCCTCGGGTGGCGGCTGCACGACGTAGCCGAGCGCGCTCGCCCAGAACGCCGCCAGCCGCGGCGGGTCCGCGCAGTCGAAGGTGACCTGGACCGCGGTCATCGCAGCGAGAACGAGTCGGGCTGGCTGACCAGCTCCCCGAAACGGCCCACGACGCGGTACGTCCCCGGCGCCGCCTCCGGCTGGCCCGCCGGGCAGCCGGGCCGCGACCGGCGCCGCGCCCACGTCACGCTGAACTCCGTCGGCTCCGCCCCCGGCTGCAACGCCACCACCTGCGCGCCGCCACCGGGCGAGCAGTCGTCGCTGGACCAGACCCGGTCGTTGCCGCTCGTCACGGTGATCCCTCGGTTGGCCTGGCCGACGTCGAACGTGCACGGCCGCGCGCCCTTGTTCGCGATGCCGATGGTTAGCACCGGGCGCTGGCCGGCGGGGTAGAGCTGCGCGCCGGCGCGGGCGTTGACGACGAGGTCGGCGGCGCGGCACTGGCCGGCGGCGGCGACCGGCGAAGCGGTGGGCGAGGCGGTCCGTGAGACGGCCGGCTTCGTCGGGCGCGGCGTGGTCGTCGCGGAGGCGGAGGGCGTCGGCGACACCCCGGCGCGCGGCTCGCCGTCGGACCCGCAGGCCCGGCTCGCCCCGAACAGCACCACGACCACGCCGAGCAGCGTCCCCACGCGGCGCCGCCAGTACACCCCCGGGGGCAGCGGCCCGCGCGGATGCAGCAGCGCGTCCGCGTCCATCCGCTGAGCCTACGATGCCGCGGTGCCCGCGTTCTCCGCCGCCGTCCTGGCCTGGTACGAGGCGCACGCGCGCGACCTGCCGTGGCGGCGTACGACGGACCCGTGGGCGGTGCTGGTCAGCGAGGTGATGCTGCAGCAGACGCCGGTGGCGCGGGTGCTGCCGGCGTACGACGCATGGCTGGCCCGTTGGCCCACGCCCGCCGCGCTGGCCGCCGACCCGCCGGGCGAGGCGGTGCGCCTGTGGGGCCGGCTCGGCTACCCGCGCCGCGCGCTGCGCCTGCACGCGACCGCCACCGCGATCGCCGAACGCCACGGCGGGGACGTGCCGAGCGACCTCGCCGAGCTGCTCGCGCTGCCCGGCGTCGGGGCGTACACCGCGCGAGCGGTGGCGTCGTTCGCGTTCGGGCAGCGGCACCCGGTCGTGGACACGAACGTCCGCCGCGTCGTCGCCCGCGCGGTCGCCGGGCAGGGCGAGGCAGGGCCGCCGCGCACCGCCGCCGACCTCGCCGCGGTCGAGCCGCTGCTGCCGGACGACGCCGCGACCGCGGCGCGCTTCGGCGGCGCGGTGATGGAGCTGGGCGCGCTGGTGTGCACGGCGCGGGCGCCGCGTTGCGACGCCTGCCCGGTCGCGACGGCGTGCGCCTGGCGGCTGGCCGGCCGCCCGGCGTACGACGGGCCGCGGCCGCCGCGGCAGGCGTTCGAGGGGACCGACCGGCAGGCGCGCGGGGCGCTGCTCGCGGTGCTGCGGGACGCGCCGGGGCCGGTGCCGCGCGCGGCGCTCGACGCGGCGTGGCCGCACGCGGCGCAACGCGCCCGCGCGCTCGACGGGCTGGTTGCCGACAGGCTGGCCGAGCCGCTGCCGCGCGGACGGTTCGCCCTCCCCGCCTAGGGCAGAAGAACCGCATGCTCTCCCTGACCCGTGAGATGCGCAGCGTGCTCAACGAGGGCCGGCAGGCCCACGTCGCCGTCGTCAGCAAGGACGGCCCGCACGTCACGCCCGAGCTCTACGCCCTCGCCGGCGACACCGTCTGGTTCGCCGTCGCGGCCACGACGCTCAAGGTGAAGGTGCTGCCGGACAACCCGCGGATCGGCGCCATCGTGCGCGTCGGCGGGCGTTCGGTGCTGCTCTCCGGCGACGTGAAGACCTACGACGTCCGCTCCCCCGGCGACGTCCTCGCCGCGGTCAAGGACCCGACCGTCGCCAAGGCGCTGACCGGGTTCCTGCTGCGCAACGCCGGCGACCTCGCGGCGTTCGCCCGCGACACGATCACCGGCCGGCTCGGCCGCAAGGTGCCGCCGCGCCGCGTGCTGGTCCGGCTGCGACCGACCCGCGCCGCGCTGCTCGACGGCCCGACCGTGACGGCCCGCTCCGGCGACTGGCCGGGCAACGTTCCGGATCACATCACGGAGACGTTGCACGGCAGCCGCGACGCGGTCGTCGGCTGGCTCGGCCCGGACGGCCCGGTGGCGCTGCCCGCGCGCTGGGACGAGCGGTGCGCGTACGTCCCCGCCGCGGCCGCCGCACTGGCCGGCCTGCCGCGCGAGGCGCCGGCCTGCGTGGTCGTGGACGACTACGGCAGCCCGGGGCCCGCCGCGAAGAGCGGGCGGCTGCTGCGCGGCACCGGCACGCTGGCCGACGACGGCACCGCGACGATCGACGTCGCCAAGGTCACGTCGTGGGACGGCATCGCGACCGCGACCCAGCGCGTCTAGCTGTAACGACCAGACACGTTGTTGACGGCGTGGTGACTTGATCGAAGGGAGGACCTCCGAACGGAGTGGCGGTGTCGAAGTCGCTCTCTATTCGGAGGTCCTCTGTGTCGCACCGTAACGCCCGTCTGAACCCGTTC
>DATLNJ010000075.1:0-14609 GCA_035536815.1 Frankiaceae bacterium
CGGGTGCGGATCTCGCCGTGCCACGGCTCGTACTTCTCGTGGATGTGGTGGATCAGGCCGGTGCCGCGGGTCTCGGTGAGGAACTCGGTGCGGAAGCCGATCAGGCCGCGGGCCGGGACGATGTACTCCATCCGGGTCCAGCCGGTGCCGTGGTCGACCATCTGCTCGAGCCGGCCCTTGCGCAACGCCATCAGCTGGATGATCACGCCCTGGTAGTCGCTCGGGGTGTCGATGGTCAGGCGCTCCATCGGCTCGTTCACTTTGCCATCGATGAGGCGCGTCACCACTTGCGGCTTGCCGACGGTGAGCTCGAAGCCCTCGCGGCGCATGATCTCGACGAGGATCGCCAGCTGCAGCTCGCCGCGGCCCTGCACCTCCCACGTGTCCGGCCGCTCGGTGGGCAGCACCCGGATCGAGACGTTGCCGACCAGCTCTGCCTCGAGCCGGCTGATCACCTGCCGCGCAGTCAGCTTCTTGCCGCTCTGGCCGGCGGTCGGCGCGGTGTTGACGCCGATCGTCATCGAGATGCTCGGCTCGTCGATCGTGATGACCGGCAGGGGGCGCGGGTCCTCCGGGTCGGCGAGCGTCTCGCCGATGGTGATCTCCGGGATGCCGGCGATCGCGATGATCTCCCCCGGGCCGGCAGACTCGATCGACACCCGCTCGAGCGCCTCGGTGCCGAGCAGCTCGGTGACCTTGACCCGCTCGACGGTGCCGTCCTGCTTGCACCAGGCTACGGTCTGGCCCTTCTTCAGGTAGCCGTTGTGGATGCGGCACAGCGCGAGACGGCCCAGATAGGGCGAGCTGTCGAGGTTGGTCACGTGCGCCTGCAGCGGCATCGACTCGTCGTACGTCGGAGCGGGAATCGTGTTCTTGATGACCTCGAACAGCACGTCGAGGTTGTCCTCGTCGGGACTGCTGCCGTCGGCCGGCCGGTTGAGCGAGGCCTGCCCGGTCTTGGCCTGGCAGTAGACGATCGGGAAGTCGATCTGCTCCGCCGTCGCGTCGAGGTCCATGAACAGCTCGTAGGTCTCGTCGACGACCTCGGCGATGCGAGCGTCGGAGCGGTCGACCTTGTTGATGATGAGGATGACCGGCATGTTCTGCGCGAGCGCCTTGCGCAGGACGAACCGCGTCTGCGGCAGCGGCCCCTCGGATGCGTCCACCAGCAGCGCGACGCCGTCGACCATCGACAGCCCGCGCTCGACCTCGCCGCCGAAGTCGGCGTGGCCGGGGGTGTCGATGATGTTGATCGTCAGGTCGCCGTGCCGGACCGCGGTGTTCTTCGCGAGGATCGTGATGCCCTTCTCGCGTTCGAGGTCCATCGAGTCCATGACGCGCTCGTTGACGTTCTCGTGGCTGCCGAACGCACCGGACTGCCAGAGCATGGCGTCGACGAGCGTGGTCTTGCCGTGGTCGACGTGCGCGACGATCGCGACGTTGCGCAGGTCGGCGCGCGTGGGCATGCGGAATCTCCTGGCGTCGGTGGTGGGGTGCGCGGCGAGGGCCGGGCGACAGGTCAGTCTACGCGGCGCCCGCCGCGACGACCGTTGTGATGCCGCCGTAGCCCCGAACGGGTCTACCGCGACGCCCGGCGAACGCCGACACTGGCGGCATGCGGATGCGCGTCGTGCCGTTGCTCGCGTCGCTGGTCCTGGTGGCCGGCGGCGCGCCGGTCAGCGCCGCGCCGGTGCCCGGCGCCCCTGCCTGCCCGGTGTTCCCGCGCGACAACGTCTGGCGCGCCGACGTGTCCAAGCTGCCGGTGCACCCGCGGTCGGCTGCGTGGCTGGCGTCGTCGTCGGCGTCCACCCGGCGGCTGCACCCCGACCTCGGCTCGTCGGGCGACCCGGCGACGCCGTACGGCATCCCGGTCCACGTCGTGTCGTCGTCGCACGAGAAGGTGCCGGTCGAGTTCGAGTACGCCGACGAGAGCGACCCCGGGCCGTACCCGCTCGGCGACGACACCCCGATCGAGGGCGGCAGCGACCGGCACACCGTCGTGGTCGACCGCGACACCTGCACGCTCTACGAGACCTGGGCGACCGAGCGCACGTCGTCCGGCTGGACCGCGGGGTCCGGCGCGATCTGGAAGCTGACGTCGAACGCGCAGCGGCCGGACGGGTGGACGTCCGCCGACGCGGCCGGGCTGCCGATCCTGCCCGGGCTGCTGCGGATCGACGAGGTGCGCGCGGGCGTCGTCGACCACGCGATCCGGTTCACCGTCGCGCGCACCGACCGTTCGTACGTCTGGCCGGCGCGCCACCAGGCCGGCGCCGCGAACGACCCGAACCTGCCGCCGATGGGCGCGCGGTTCCGGCTGAAGGCGTCGTACGACATCTCGCGGTTCGGCGCGGACACCCGCGTCGTCCTGACCGCGATGAAGAAGCACGGACTGATGCTCGCCGACAACGGATCGGACTGGTACTTCACCGGCGCCGCGTCGAACGAGTGGCCGGACACGTTCATCTCGGAGATGAAGTCGGTGCCGGCCGGCGCGTTCGAGGCGGTGGACGCGTCGTCGCTGATGGTGTCGGCCGGCTCGATGGCGGCGAAGGGCGCGCCGGCGCGGCGGCGCACGCCGCGGCCGGGCTACGTGCCGTACACGCCACGCCCGCCGGCGGCCCGGACGCCGGCGCCGTCGCGGCCGGCCCCGAGCCGCACCACGCCGCCACCGCCGACGACCGCGCGGACGTCACCGGCGGAGGTCGCGACCACGGCACCGGGGGCGACGGTGAGCGGCCGCGCGCACCGGCGCGACACCGCCGGCACCGACGGAACGCCGTGGTGGCCGTGGCTGGCCGGCGGCGCTGCCGGCACAGCGCTCGGCCTAGCGCTACTCCAGGCACTCCGGCGCCGACGGGCGTGAAGGTGCCGCCTCCGGCCAGCGCGTCGCACTGTCGTCGTCGAGCGGCGATTTACCCTCGGGACTGATGTCTCCGCTCCCGCTCTCAAGAAGCGCGCTCGATCGGCTCGGTGAGCGTCTCGCCGCCTCGGCCGCATCAGCGACGAGGACTACGCCCTACTGCTCGACGTGCTCACGGCATACCAAGCGGCGCTAGACGAGACTCGGCAGCGACTCGTCGAGTTGGGCTACGCACCGACGACGCGCGTGAAGACGACGACCGTCCTGATCGACAAGCTTCGCCGGGAAGCGTCCATGAAACTGAAAGGGCGTCCAGGACATCGCCGGAGCGCGCATCGTCGCGGACGTCGTCCGTAGCGAGCAGGACGCCATCGTGTCCCGGATCGTGGCGGAGTTCGCGGACACCAACCGCCCTCCAAAGGTCAAGGATCGGCGTGCTGAGCCGAGCGCCGGTTATCGAGCGGTCCATGTCGTAGTCACCGTGCAGGACGTACCGGTCGAGATTCAGGTGCGAACAGCGCGGCAGGACGAGTGGGCGCAGCTCGTCGAGGCGCTCGCCGACAAGTGGGGACGCGGCATCCGCTACGGGGACGACCCCGAGCAGCCCGACGAACCGGCCGCCCCCGGCGCGGTGGTAACGCGGAGAGAGACCTGCGAAGCACTCCAGAGCGCCAGCGTCCTCATCGCGGCTATCGAGGAGGTACGCGACCGGGTCGGGCGCGGCGCTGAGCCCGTCCTGCTCGCCGAAGGCGACCCCGCAGCGGACGGCGAACAAGCCACCGCGCGCCTGGAGGTCGCTCGTGTAGAGGAACTGGTACGGAAAGTCTTCCACCTGTTCAGGGGCTTCACCGACGGCCTACAGTGATGGCATGCGGCACTTCCTCTTGGTATTCGACCGGCGCGAGGGCCGCCTGTTGCGCGAGGACGCCTTCGATGACCCGAACGAGGCGCTCCGCGAGCGGTTCCGAACCGAACGCCTGAACCGCGCCAACCAGGACATCGAGGTCGTGGTGCTGAGCGCAGACTCCCCCGCAGCGCTGCGACACACCCACTCTCGGTATTTCCTGACCCTCAGCGAGCTCGCTGATCGGGTGGACGCTCGGGAGGCGTAGCTAACCCGCGAGCAGGTCGCGCAGGCAGTCCACCAGCGGCGCGTCGGCCTCGATCCAGCGCACGTCGTCGAGCTCGTCCGACGACAGCCAGCGCGACGCGGAGTGGTCGACCAGCCGCACCTCGCCGGACACGATCCGCGCCGTCCAGACCTTGAGCACCCACGGGCCGCGGTCGCCGTGCAGCAGCAGGTCGCCGCCTAGCCGTTCGCCGACGCTGACGACGACGCCGAGCTCCTCGGCGCACTCGCGGACCAGCGCCGCCTCCTCGGTCTCCCCCGGCTCCACCTTGCCGCCGGGGAACTCCCAGAAGCCGGCCAGGTGCCGGGGCTCGCGGCGCTCGGCGACGAGGACGCGGCAGCCGGGCGGGTCGCCGTCGAGGATCGCGGCACCGACGACGACGGGGAGCACGCCCGCCACTGTCGCACGTACGCTCCGGTGGCATGACGCGCGACCCACTCACGGCCGACGAGATCGAGTGCGCCCTGCGCGAGCTCGACGGCTGGACCGGCGACGAGCACACCCTGCGCCGCACGGTCACCTGCCCGTCCTTCATGGATGCGATCCGGCTGGTCGGCCAGGTGGCCGCCGCCGCCGAGGAGCTCGACCACCACCCGGACATCGACATCCGGTTCCGGGAGGTCACGTTCGGCTGCTCGACGCACACCGCGAACGGCGTCACGGCGTACGACGTCGAGCTGGCCGGCCGCATCGACACGCTCGTCACGGAGGACTGAATGATTCCCGGCGACGTCGTGACGTTGCGCCCGCTCCGGCCGGACGACCTGGAGCTGCTGTGGCAGTGGCGGATCGACCTGGCGACGTGGGGCGACCAGACGGACGAGGCGCCGTACCCGATGACGCTGGAGGCGTACCGCCGCGGCCACGAGGAGGCCCCGCTGACACCGGGCCGCGGCATCACCTGGGCGGTCGAGGTGAACGGTGAGCTGGTCGGGCGGGCGGCGCTGTTCGCGTTCGACGAGCTGTCCCGCAACGCCGAGGTCGGACTCGGCTTCGGCCCCGAGCACCGCGGGAAGGGGTACGGCCGCGAGACGTTGCGGCTGCTGCTCGACTTCTGCTTCCGCCGCCGCAACCTGCACCGTGTCTGGCTCGAGTGCGCCGCGACGAACGAGCGCGCGATCCGCGCGTACCGCGCCGCCGGGTTCGTGGAGGAGGGGCGGCTGCGCGAGCACGCGTGGATCGACGGCCGCTACGTCGACATGGTCCGGATGGCGGTCCTGCGCAGCGAGTGGGCTCCGTGACCGACCCCTGGGCGCCGCCGGCCCCGAACAACCCGAACGACCCGAACGACCCGTGGGCCGCGCCGCCCGTGGCCCGCGACACGAACCGCACATTGCTCGTCGCGGGCGCGATCTGCGCCGTACTCGCGCTCGCCGTCGTGGCGCTCATCGGGCGCTCAGTCCTCTCGGAGCTGCGCGCGGACGAGGCCGCGCTGCTCAGCGAGCAACGCCAGGAGGAGGCGGCGAGCGACAAGGTGGACGCCACGCTGTCCGGGCCCGCCGACACCGAGACGGTGTCGCCCGCGCCGGACGGGTCGCGGCTGTTCAAGACCCGCTCCACCGAGCCCGACGCGCACGCGTACCGGCTACGGCTGCCCGGCCCGTGGGAGGGGTGGTTCGTCGGCGCGCGCGAGCACGAGGACGTGTACATCGACGCGATCTTCACCCGCAGCGGTGCGGTCGGCATGAGCGTCGAGGTGCTGCGGATCGACGGCGGGATCCGGTGGGACCCGCACGAGTTCGGCGAGAACCTCACCGAGGCGATCGAGGACGACCCGCCGCCGGGCACGATCGTGGCTCCGTACGCCGAGCGCACTGTCGGCGACGGCGAGGCTGCGTACGGGATCGACGCGACGTACACCGACGAGGACGGCACGGCGATGCGGCTGCGCGTCGTGGTGTTCCAGCACGGCGGCGAGGAGTTCCGGATCGACCTCGACTGCCCGGCGGACCTCTGGGAGACGGTGGAGCCGGAGTTCGAACGCATCCTGCGCTCGTGGCGTTGGGGCTGACGGTGGGCGCGGAGGCGGAGGCCGCGCTGCGCGCGCCCGGCCTGCAGGGCGACGTGCCGCCGGGCGCGGACCTGCCGCGGGCCGGCCGGATGTCGCTCGGGCCGTTGCCACCCGGCTTCGACCTCGACCGCGTCGTCATGTCGCACGGCTGGTGCCAGCTCGCGCCGACGGCGTACGACGAGCGGCGCCGCGTCCTGCACCGGACGCTGCTGCTCCCCGACGCCGGCGCGCTGACCGTCTCCGTCCGCGAACGGCGCGGCGGCCTGGAGGCGACGTGGGGTCGGGTCAAGGGGTCCTGTGACGACCGCATCGCCGTCAAGGCGCAGCTGCGCCGGGTGCTCGCGGTGGACGTGGACCTAGGCGACCTCTACGACGCGTGCGCCGCGCTGCCGTTCCTGTCGTGGGTGCCGGGCAGCGGGCTGGGCCGCCTGCTGCGCTCGCCGGAGCCGTTCGAGGACCTGGCCAAGACGCTCGCGACGACGAACTGCTCGTGGGCACTCACCCGGCTCATGGTGCGGCGGCTGGTCGACTCGCTGGGCGCCGAGGGGCCGGCCGGCGAACGCGCGTTCCCCACGGCCGCGGCGGTCGCGACGGCGGGCGAGGCGCACTTCACCGAGGTGGTACGGGCCGGCTACCGGGCGAGGGCGTTCGTGGCGCTGGCGGAGGCGTACCCGGGCGTCGACGTATCGCGGTGGGAGGACCCGGCGGTGCCGGACGCCGAGGTCGTGAAGGAGCTGCTCGCGCTACGCGGCTTCGGGCCGTACGCCGCCGAGGGCATGCTCGGGCTGCTCGGCCGGCCGCGCGGGTTGGCCATCGACTCGTGGGTCAGGGCGAAGCTGCCGCGGCTGCTCGGGGTGGCGTCGTTGACCGACGCGGAGATCGCGGCGCGCTACGCCGCGCTCGGCCGCTGGGCCGGCACCGGACTGTGGCTGGAACTGACCGCGGACTGGTTCGGCATAGGGTCTCCCGCGTGAAGCAGGTAGGGATCGCCGGTGCCCCGTACAGCGGCAAGACGACGTTCTTCAACGCCCTGACGCACGCCGGCGCGGCCGGCACCGGCGGCAAGGCGAACCTCGCGATCGTCCCGGTGCCGGACGAGCGGGTCGACGTGCTGTCCCGGCTGCACGACAGCAAGAAGTCGGTCTACGCGCAGCTGAAGTTCGTCGACGTGGCCGGTCTCGCGAAGGGGTCCGGCGCCGGCGAGGGGTTGTCCGGGCAGACGCTCGGCTCGCTGCGCGAGGCGGACGCGCTGGCGATCGTCGTGCGCGCGTACGGCGACGACGCCGACCCGCGCGCCGAGCTCGCCGACCTGATGCTGGAGCTGACGCTGGCCGACTTGTCCTCCATCTCGGCCGCGGTCGACAAGGCGGCGCGCAAGGTGCGGGTCGGCGACAAGTCGGCCGCGACCGACATCGCCGCCATGGAACGCGCCCGCGCCGTCCTCGACAGCGGGCGGACGCTGCGTTCGGAGAAGTGGGACGAGGAGGAGCTGACCGTCTTCCGCAACTTCGCCCCGCTGACGTTGAAGCCCGCGGTCGTCGTCCTCAACGTGGACGACGAGGGTGCCGCGACGGCCGCGCCGCTCGCCGCCGAGCTGGCCGCGACCGTGCACCCCGATGCCGAGGGGCTCGCGGTGCCGGCCCGGCTCGAAGCCGAGGTCGGCGGCATGGCGCCGGAGGAGGCGGCCGAGCTGCTGGCGGAGTTCGGCGTCACGGCGGGCGCGCTGCCGCAGGTCGTGGAGTCGGCGTACCGGATGCTCGGCCTGCTGACGTTCCTCACCGCGGGCGAGGACGAGTCGCGGGCGTGGGAGGTCAAGCGCGGCTCGAAGGCGCCCGAGGCGGCCGGCGCCATCCACTCGGACCTGCAGCGCGGGTTCATCAGGGCCGAGGTGGTCGGCTACGACGACCTGGTCGGGGCCGGGTCGTGGGACGCCGCCAAGGCGGCCGGGAAGCTGCGCGTCGAGGGCAAGGACTACGTGGTCGCCGAGGGCGACGTCATGAACATCCGCTTCGCCGTCTGAGGCGGTTGTCCACAGGCTCGGGCGCGCCTCCCTGGATTTGTCGCAACGGCTTGTCAGCATCGGGTGCATGACGTTCGTCGCCGTTCTGTTCGCGCTGGCCGCCGGCATCGGGGCCGGGCTGCTGCTCGCGCGCGCCCGCGCCGCGGCCGGCGTGGCCGCCGCCGTCACCGCCGCGGTGACCGACGCGGTGGCCGCCGCGCGCCGCGACCTCGACGCCGCCCGCGCGGAGACCGCCGCCGCCGTCGCGCGCGAAGCTGCCGCCCGCGAGGACCTGGCCCGCGCGCACACCGCGCTGGAGTACGAGCGCTCGACCGCCGCGGAGAAGATCGCGTTGCTGGAGACGGCGTCGCAGCGCAGCGAGGCGACGCTGAAGGAGTCGTTCCAGGCGGCGTCGTCGTCGGTGATCGAGCAGAACGCGCGGCAGTTCCACCAGCTCGCCACGGAGACGTTCAAGACGCTGACCACGCAGGCGGACGGCGACCTCGCCAAGCGCGAGCAGGCGGTCGCTACGCTCGTCGCCCCGCTGGTCGAGAGGCTCACCGCGATCGACACCCAGGTCCGCGAGCTGGAGTCGAAGCGCGAGGGCGCGTACCGCACGGTGGTGGAGCAGATCTCGCAGGTCCGGGCCTCGTCGGAGCAGCTGCGCACCGAGACGGCGGCGCTGGTGACGGCGTTGCGCAAGCCGCAGGCGCGCGGGCAGTGGGGCGAGCTGCAGCTGCGCCGGGCGGTCGAGCTGGCCGGGATGATCGAACGCTGCGACTTCGACGAGCAGGTCACCGTCGGCGGCGCGGACGGCTCGATCCGGCCGGACCTCGTCGTGCACCTGCCCGGCGGCCGGCACGTCGTCGTGGACAGCAAGTGCCCGCTCGACGGCTTCCTCGAGACCGTCGGGTGCAGTGACGAGACCTTGTTGCGGACGGCGTTGCAGCGGCACGCCCGGCACGTCCGTACCCACATCGACGCGCTGGCGAAGAAGGCGTACGCCGCCAAGGTCGAGGACACCCCAGGCTTCGTCGTGCTGTTCCTGCCGGGCGAGGCGCTGCTGTCGGCGGCGCTGGACGGCGCGCCCGACCTGCTGGAGTACGGCGCCGAGCGTTCGGTGATCGTCGCCACCCCGACGACGCTCATCGCGTTGCTGCGCAGTGTGGCGTTCGGCTGGCGGCAGGAGTCGCTGGCGAAGGACGCGCGGGAGATCGCCACGCTCGGCCGCGAGGTCTACGAGCGCCTCTCCACGATGGGCGGCCATGTCGCCACCCTCGGCCGCAGCCTCAAGTCGGCCGTGGACTCGTACAACAAGACGGTCGGGTCGCTGGAGACGCGGGTGTTCGTGTCGGCGCGCAAGCTCGCCGAGTACCAGCTCGCCGACGACGAGCTCACCACGCCTGCCCAGATCGAGGTCACCCCGCGCCACCTCGAACGCACCGAGCTGGTGGAGTCGGCGGCGGAGGCCCGGCCGGTCGTCGTGCTGGCGCCGGGCGAGCTCGCCCCCGCGCCGGAGCTGGACGAGGAGCTGCGCCGGGCCGCCGGCCTCGCCTGACCGCCCCGCTCGCGACGCGGTCCGGCGACGGCGCGCGACGCGCCCGGAGTACCGGAGGTGGTCGACTCCGCCGCGCCGGGCATCTACCGTCGGAGTCGTTCCCCGAGCAGGAGCACCCGAATGACCATGGCGCACCCCACCCCGATGCGACCTTCGCGTCCCTCTCCCCGGCCGGCCGGCCGCATCCGCGACGCGCGCGGCCTCACCGCCGCGGGCGCGGTCGCCGTGGCGCTCGGCTTCGGCACCGTCGGCGCCGTGATCGACGTCGTCACGGGCGCCGGGCTGCGGACGGCGTTCATGGTGCTGTTCGTGGTCGGGTGCGCGCTGGCGGCGTACAAAGTGCACCGCGAGGACCTGTTCGCGGCGGTCGTCATCCCGCCGCTGGTCTACCTCGCGCTGGCGCTCGCCACGAACCTCGGGGCCGGCTCCGCCGTCGGCGGCAGCTTCGTCAAGCAGCAGGCGCTCGAGCTCGCCGCGGCGCTGATCACGAAGGCGCCGGCGCTGCTCGTCGCCACCGCCCTGGCCGCGGGCATTGCCCTGGCGCGCCGCGCCGCGTACAACAGGCGTTGACCGTCACCTTCGCCCGCTCCACTCGTTGAGGCACGACATGCGACGTCTCGCTGCGCCCCGCCGTGCCCTCGCGCGCGCGCTCGTCGCCGGTGCCGTGCTCGCCAGCCCGCTGCCCGCGCAGGCGATCGACCTCTGCACAGACGCCAAGACCACCGCGAACCCGGTCGGCACCACGAAGTGCCCCGGCGTCCGCCCCGGCGCGCTGATCACGGTCGGCGGGAGCCGGTGCACCGCGGGCTTCCTGTTCGTCGGGTCGGACCGCCGCCGCTACCTCGCCACCGCCGGCCACTGCGCGTACGACCCGGACCCCACGACCGACCGCACCGACGTGTGGAAGGCCGGCACCGGCCCGGTCGCCAAGGACGCGGACGGCAAGCAGATCGGCCGGTTCGCGTACGCCTCCATGGTCGGCACCTGGACCGACTTCGCCCTGATCCGGCTCGACAACGGCGTCGCCTCCAGCCCTGAGATGTGCCACTTCGGCGGCCCGACCGGCATCGCCACCGACGTGAACACCCGCGACATCCTCGTCCACCACTACGGCCACGGCACCGGCATGCAGTACCTGCCGGCCCGCACCGGGGACATGTTCTGGGGCCTGTACCGGACCGACTACGTCTTCTTCTACGGCGCCACCTCGACCGGCGACTCCGGCGGCCCGGTGACCGACGAGGACGGCAAGGCCATCGGCCTGGTCACCGACCTGACCACCCCGGTCACCGGCAACGTCGGCGTCAACCGGCTGCCCCCGAACATCACCGCCGCCACCAAAGCGTTGCGGCTCCGCAGCCTCACGCTGCTGACCGCGCCGACTCGCTAGGGGCGGAGCTAGGACTCCGCGACGCCGGCCGCGCGCATGTCGCGACGCAGCTCCTGCGGCAGCGCGAACAGCAGGTGCTCCTCGGCCGCGTGCACCTCGGTCGCGTCGCCGTAGCCGCGCTCGGCGAGCCAGGCCAGCACGGACGCCACCAGGTCCTCGGGCACCGACGCGCCCGACGTGACACCCACGGTCGTCACCCCGGCCAGCCACGCCTTGTCGATCGCGCTCGCGTCGTCCACCAGGTACGCCGCCCCCGCGCCCGCGTCCCGCGCCACCTCGACCAGCCGCACCGAGTTGGACGAGTTGCGCGACCCGACGACCAGCACCAGGTCGGACGAGCGGGCGATCTCCTTCACGGCGGTCTGCCGGTTCTGCGTGGCGTAGCAGATGTCGTCGCTGGGCGGTCCCTGCAGCAGCGGGAAGCGTTCGCGCAGGGCGGTCACGACGGCGTTGGTCTCGTCCACCGAGAGCGTGGTCTGCGAGAGGTACGCCACCTTCGCCGGATCGCGTACCTCCACCGACGCGACCTCCGCGGGGCCGTCCACCAGCCGGATGTGCGCGGGCGCCTCGCCGGTCGTGCCGACGACCTCCTCGTGGCCCTCGTGGCCGATGAGGACGATGTCGTAGTCCTCCTCGGCGAACCGCCGCGCCTCCACGTGCACTTTGGTCACCAGCGGGCAGGTCGCGTCGATGACCTTCAACGACCGCTCGGCCGCCTCGGCGTAGACCGTCGGCGCGACGCCGTGCGCGGACAGCACGCAGACGGCCCCGACGGGCACCTCCGCAGCCTCCTCCACGAACACCGCGCCGAGCGACTCCAGCCGCCGGACCACGTGGATGTTGTGGACGATCTGCTTGCGCACGTAGACCGGGGCGCCGTAGACCTCCAACGCCTTCTCCACCGTCTGCACGGCGCGGTCGACCCCGGCGCAGTACCCCCGGGGGGCCGCGAGCAGCACGCGGCGTTCGTCGGTCACGCCTCCGAGTCTACGTACGGGTGTATGCCGCCGCCGGGCCGGGCACCCTGCTAACGCCAGCAAGCACGCCATCCGGAGGAAACCCGCCATGCCCGCAGTCGAGACCCGCAACGAGCAGCAGCACCGTACGTTCCCCCCGCCGTTGCGGACCGGCCTGGGCCTGGTCAGCGCCGGGGTCGAGCGCGCGCGCAACATCAACGTCATGGGCCTCGCGACCCTCCCCCTCAAGGGCATCGGCGCCGTCATGAACCCGCGCCGGACGGCCGGCAAGGTGTTCGAGGAGGTCACCGAGGTCGGCGGCGCGCTGCTGGAGCGGGTCAACCGCCTGCGCAACGGCGACAAGCCGGCCGAGCCGGCCGAGCAGCTCCCGACCCAGGAAGAGGTCGCGGAGATGGTCGAGCAGGTCACCGACCCGTTCGGCCTCTCCGACGAGGTCGCCCAGCAGGTCGAGGACGCCACGCCGGGCGCCACCATGACCCACGACCAGCTACCGCTGGAGGACTACGACCACCTGACCCTCGGCTCGCTGCGCGCCCGGCTGTCGAAGCTCGACGCCGTCTCGCTCGTCCAGCTCCGCGACTACGAGCGCGCGCACGCCAACCGGCTGCCGGTCCTCACCATGCTCGAGAACCGCATCGCGAGGCTGGCCAACCAGCCGCAGTAACTACAGTGGCGGGCGTGCCGAGCCCGTCGACCGCCGAGGAGCCGTGGCCGGTACGCACCGTGTCACGGCTCATCGGCGAGTACGTCGCCCGCCTCGGTGCCGTCTGGGTCGAGGGCCAGGTCACCAACCTCAACCGCCGGGCCGGCTGGACCTACCTGAGCCTGCGTGACCCGGCGGCCGAGGCGTCGTTGTCGCTGGCGGTCAGCACGGCGGTCGCCGCGACGCTCGACGTGCCGCTCGCCGAGGGGCAGCAGGTCGTCGTGCACGCCCAGCCGCGCTGGGGGATGGCGCGCGGCTCGCTGTCGCTCCAGGCGCTGGAGGTGCGGCCGGTCGGTCTCGGCGCGCTGCTCGCCCGGCTCGAAAAGCTGCGCACCGTGCTCGCGCAGGAGGGGCTGTTCGACCCCGCGCGGAAGAAGCCGCTGCCGTTCCTGCCGCGCGCGGTCGGCCTCATCACCGGCCGCGAGTCGGACGCGGAACGCGACGTGGTCGAGAACGCGCGCCGCCGCTGGCCGGCCGTGACGTTCGTCACCCGCAACGTCCCCCTCCAGGGCGGCAACGCCGTGCCCGCGATCGTCGACGCGCTCCAGGCGCTCGACCGCGACCCGGTCGTGGACGTGATCGTCATCGCCCGCGGCGGCGGCGACGTGCAGGACTTCCTGCCGTTCTCGAACGAGCTGCTGCTGCGCGAGGTGGCCGCCGCGCAGACCCCCGTGGTGTCGGCGATCGGGCACGAGAAGGACAGCCCGCTGCTCGACCACGTCGCCGACCTGCGCTGCTCGACGCCGACCGACGCCGGCAAGCGCATCGTCCCCGACGTCGCCGAGGAGCAGGCGCGGATCACCACCCTGCGCGGCCGGGCCTGGCGGTGCGTCGACGCGCGGGTCGAACGCGAGACCGGCTGGCTGGCGACGACCCGCAGCCGCCCGGTGCTCGCCGCGCCGCACGCCGAGCTGGACCGGCGTGCGACCCAGGTCGGCGACCTCGCCGCGCGGGCCCGCCGGGTCGTGGCGGCGTGCGTCGAGCAGCACGAGCGCGACGTCGCCGCGGCGCTGGCGCGGGTCAGCGCGCTGTCGCCGCGCGCCACCCTCGAACGCGGCTACGCGATCGTGCAGGACGCCGCCGGGGCGGTCGTCAGGGACGCCGCCGGGACCGCGACCGGCGACGCGCTGCACGTCCGGCTCGCCGCCGGCACGCTCGACGTCACCGTCACCCGTGCCACGTCAGCTCCGGGTTCCGCGGGTCGCTGAACCCGAACGACCGGTACACCCGCGCGCCCGCGTCCGTCGCGTGCAGCCCCACGGACACGACCCCCTCGTCACCGAACCAGTCCATGAGCGCGGCGAAGATCGCGTGCGCGTGGCCGCGCCGGCGGGCGTGCTCGTCGGTCGCCATCGACTGCACGTAGCCGTAACGGCCGCTGGGGTTGCGCGGGCTGGGCAGCCGCTGGGCGAGCATCCCGACGCCGCACGCGACGACCGCGCCGTCCTCCTCGACGACGTACGCCGCCATCGTCCCGTCGGCGAGGCAGCGCCGGAGCACGTCCGCGCAGGGCGCCCGCCAGTCGCCACCGGTGTCCACGCCCATCGCGTCGAACATCACGCCGCGCAGCCGGACCAGGTCGTCGATGTCGCCGGAAGTCGCGCGCCGCAGCCCCATGCTGCGATTCTCTCGCCATGGCCGACGACCTCTCGTACGAAGCCGCGCGCGCCGAGCTCGAGGACGTCGTCCGCCGCCTCGAAGCCGGCGGGCTCTCGCTGGAGGAGTCGCTGGCGCTCTGGGAGCGCGGCGAAGCGCTCGCCACGGTCTGCCAGCAGTGGCTGGACGGCGCCCGCGCCCGCCTCGACGCGGTGCGCGACCAGCAGGGTTAGGACACGCCCTAGATGTAACGACCAGACACGTTGTTGACGGCGTGGTGACTTGATCGAAGGGAGGACCTCCGAACGGAGTGGCGGTGTCGAAGTCGCTCTCTATTCGGAGGTCCTCTGTGTCGCACCGTAACGCCCGTCTGAACCCGTTC
>DATLNJ010000076.1:0-2887 GCA_035536815.1 Frankiaceae bacterium
GCGGCCCAGCCGAGTGTGTAGGCGCCGAGGCAGATCGCGTAGAGCCGCAGCCCGCTCTCGTCGGCGCCGAGGCCGCGGGCGAGCACCCACACGTGCGCCCCGATGAGCAGCCAGCACGCCCCGGCCCAGCCGACGCCTCGCAGGATCCCGCGCGCGGTCAGCGGGCGGTCGAGTGGCTGCCGGCGGATGAGCCGCAGCCCGCGGTTCATCACCGGCGTGAGGACGCGGGGGTGCAGCCCGACCACGGCGAACGGCAGGACCGCGAGCGCTCCGACGTACTTCCCACCGTCGCCGAGGAACGGGAGCGTGAGCGCGACGACGACCAGCGCGGAGGTCAGCCCGAGCGCGACGGCGACGACGCCGGCGGCGGCGGTGCGCGAGCGCGGGACCTTGTGGTCGCGGCCGAGCTCCATCTGCACGAGCAGCGGCCACACGGTGCCGGGCACGTACTTGCCGAGCTGGCCGATGAAGAAGATGCGCAGCGCGACGCGCGTCGGCAGCGGCGAGCCGAGGTCGGCGAGCACCGCCCGCCACGACAGCATCGAGCAGAAGATCGCGAGCAGCGCGGGGACGAACGACAGCAGCACTGTCCACACGGACAGCGTCTGCGCCGCTTCGCGGATGTCGTCCCGCTGCCGCGCGACCGCGCCGGCGAGGAAGGCGAGGAAGACCACGACGGCGCCGAGCCGCAGAGCGCGTCGCGCCCCCGGCGACGAGAGCGCGCCCACTACGGCGTCGTGACGACGGACGGCAGCACGGCGGGTGGCGGCCCGAGCGGGCGCCGCGGCGACTTGCTGCCGACCCAGATGTACGTCGGCACGACCGGCCGCGCGGCCCGGAGCAGCGGCGGCGGGACTTTCGTGATCGGTCCCTTCACCATGTCGGTCGCGTGGAACGTCACCGGGTCGGCGAGCACCGCGAACGTGTAGTCCCACACGTGCAGCCCGGTGGCAAGCCGGCGCAGCCCGGCGCGCCCGCGGAACCGCTCGTAGTAGGAGTCGGCCCGTCCGAACGCCCGGACGTAGGTGTCCGCTGCCCGGCCGTGCGGCAGCCAGGACAGGAACGGCAGCCGGTAGTGCGGCTCCATGACGCCGAGCCGGTTGCCGAGCCCGAGGTAGACGACGCCGTCGGGCTTGAGCACCCGGCGGATCTCGGCCATCACCGCTGCTGGGTCGACCACGTGCTCGTAGATGTGGTTGAAGACGACCACGTCGACCGTGTCGTCGGCCCACGGCAGCGCCTCGCCGTCGGCGCACAGGAAGCAGATGTCGCTGCCGAACCGCTGGTGCGCCTTGGCCAGCCCTGGTACGTCGATGTCGACGCCGAAGGTCTGCGCGCCACGCCGGCGCATCTCGTCGGAGATGTATCCGACCGAGCAGCCGACGTCGGCGACGACGAGCCCGGACAGGTCCTCGCGGCCGAGGAAGTGGCCGAGCACACTGGCGATCTTGGCCGCCTTCGTGCGCCGCTTGGGCTCGTCGAGCATCTTCTCCTGGAAGTCGGAGTAGGCCAGCTGCTGCTGGCGCTCGAGGTTGCTGCGGCTCACGGCGTACGCGCGCCCGTCAGTCGGAGCGCGACTTGACGATGAGGTCGCCGATCAGCGCGAGCGCCGCGATCTGGAAGCCGATCATCATCGTGAGGATCGTCGACCCGGTCACCCGGAAGTCGCGGACGAAGACGTCGACGACGAGCAGCTTCACCGTGGCGAGGCCCATGATCCACAGCGCGAGGGGCATGAGGATCTTCAGCGGGTTGAAGTACATGACCATCCGGAGCACCTGGAGGATGTACTTGTAGGCGTCGCGGAACGGGTGGAACTTGCTCTTGCCGGCCCGCTTCGCGTAGTCGATCGGGATGTACTCGACGACGTGCTGGTTCGACAGGAACGCGACCGTCAGCGTCGTCACGCAGGAGAACCCGGCGGGCAGCAGTCGCAGGTACGGCAGTGACGTCTCACGACGGAACGCGCGCAGCCCGGAGTTGAGGTCGGGGATCTTGGTGCTGGTGAGGAACGAGCAGATCTGGCGGATCGCCCACTTCGCCGGGACGCGGAAGATCTTGTAGGTGCCCTCCTCGGTCTTGCGCGCGCCGACGACCTGCTCGAGCGCGGGGTTCTCGTCGAGCATCCGGACGAACTCCGGGATCCGCTCGTTGGGGTAGGTCATGTCGGCGTCGGTCCACACCACGATCTCGCCGCGGCCCTGCTGGGTGCCGATGCGGCGGGCAGTGCCGGAGCCGCCGTTGCGCGGCAGGGGGAGGTAGCGGATCGACGGGAAGTCCTTCGCGGCCTGCGCCAGGACGTCGCGCGTACCGTCGGTGGAGCCGTCGTCGAGGATGAACAGCTCGTAGCTGAACTCGCTCGCGTCCATCGCGGCGGTGATGCGCTCGATCTCGGTCATCACGTGCTCGCGCTCGTTGTAGCAGGGCAGCACGATGGTGACCTTGAGCGACTCGGGTACGGCGTCGGCGAGGCCGACCGCTGCTCCGGGAGCCACGCGCGGACGGGCCGGGGCGCGCCGTACGGCGCGAGTGGTGGTGGGGGGCACGAGCGGGAAGTCTAGCGGGCTGCCGCTCGCTCGAACGCGTCGACGTACGCGGCCCAGATGTCGTCGCCGCCGGACCCGGCGGCGTCACGTGCGCCGGCGCGCAGCCGCGCCAGGACACCGGGCTCGTAGAGCCGGCGGATCGCGCCGGCCAGCGCCGCCGGGTCCTCCGGCGGCACCAGGATCCCGTCGACGCCATCACGGACCTGCTCGGGGATGGAGCCGACCGTCGTGCCGACGACGGGGATTCCGTGCGAGTGCGCGATGTAGGCGTGCGCCGACGCGGTGGACGCGCGATAAGGCAGGGCCAGCGCATCGGCACCGGCGAACAGGTCCGGCACCTC
>DATLNJ010000077.1:0-9096 GCA_035536815.1 Frankiaceae bacterium
CGCGACGCCATCAGCCGCGGCCACGACCACCCCCACGCCGTCCGCATCCTCGCCCGCGCCTGGCTCTACGTCATCTGGCACTGCTGGCAAGACGGCATCGCCTACGACCCCGCCCAGCACAACGCCCTGCAACGCGTCCTCGCCGAGCAAAACAAGACCGTCAACCAGGTGGCTTGACACAGGGCTACTCATGCCTCTTCGTCCAGGATGCGCGGAACACGGAAGCGCTCCTGCTCGGCCGCCGGCGCGCCGGAGAGCGCGGCCTCGGGGCTGAGCGACGGGCGGACCTCGTCGGGGCGGAAGACGTTGGTCAACGGCACGCTGTGGCTCGTCGGCGGGATGTCGGCCGCGGCGACCTCGCCGACGCGGGCGACGGCGCCGAGGATGACGTCGAGCTGCGACGCCATCAGGTCGAGCTCCTCGTCGGTGAGCGCGAGCCGGGCGAGGCGCGCCAGGTGCGCCACCTCGGCACGGGTGATGGACATGCCGCCAACCCTACCGAGGCGACGGCCCCGCCTCGCGTTGCGTCAGATCACGCACCACACAGGGCTGTTCTGGATGGTGCAGTACACGACGTAACGCGAGATGTCGCCCTGCCCGATGAAGCACACCGTCGAGCTCGGGCAGTAGATCCAGAAGGGCGACCCGTCGCGGCAGTCGCCGAAGTGGTCCACGCACCACACGACGAAGCAGTCGACGTTGTCACAGGTGTACGGGTAGTCGGCGTGCGCGGACGGCGCGATCGCCGCCCCGGCCAGTGCGAGCGCGACGAGCGCGCGGCGTACGACCATGGGTGTGTCCCCCGATCCGTGTTCGACGTCCCCCCGGTGGTCGCGCAGGCTAGGCCGGTCGCGCATCGGTGTAAAGACCCCGGAGAAGCCGCGGCCTGCCGGCGGCGCGCGCGGAGCGGCGGTCGCGGCGGCGATCCGGTGGGTGAACGGGCGCTACTGGAGGCGCTACTGGCTGGCGGCGTTCCAGCGGTCGGCGGCCTTGGCGCGGCCGCCGTCGACGATCCGCATCGCGGGGACGCTGTTGCGCGCGACGAGCCACTCGGTGACTACGTGCGCGGGGTACGGCCGGCAGACGTAGTAGCCCTGCGCCGCGTCGCAGCCGAGCTCGGCCAGCCGCTGCCAGGTCGCCGGCGACTCGACGCCCTCGGCGATCGCGCGAAGGCCGAGGCCGTGCGCGAGGTCGATCGTCGAGCGGACGATCGTGGCGTCCTCGTCGTCGACGTCCATCCGCAGCACGAACGACTTGTCGATCTTGATCTCGGTGACCGGCAGCCGGCGCAGGTAGGCGAGCGACGAGTAGCCGGTGCCGAAGTCGTCCAGCGAGAGCCGGACGCCGAGGCGCGACAGCGCGATGAGGTTCTCCAGCGCCCGCTCCGGGTCGGCCATGACGACGCGTTCGGTGAGCTCCAGTTCGAGGAACGACGCGGGCACGCCGGTCCGGTCGAGGGCCTCGCGGACGCGCGGGCAGAACGTGTCGTCGTGGAGGTCGCGGGCGGAGACGTTGACGGCCATCCGGATCTGCAGGCCGGCCTCGGTCCAGGCGGCGGTCTGGCGCAGCGCCTGCTCCAGGACCATCGACGTCAGCGACTTCATCAGGCCGGTCTGCTCGGCGAGCGGCACGAACGTGTCCGGGAGGAGCAGGCCGCGCTGCGGGTGCTCCCAGCGCACCAGCGCCTCGACGCCGGCGACCAGGCCGGTGCTGAGGTCGACCTTGGGCTGGTAGTGCAGGACCAGCTCGCCGTCCTCGATGGCGCGCCGGAGCTGGCCGAACAGCGACAGCCGCTGCGTGCTGTGCGGGTCGCGCTCGGGGTCGTACGTCTCGATCCCGCTGCGCGTCTCCTTCGCCTGGTACATGGCGACGTCGGCGCGCTGCATGAGCTCGTTGGCCTGGGTGGCGTGCGCGGGGTAGAGCGCGATGCCGACGCTCGCCTCGAGGTCGATCGCGACCTCGTCGAGCACGAACGGCTGGGCGAGCGCGCCGCGGATGCGGTCGGCGACCTCGGTGGCCATCATCCGGTCACGGACGACGGGCAGCAGCACGCCGAACTCGTCGCCGCCGAGCCGCGCGACGGTGTCGCCAGGCCGGAGGACCGAGCCGAGCCGCGCGGCCACGTGGGTGAGCAGCTCGTCGCCGACGTGGTGGCCGAGGGTGTCGTTGACGTCCTTGAACCGGTCCAGGTCGAGCAGGAACAGGCAGACCTGGTCGTCGGTGGGGCCGGCGTCGGCGATCGCGGCGGACACCTTGGAGAGCAGCAGCTTGCGGTTCGGCAGGCCGGTCAGGGTGTCGTGCAGCGCCTGGTGCTCGCGCTCGGCGGAGATGGAGGCGTTCTTGTACACGGCGAACAGCGGGAGGAGCAGCAGCGGCAGGATCGCCAGGCTGCGCTCCATCACGACGACGACGACCGGCGACAGCGCGAGCAGCGCCGCGGTCGTCAGGCCCTGGTAGGCGAGGTCGCCGCGCAGCACGGTCCAGAGGCGCTGCTCGGAGTGGAACGCGATCGCCCGGCTGACGAGGAAGTCGTTGACGACGAAGTACGCGAGACCGGCCAGCGCGATGGCGGGCAGGTCGGCGCCGGAGACGTGCAGCGGGTCGGCGGGGGCGGCGCCCTTGCCGAGCAGCGCCAGCACCCCGGCCGCGGCGCCGTAGGAGAGGGAGTACTGCGCGACGTTGAAGCCGGTCCGCCAGAACGCCTTGTTGTGCGTCCGGTCGGCGACGATGGTGGCGACCGCCTGCATGAGGATCGCGACGCCGAGGCCCCAGTGGATGAGCAGCGCGAACACGAACGCCGTGGACGTCGCCACGCCGTTCTGATCCTTGGTGCCCGCGGTGAACAGCGGGCGCAGCTCGCCGAGGACGAGCAGCGTGGCCGCCATGAAGAACGCCGCGCCCATGGAGCGCAGGTCGCCCGGGTCGAGGTGCCGCAGGCGGTCGAACGTGAACACCATGCCGACCGCGGTCACGGTCGCGATGTAGAGCGTGAACGCGGAGAACAGCCCGCGTCCCGTCTCCCTCGCGTCGGCCATCGGTGGGGGCTCCCGGCTCACTGCGCGCGTCCGGCACAGGTAGGCGCGACCGTGCGACGGGTGCCGCACGGGTGTCGTCTGGTGCCGAACATCGGCACCGGGGGGTCTATCTTGAGTCCCGAGATGAGCGAAACTGCTCATTCGGGCGAATTCACCCGTTCGCGCGCCGCCGCGTCGGGACCCTCCTCCAGCAACGTGACGAGGCCCGCCTCGTCGAGGACGGGAACGCCCAGCGACACGGCCTTGTCGTACTTGCTGCCCGGCGAGTCCCCCGCGACGACGAACGACGTGTTCTTCGAGACCGACCCGCTCACCTTCCCCCCGAGCCGCTGAATTGCCTCGGTCGCCGAGTCCCTGCTGAACGCCTCCAGCCCGCCGGTGAGCACGACGGTGACGCCTTCGAGCGGGCGCGGCCCGGAGTCGAGCCGCTCCTCGGCGAACCGGACGCCGGCGCGCTCCCACTTCTCGGCCAGGTCGCGGTGCCAGTCCACGTCCCACCAGTCGCGGACGGCGGCGGCAATGGTGGGGCCGACACCCTCGACGGCGGCGAGGCGTTCCGGCGCGGCGGTGAATATCTCTCGCAGGTCGCCGATCTCCCGCGCCAGCGCCTGCGCGGCGGTCGGGCCGACATGGCGGATCGATAGCGCGACGATCACCCGCCAGAGCGGCCGGGTCTTCGCCTCCGCGAGGTTCTCGACGAGACGGGTGGCGTTGGCCTTGAGCGTGCCGTCCTTCTTGGTGAAGAACGGGCTGCGCGCCAGGTCCGCCTCGGTCAGCGCGAACAGGTCGCCCTCGTCGCGGACCAGCGGCGGGTCGAGGGCCGGGTCGAGCAGGGCGACAGCGGCCTCGTAGCCGAGCACCTCGATGTCGAGGGCGCCACGCCCGGCGAGCCCGAACAGCCGCTCCCGCAGCTGGGCCGGGCACGAGCGCGCGTTGGGGCAGCGCAGGTCGGCGTCGCCCTCCTTGGCGGGCCGCAACGGCGTCCCGCAGGCGGGGCAGTCCTCCGGCATCACCCACCTCGGCCGGCTCTCGTGCTCCTCGTCGGCCACGAACGTCACGACCTCGGGGATCACGTCGCCGGCCTTGCGGACCACGACCGTGTCGCCCGGCCGGACGTCCTTGCGGGCGACCTCGGAGGCGTTGTGCAGCGTGGCGCGGGCCACGGTCGAGCCGCTCACCAGGACCGGGGTGAGCAGCGCGAACGGCGTGGCCCGGCCGGTCCGCCCGACCGCCACCTCGATGGCTTCGAGCGTGGTCGTGACCTCCTCGGGCGGGTACTTGAACGCGATCGCCCACCGCGGCGCGCGTGAGGTGGACCCGAGGCGGCGTTGCAGCGCGAACGAGTCGACCTTGACGACCACCCCGTCGATCTCGTGCTCGATGTCGTGCCGGTGCTCGCCCCACTCCGTGACGTACGCCGTCACGCCGGCCAGGTCGCCGACCACGCGGGCGTGCGGAGAGACCGGCAGCCCGAGCTCGCGCAGCCGCTCGTACGCCTCGCTCTGCGTCCCCGCGTCGAATCCCTCCGCCGCGCCGAAGCCGTGCACGACGAGCGCGAGCCGGCGCGACGCCGTGACGCGGGGGTCCTTCTGGCGCAGCGAGCCGGCCGCGGCGTTGCGCGGGTTGGCGAACGGCGCCTTTCCCTGCTCGACCAGGGACGCGTTCAACGCCGCGAAGCCCTCGACGGGGAAGTAGACCTCGCCGCGTACCTCCAGCAGGGCGGGGACGCGGGAGCCGGGCAGGCGGGTGGGGACGGTGGGGAGGGTGCGGACGTTCGGCGTGATGTCCTCCCCCACCCGGCCGTCGCCACGGGTGGCGGCGCGGACCAGCGTGCCGCGCTCGTAGACGAGGTCCACGGCGAGGCCGTCCACCTTGAGCTCGCAGAGGTACCGGGCGTCACCCTCCCGCTCGACGCGGGCCGCCCAGGCGACGAGCTCCTCGTCGGTGAACGCGTTGTCGAGGCTGAGCATCCGCTGCAGGTGCTCGACCGGCGCGAAGCCCGTGGTGACCGGCGCGCCCACCCGCTGGGTCGGCGAGTCCGGCGTCCGCAGCGCGGGGTGGGCCTCCTCCAACGCCTCCAGCTCGCGCAGCAGCGCGTCGAACTCCGCGTCGCCGACCGTCGGCTGGTCGAGCACGTAGTACTTGAACCGGTGCTCCTCCACCACGCGCGACAGCACCGCGTGGCGGTCCGCCGCCGCCACCGGTACGCCGTCGGGTGTCGTGCTCACCGCTCCTCCTCCGGCGCCTCGTACAGCGCCCTCGCCACCTCCCGCGCCCGGGCGAGCGCGGCGCGGGCGGCGTCCGGCGACAGCCCCGCCAGGCCGCAGGCCGGGGTCACCGTGACCCGCTGCGCGAGCATCTCAGGGGGCTGTGACAGATTTCGCCAGAGCGTCCGTACCGGCCGTGCCGTGTCGCGAACGGCGCCGGTGACGCCGTTGGTGGGCACCGCGCCGGCCAGCAGGTGGACGCCGCTCTCGACCAGCTCGGCCAGCGCGTCGTAGTCGCGAGTCCTCACCAGCGCGAGGTCGAACGACACGAACGCCGCCCCCGCCCGCCCCAGCAGCTCGAACGGCACGCCGGGCGCGCAGCAGTGCACGCCGGCCGGCACGCCGTCGGGCAGCGCCGCGCGCAGCCCGTCGAGCAGCTCGTGCACGCCGACCGCCCGCAACGTCCCGAAGCCGCTCGCCGTGGGAACGCGGCCGGCGGCGACGTACGGAAGCGACGGCTCGTCCAGCTGCGCGACGACCGTCGCGCCAGGGACCCGGCGGCGTACCTCGCGGACGTGCTCCCCGAGTCCCTCGGCGAGCGCCGCCGCGATGTCGCGGACGGCGCCCGCGTCGGACAGCGCGCGGTCGCCGCGGGTCAGCTCGACGCCGGCCGCGAGCGTCCACGGCCCGGCGCACTGCACCTTGAGGACGCCGGTGTAGCCCGCGAACGCCGTCTCCGCCGCGTCGAGGTCCCAGCTGAGGAAGTCGAGCGTGCGGCGCTCGTCGAGGCCGGACCGGGCTACCAGCCGCCAGCCGGACGGCTGGAGGTCCACGTGCAGGTCGGTAAGCAACGCGGCGCCGCGGCCGAGCAGGTCGGCGCCGGGGCCACGGCCGGGCAGCTCGGGCAGGTGCGCGAGGTCGGGCAGCTCGCCGGCGACGACGCGGGCCGCCTCCACGGGGTCGGTGCCGGGGAGCGACCCGACACCGGTGGCGGCGCCGGCCGGCCAGGCGAGGGCCGCGTCGGACGGCGCGGTCAGCTGCGGGCAGCCTTCGCGGCGCTCTTGGCCGGCTTCGCGGCGGGCTTCACGGCGCGCTTGGTGGCCGTCGTGCCCGAGGACCGGGCGCCTTCCAGCCAGGCGAGGTCGGCGCGCAGCGTCGCGACCAGCTCGTCGCGCGCGGCCGTCTCGCCGCGGACCGCGATGCTGTAGCGCTGGATGACCTCGAGGTCGGTGAGCCGTACGTCGTCCGCCATGCCAGGGAGCCTAGCTGGCGCGTCGCGCGGGGGCGCGCCGGCTACCGGGTCGCGTCGACGGTCGCCGAGCCGACGACCCGCTCGCCGTCGTACAGCACGACCGCCTGCCCGGGCGCGACGCCGCGCGCGGGCGACTCGAGCCGCACCGCCAGTACCGACCCGGCCGCCTCCACGACGCACGGCACCGGCTCGCCGTGCGCGCGCAGCTGCGCGAGGCAGCGCGTCCCCACGGCCGGGACCGGCCCGGCCCAGCGGGCGCGGACACCGGCCACGTGCGTGATGTCGAGGTCGGCGGCGGCGCCGACGCGCACCGTGGCCGTCGCCGGCTCGACGGAGAGGACGTAGCGCGGCCGGCCGTCTGGGGCCGCGATGCCGAGGCCGCGCCGCTGGCCCACGGTGAACTGGTGCGCGCCCTCGTGCCGGCCGAGCACCGAGCCGTCGGCGTCCACGACGTCGCCCGGGACGGTGCCGACCCGCGACCGCAGCCACCCGGCAGTGTCGCCGGTGGGGATGAAGCAGACGTCGTACGAGTCGGTCTTGTCCGCCAGCAGCAGGCCGCGGGCCGCGGCCTCCGCCCGCACCTCGGACTTCACCGACCCGCCGAGCGGGAACAGCGACGCGGCCAGCTGCTCGGGCGTGAGCACGCCGAGGACGTACGACTGGTCCTTCGCCTTGTCCACGGCGCGGTACAGCGCGCCGTCCACCAGCCGGGCGTAGTGCCCGGTGCAGATCGCGTCGAAGCCGAGCGCCAGCGCCCGGTCCAGCACCGCCGCGAACTTGATCTTCTCGTTGCAGCGCAGGCACGGGTTGGGCGTACGGCCGGCGGCGTACTCGGCGACGAAGTCGTCCACGACGTCCGCGCGGAAGCGCTCCGCGAGGTCCCACACGTAGAACGGGATGCCGATCAGGTCGGCGGCGCGGCGGGCGTCGCGCGCGTCCTCCAGCGTGCAGCAGCCGCGCGCCCCGTGCCGGGTGGACTCAGGGGAAGCGGAGAGCGCGAGGTGCACGCCGGTGACGTCGTGGCCGGCGTCCACGGCGCGGGCCGCGGCGACCGCCGAGTCCACGCCGCCGGACATCGCGGCGAGGACCTTCATCGCCCGCTCCTCACCAGGGGCCCCCGCGGTCGCGCGCAGCGCGATCGCGGGGATTGAGCAGTCCCGCGCGGCGGGCGCGGTCCACGACCGGCGCGATCGCGTCGGCGACGGCGGCGACGTCGTTCTCGGTGGTGGTGTGCCCGAGGCTGAACCGCAGCGACCCGCGCGCCAAGTCCTCGTCCAGGCCCAACGCCTGCAGCACGTGCGACGGCCGCGCGACGCCGGCCGTGCAGGCCGAGCCGGTCGAGCACTCGATGCCCCGCGCGTCGAGCAGCAGCAGCAACGAGTCGCCCTCGCAGCCGGGGAACGACAGGTGCGCGTTCGAGGGGAGCCGGTCGACCGGGTCGCCGTTGAGGGTGGCGTCCGGAACGGCCTCGCAGACCGCCGCGACGAGCGCGTCGCGCAGCGCGCCGAGCCGTTCGGCCGTCTCCGTCCGGGCGGCGACCGCCAGGTGGACCGCGGCCCCGAGCCCGACGATGCCAGGGGTGTCCAACGTGCCCGAGCGCACGTCGCGCTCCTGGCCGCCGCCGTGCAGCAGCGGCATGCAGGCGACGCCGTTGCGCAGCAGCAGCGCGCCCGCGCCCTTCGGCCCGCCGATCTTGTGGCCGGTCACCGTGAGCGCGTCCACGCCGCTGGCCGCGAAGTCCACGTCGAGCTGGCCGATCGCCTGGACCGCGTCGGTGTGGAACGGCACCCCGCGCTCGCGCGCGACCTCGGCCAGCGCCGCGACCGGCTGCACGGTGCCGACCTCGTTGTTGGCCCACATGACCGTCACGAGGGCGACGTCGGAGGGGTCGCGCTCGACCGCCTCCTGCAGGACGTCCGGGTGGACGCGGCCCTCGTGGTCCACCTCGAGCCACTCGACCGTCGCGCCCTCGTGCGAGACCAGCCACTCCACCGCGTCCAGCACGGCGTGGTGCTCGACGGCGCTGGCCAGGATCCGGGTCCGGCGCGGGTCGGCGGCGCGACGGGCCCACCAGATCCCCTTGACCGCCAGGTTGTCGCTCTCGGTGCCGCTGCCGGTGAAGACCACCTCGGAGGGGCGGGCGCCGAGCGCGGCGGCCAGCTGCTCGCGCGACTCCTCGACGACGCGCCGGGCGCGCCGGCCGGCGGTGTGCAGCGAGGAGGCGTTGCCCGCGGTCGCGAGGGAGTCGCGCAGCGCGGCGGTCACGGTGTCGACGACCTCGGGCAGCATGGGCGTCGAGGCCGCATGGTCGAGGTAGGCCACGGGCCGAGCGTAGCCGCGGGCGGCTCGGGGAGGACAGCCGCGGGCGGCTCGGGGAGGGACGGCCGCGGGCGGCTCGGGGGCGGCCCGCTCAGCCGAGCAGGCGGCGGGTCAGGCCCTCCCCGACCGGGAGCCGGCCCTCCTCCGCGACGACGACCTGCGTCGGGAGCATACCGCAGGCCCCGCGCCCGTCGCGCGCGACGCCCACGGCGACCTGGGCGGCGTCGGCCCCGTTGCCCGGCAGCACGTGGACCAGCAGCTCGTCGGCGTCGTCACGGGTGCT
>DATLNJ010000078.1:0-23422 GCA_035536815.1 Frankiaceae bacterium
CGGCCGAACGGGTTCAGACGGGCGTTACGGTGCGACACAGAGGACCTCCGAATAGAGAGCGACTTCGACACCGCCACTCCGTTCGGAGGTCCTCCCTTCGATCAAGTCACCACGCCGTCAACAACGTGTCTGGTCGTTACACCTAGCGCGTCGTCCCCGGTTCGGTCGTGGCCTGCCGGGGCGCGACGTCGCGCCAGGCCACGGTCAGCTCGCCGAGGCGCCAGCGCGCCGGGTTCCGGGCGACCCGCCACCCCTCGCCGGCCAGCGTCGCCGCGGCGTCCGCCCAGCGTTGCCGCGGCGGCACGTCGCCCGCCCGCAGCCAGGCCCGGTCCCACGCCACGAGGAACGCGTGCACGGGCTCGCCGGCGACGTTGCGGTGGATGAGCGCCTTGGGCAGCCGTTCGGCCAGCTCCGACGGCCGGTCCAGCCCGTCCACCCGCGCCGCGAACGTCACCGTCCGCGGCCCGTCCCTGTCTAGCGCCACCCACACCGAACGCCGCCCCAGCTCGTCGCAGGTCCCCTCCACCAGCACGCCGTCGTCGTCGAGCTGCCCGCGCAGCAGGTCCCACGCCGCCGCCGCGGCCGGCTCGTCGTACTGGCGCAGCACGTTCATCGCCCGCACCACCACCGGCCGCCGCCCGCCCAGCGGCAGGTCGAACCCGCCGCGCACGAACGACAGCCGCTCGCGCGCGTACGGCAGCGCCGCCTCGACGCGTTCCCGCACGATCTCGACCCCGACGACCTCGACGTCCGGCCGCGCCTCGGCCAGCCGGTCGGCCAGCTCCAGCGTCGTCACCGGGTGCCGGCCGTAGCCGAGGTCGACGACCAGCGGGTCGGCCGCGCGGCGCAGCCGGGCGCCGTGCAGCGCGACCAGCCAGCGGTCCATCCGGCGCAGCCGGTTCGGGTGCGTGGTGCCGCGGGTCTCCTCGCCGATCGGCCGCCGGTTCATCGCGCCTTGGCGGCGTCCCGCGCGCCCCACGCGGCGAGCAGGTCGTACGCCTGCCGGATGCCGTAGACGTTCGCCGCGCGGGCCAGGCCGTTCCAGCGTGGCACCGCGACGGTCCGCGGGTACGGCCGGCGCAGGCAGCGTTCCACCGCCGCCGCCACCCACTCGGCCGGGAAGCCGCCGAAGCGCACCTCCGCCGCGCCCGCGCCCGGCTCGTAGCCCTGCGACACCGCCCGCCACTCGGTCCGGATCGGCCCGGGCAGCACGAGGTGCACCTTCACGCCGCGCAGCCAGACCTCGCGGCGCAGGCCGTCGGTGAAGCCGTTCACGGCGTGCTTGGTCGAGCAGTAGACGGTGTGCGGCGGGAACGACACGTGCCCGGCCATCGACGAGACGTTGACGATGTCGCCGGAGCCGCGGGCGAGCATCGACGGCAGCGCCAGCCGGCAGAGGTCGATGAGGCCGACGACGTTGACGGCGTAGAGGTGCTCGACCCGCTCCAGCGGGATGTCGTCGGTCAGGCCCTGCCAGCCGAGCCCGGCGTTGTTGACCAGGGCGTCGATCCGGCCGTGCCGGTCCAGCACCCCCTCGACCAGCGCCGCCCGATCGGCCGCCACCGCCACGTCGCAGCGCACCGGCTCGAACCCCGGCACCTCCGCCGCCACCTGCGCCAGCCGCTCGACGTTGCGCGCCGCGCCGACGACGACCGCGCCGCGCCTGGCCAGCCGGGCGGCGGTGTCGCGGCCGATCCCGGCGCTCGCCCCGGTGATGACGACGACCCGGCCCGCGAGGAATCTCACGCCAGCGCCTCGGCGAGCCGTTCGTAGTCGGCGGCGCTGTTGTACGGCGCCGCGGACAGCCGCAGCCAGCCGCGCCCGCGCCAGCCGGTCGCGCCGACCTCGACCCGGTGCCGCGCCCACAGCTCGTCGCGGCAGGCCGTCGCGGCGTCGTACGACGGCAGCCCCGCGTCGACGAGCACCATCTGCGCGTGCCGTTCCGGCGGCGCCGGCACGGTCGCGCCGGTGACCGACGCGACGTGCGCGGCACCCCACGCGGCCAGCGCGGTGCCGTACGACCGCACCGTCTTCCACCCCAGCTCACCGAGCAGCTCCAGCGCGGCGGGCGCGGCCAGCCACGGCGAGTGGTCGGCCGACCCGGTCCAGTCGAACGCCCGGTGGTAGCCCTCCTCGTACCAGGTGCTCGGCACCAGCGGCCGGACCCGGTCGCGCAGCTCGGCGCGGACGTAGAGGACCGCGGCGCCCTTCGGCGCGCACACCCACTTGTGCAGGTTGCCGGTCCAGTAGTCGGGGTCGAGCGCGCGCAGGTCCACCGGCAGCAGCCCGGGTACGTGCGCCGCGTCGACCAGGCACGGCACGCCGCGCGCCCGGCAGCCGGCCACGATCGCGCCCACCGGCAGGAGCAACGCCGTCACCGACGTCACCGCGTCCACCACGACCAGCCGGGTGCGCTCGTCCACCGCGGCGAGTACCGACGCCGCCGGGTCGGCCGCGTCGAGGTCTACCGGCACCACGGCCAGGTCGACGCCGAGCGCCCGCAGCTGGATCTCGACCGCCGGGTACACGTGGTCGGTCACGACGACCCGGTCGCCGGAGCCGATGACCAACGACCGCAGCACCGTCGCGACGCCGGTGGTCGCGTTGGACACGAACGCCAGCCCCGCCGGGTCCGCCCCCAGGAACTCCGCCACCACCGCCCGCGCCCGCTCGACCGCGTCCGGCAGCGTCCGCATGAGGAAGTCGAACGGTTGCTCCTCCAGCCGCTCCCGCCACCGTTGCTGCTCGTCCAGCACCGGCCGCGGGGTCGCGCCGAACGCGCCGTGGTTGACGTACGCGACGCCGGCCCGCAGCGGCCAGAGCGCGCGCACGGCGGCGTGGTCGCCGGGCCACACCGGCGGCGCGGTCATCGGGCGGTCATCCGGAGGTCATCGGGCGGCGGCGTAGCGGCCGGCCAGGTCGGGGTCCGGCTCGTCGACGTACGCGACGGGGTTCGCCTCGTCGCGGTCGAGGTGCGCGCCGTAGCCGGTCGCCGTGAGCATCGCCAGGCCGAGCGTCGCGTGCTCCGGCGAGCGCCGGTACGCCACCGGCAGGCCGGTCACCGACGGCAGCACCGCCCGCCAGGCGCGGTCGTCGGCGCCCGCCCCGAACAGGAATCGCGCGTCCGGCGCCAGCGTCTCCACCACGCGTGCGACGTCCTCGGCCACCGCCTCGTACGCCAGCCGCAGCGGGTCCGCACCCGGCGCCGCGACCGCCGCCGCGGCGGCCAGCGCTTCGCGGGTCCGCCCGGTCCGCAGCACCAGCCCGTCGAGCGTCTCGGTCGCGCCGCGCAGCACCGCCTCGTACACCTGGTACGACCGCCCGCCGGCCCGTAGCGCCACGCCCACCGGCAGCGCCGGCACGGGCGGCTCGACCGGCACCGCGACGACGACCGACCCGCCGTACGTCACCAGCGGCGCGATGGGCAGCGCGCCCGCGCCCTCGACCGCGCACGTTTCCGACGTCGCGCCCATGACGACCGGGACGCGCGACCGGAGCCCGAGCCGCCGCGCCGCCGGAAGCAGCAGGTCGCCGAGCACCTCGGTCGAGCCGCGCTGGGGCGGCAGCCACTCGGCGTCGATCCCGGCCGCCGCCACGACCGCCGCGTCCAGCTCACCACCTGTCGTGAAGAAGCCGGTCGCCGCGGCGAACGTCGGGTCCGACGCCAGCCGCCCGGTCAGCAGCGACGCGACGAAGTCCCGCCCGCTCGCTATCCAGCCCGCGCGACCGAGGTCGCACGCCGCCAGCCGCGCGGGCAGCGCGCCGGCGTCGAGCAGCACGCCGGTCCGCTGCCGGACGTCCTCGACGCCGCCGGCCGCGTCCGCGACGACCGCGTTGCCGCGCGGGGGCACGACCGCGAGCGGCTCGCCGTCGCGGGCGAGCAGGACGTGGACGTCGGAGGCGCCGGAACAGCCGACCGCCTCGACCTCGACCAGGTCGGCGGCCAGCCCGCCGACGGCGGCCTCGACCGCGGCCCACCACTCGCGCGGTCCGGCGTCCTGGGCGACGTCCGCGCGCGCCGCCGACACCAGGCCGGTCGCCGACCACACCGCCGCCGTGCAGACCCGCCGCCCGAGGTCGAGCGCCAGGAACGTCACCGCGCCCGCACCACCTTGCCGATGGCGGAGAAGTCCTCGCGGCCGTACCCGGCGTCCTGCGCCTCCCGCAGCGTCGACCGCACCAGCGCCGTCGTGTCCAGCGGCGAGCCGACGCGGGCGGCGTACGCCAGCGCCAGGTCGAGGTCCTTCGCCATCAGGTCCGCCGCGAAGCCGGGCCGCCAGCCGTTCGAGGCGGGGGAGTCCGGCTGCACGCCCTCGAACGGCACCCGCGTGCGCACCGCCGTGCAGTCGCCGGTCGAGTGCGACAGGACCTCGAGCGTCTTGCCGAGGTCGGCGCCGGACCGCTGCGCGAGCGTGAACGCCTCCGCGGTCGCCTGCATCTGCGCGGCGTAGAGGAGGTTGTTGCAGAGCTTCACGACCTGGCCCATGCCGGGGCCGCCGACGTGCACGATCAGGTTGCCGAACGGCTCCAGCGCCGGCCGCGCGCGGTCCAGCACGTCCGCGGCGCCGCCGACCATCAGCGTCAGCGTGCCGTTCTCGGCGCCGACCGACCCGCCGCTGACCGGCGCGTCGAGGTACGCCGCCCCGGTCGCCGCGACGCGTTCGTGCTGCTCGCGTTCGACGTCCGGGTCGATGGTGGAGCAGTCCACGACCGTCTGGCCCGACCCGAGGGCCGGCAGCAGGCCGTCCACGACGGACGCGACGTCCGGCGACGACGGGACGCAGAGCACCGTCACCTCGGCCGCCTCGGCCACGCCGCGCGCGGAGCCCCCGTCGGCCGCGCCGAACGCGACCGCCGCGGCCACCGGGCCGGGCGAGCGCGACGCGACCGTCACGCGGTGCCCGGCGGAGACCAGATGGCGCGCCATGGGCAGGCCCATGACGCCGAGCCCGACGAATCCGACGTCCACGGACGTCAGCGAACCACGGGAACCCTGATGCTGCTCGCTCCGGTGCCGGTGTACATGCTCACGGTGCCGCCGGTGTAGAGGGCCTGGCTGCCGCCGGCGTTGTTCGAGAACGTGAACCGGAGGCGGTGGCCCTTGGCGACGACGTAGTCCGTGTACAGCGACGGGAACCTCGCCTTGACGGCGGTGTCCGGCGTCAGCGGCGTACCGATGACCGGCGTCGACGGGCCGCGCGGCTTGACCGAATCCCGCACCAGCGCGTGCAGCCACGCGTACGTCACGACCAGCACGCCGCGGTCGTCGCCGTCGTAGAGCGTGTCGTCGACGGTGGTGTCCTTCTCGGCGTCGGGGCCGAGGTCGTCGATCTGGACCGCGATCGTCGTGTCCGGGCCGGCCGCCCCGAACTTCAGGTCGAACTGGAACTGCCCGGACAGCCGGGTGGCCTTGGTGAACGGCCGCGTGACGAACACCTGCTTGGCCGGCGCGTGCTCCTTCACCGGCGAGTCCGCCCAGTCGACGGTGTCCTCCTCGCCGACCGGCCGGGTGCCGAGCGAGCCGCCCGGCGCCGGGTAGAGCACCAGGTCGCTCCTGGACAGCGGCCAGGTGGACGACCCCTTCATCTTGCCGTCCGGGCCCTGCACCTCGACCACCGGGCGGGTCGCGCCGGCCGGCACCTTCTTGAGGTACTGCAGCCACCAGCGGTGGTTGGCCTCGACGAACTTGTCGGCCAGCGGGTACGGCATCCGGTGACCGCTCGCGGCGCACGCCTCGTCGGTCGGGCAGCGCGGGTCGGTGTGGTCGGTGTTGAGCAGCCAGAGCTTCTTCGGCAGCTTCTTCGGCAGCGCCAGCCACATGTTGCCGGCGTTGTTCATCTTCACGTTGAAGTCGAACAGGCCGTGGATCCAGAACGTCGCCGCCCGGATCCCCTTGGCGTCCTTGCGGAAGTCGCGTTCCTTCCAGAAGTCGGAGTTCGCGTTCTGGTACGGCGCGGCGTAGCCGGCGTCCGTGGCGAGGCCGAGCGTCGCGATGCATGCCTTCCGCTCGGCGACGTGCGCCGGGTAGAGCGTGTCGTCGGTGCCGGAGTTCTGCAGGTCGGCGCCGGCCAGCGCGGCCGTGAACAGCGCCGGGGTCGCCTGGTGCGCCGTGGACTGCACGCCGTTCATGAAGTGGTAGTCGTACCAGGCGTCGATCGCGCGGATCGGGATGACCGCGGCGAGCGCGTCCTTCTTCTTACCGGAGATCGGCTGCTCGGCGGCCGCGCCCATCGCGATGGTGCCGTCGTACGAGCCACCGGTCATGCCGACCCGGCCGTTGCTCCACGACTGCGACGCCAGCCAGTCCACGACGTCGACCGCGTCGAAGATCTCGTCCCGGTCGCCGTAGGTCTGGCAGCCGCTGCTGTTGCGCGTGCCGCGCAGGTCCATCGCGGCGAACGCGTAGCCGCGCGGCACGAAGTACTCGTCGTACCACTCGGGGAACGGCGTCTGCGCCTGCGCGCAGTCGCTCAGGCCGGTCGTGCCGGGCGAGCCGGGGAGGCCGCCGGGGGGCGACTGGTGCGGCGTCTTGCACTGCGCCTTGTAGCCGCGCCCGAGGGTGTTGAAGTACGGCGACGCCATCATGATCGTCGGGACCTTGACGCCCGCCTTCGTCTTCGGGCGGATCAGGTCGACCCAGATCTGGCTGACGCCGTCGCGGCTCGGCACCTGGACGTGCTGGCGCACCGCGTCCTTGTACGAGTAGCGGACCGGGTCGATCCGGTCGAGGTTCGGCAGGCCGGGGGTCTGCAAGGGGGTCGTCGCGTTGAACGAGTCCGTGATCCGGTTCTTCCGCCGCGGGGCGGCCTCGGAGTGGACGACGGGCACGGCGACGAGGAGAGCCGTCAGCACGGCGAAGAGACGGGCAGGCAGGCGCATACCTACGTCCTTCGGCGCGCGGGCGCCCGCCCCTGCTTCGGCCGTGTCGCGCGGCGTCCTGCTCCCCCGGCGGCGACGCGCCCGGGTCGCCTCCCCGGCCGGTCCCGAACTGGCAGTGCGTAGCGGGCCCCGCGCGTGCTCAGCGGCACTGGCAGTTGCGTGGGCGGCCGGGCGCGCGGCTACTCGGCGACGCGCTCCAGGGTCGCGGAGAGGTGGGCCTGCATCGGCTGGCCCACGGCGGCCATGTCGACGGCGTACATCAGCCGGCCCTCCACCAGCCCGAACAGCCGCGTCAGCGCGGTGACCTCCTTGGCGCTGGTCGTCCGCGCCACGAGGTCGGTCACGAGCTCGACCCGCGCCCCCTCGACGGTCCCGTAGTAGATCTCCGCGATGCCGGTCGGGTGCGCGATCACGACCTCGACGTGGCCGCCGGGCTGCGGCCGCCAGTAGCCGGTCTCGGCGTGCAGTGGCCGCCCGTCGTCCAGCGCCCACGTCTTCTGCGTGTACGCGAGGAACGGCTTGCCGTTGTGCCGGAACGTCACCTCCTCGCCGTACCGGAACGTCTCCATGGTCGGGTAGCCCCCGACGCCCTCGCCCCGCCAGGTGCCCAGCAGGAACGCCAGCGGCGCCAGGTCGCCGTACGGTGCGTTCTGGTCGTCCACGAGGGGGAAGGGTACGCGCGAGCGGCGTGTTGGCGGCGTTCGGCGACAATGTGCAGGAACGAGGGAGGTATCCGCGTGGTCAACGCCGTCCGGTCGTTCCCGCGCGACCTGCGCCGGGTGGCGACCATCTCGGTGCACACGTCGCCGCTCGACCAGCCGGGCACCGGCGACGCGGGCGGCATGAACGTCTACGTCGTCGAGCTGTCCCGCCGCCTGGCCGCCGCCGGCATCGAGGTCGACATCTTCACGCGGACGACGTCGAGCAGCCTCGACCCGGTCGTGGAGCTGTCGCCAGGGGTGACGGTGCGGCACGTGACCGCGGGGCCGTTCGAGGGGCTGTCCAAGAACGACCTCCCGGCCCAGCTCTGCGCGTTCGCGTCGGGCGTGCTGCGCGCCGAGGCGGTGCGCGAGCCCGGCTACTACGACGTCGTGCACTCGCACTACTGGCTGTCCGGGCAGGTCGGCTGGCTCGCCAAGGAGCGGTGGGGCGTGCCGCTGGTGCACTCGTTCCACACGCTGGCGAAGGTGAAGAACGCCGCCCTGGCGGCCGGCGACGAGCCGGAGCCGGTGGCGCGGCTGATCGGCGAGACGCAGGTGGTGGACGCGGCCGACCGGCTGATCGCCTCCACCGACGACGAGGCGGCGCAGCTTCGCGACCTCTACGGCGCCGACCCGTCCCGCATCGCGACCGTCGCCCCCGGCGTGGACCTCGAGCGGTACACGCCCGGGTCGCGCGCGGCCGCGAAGGCGTTGCTCGGGTTGCGGCCGGACGACGTGCTGCTGCTGTTCGTCGGCCGCATCCAGCCGCTCAAGGCCCCGGACGTGCTGATCCGCGCGGCCGCCGAGCTGGTCGCCCGCGACCCTTCGCTACGCGACCGGCTGGTCGTGGCGGTCGTCGGCGGGCCGTCGGGCACCGGCACCCGCGACCCCGAGCGGCTCGACCACCTGACCGGCGAGCTCGGCCTGACGGGGGTCGTACGCCGCGAGCCGCCGGTGCCCGCCGACCGGCTTGTGGCGTACTACCGCGCCGCCGAGGCGGTCGTGGTGCCGTCGTACAACGAGTCGTTCGGGCTGGTCGCGCTGGAGGCGCAGGCCTGCGGGACGCCGGTAGTCGCGGCGGCGGTCGGCGGCCTGCGGACCGCGGTGCGCGACGGCGAGAGCGGCGTCCTCGTGGAGGGGCACGACCCGCTCGCGTGGGCGCGGGTGCTGGAGCGGCTGGTCGAGCAGCCGGCCGAACGCGCCCGGCTCGCGGCGGGCGCGGCGGAGCACGCGAAGGCGTTCGGCTGGGCGGCCACGGCGGCGGCGACGTTAGGCGTCTACCGCGACGCGATCGCGGAGGTGGCCGACACCCGGCACGCGGTGAACGAGTGAGCGGGCTCGACCACGTCGTCGGCCGCGACCGGGCCGTCGTCACCAGGCTCGACCGGCTGGTCACCGAGGCGCTCGACGGGCTCGGGCTGGAGTACGAGCGGGTCGAGGAGGGCGCGTTCCTCGTCAAGCTGGCCGGCCAGCACAAGCTCGCCACGATGACCTGGCTGGTCGTCGGCGACCACACGCTGCTCGTCGAGGCGTTCTTCATGCGCAAGCCCGAGTCGAACGACGGCGGCACCTACGGCTTCCTGCTGCAACGCAACGCGCGGACGTACGGCGTGCACTTCTCCTGCGACCGGCTCGGCGACATCTACCTGGTCGGCCACGTGCCGCTCGACTCCGTGACGGCCGAGGAGGTGGACCGGCTGCTGGGCTGCGTCCTGGAGTACGCGGACACGACGTTCGACGCGGCGTTGCGGCTCGGGTTCGCCGAGTCGATCCGGCGCGAGGAGGAGTGGCGCGCCAAGCAGGCGGGGCAGGGCGGCGCACCGCTGCGCCCCATCTTCGGCGGGACGCCGTAGCCGTGTGGTCGGGCCGGATGGCGCTCCTGCTGTTGTTCGCGACGGCGGCATCGGCCGGCTACGCGGGCCGGACCCTGGTGGCGCCGGACCGGCGCTGGGTCGGCGCGGCCGCGGGCTTCTTCTGCGGGCTGTTCGGCCTCACCGCGATCTGGCTGGCGGCCGGCCGGTCGGCGGCGCCTGACGCGCGCCGCCGCGCGGCGTGGCTGACGGCCCTCGCGGTCGCGCTGACGGCGGCCGCCCTGTGGACCGGCGACCGCGGGTACGCGGACAGCCCGTGACCGACGGGCACTAGCCCCGTACGCTCCCCGGCGTGGGGGATCAGCCGTCGCGCGAGTCGTTGCGCGAAGTGAAGCGTGAGTACCGCGCGCGGCAGCAGGCCGCCGCGCGAGCCGTGCGCGGGAAGCCGCCGCCGCTGCCGAAGGAGCCGCGTGCGCGGCGCCGCGCCGCGCCTGCCACCGCGAACGACCCGTACGCGAGCGGCCGGCCGGTCGTCACGACGCTGGTCGGGCTCGGCATGGTGGCCGTGGTGCTCGGAGTCGTGGCGCTCGTCGCGATGCCGGGCCGTCCCCCGGCGCAGCCGGCCGCCGACCGGGTGCCGGTCATCGTCCCGACGCCGAGCGCGACGGCCACGGCCGCCGACCCGTTCGCCGGCACGAAGGTGGACCACTGGCCGGCGGGCGCGGCCGGGGTGGTGGCGCCGAGCGCGAAGGCGGTGGGGGCGTTCAGCGCGGCTCAGGTCCGCGACGCGTACGCGCGCACCGAGCGCTACCTGCGGGCCGCGCTCCTCGACCGCCGGGTGCTGTACGGGCGTTCGCTCACGCCGGTCCGCGCGGCGGTGGACCCGCGGCTGCGCGCGACGCCGCTCACGCTGGGGAACCGGTTCGCGCCGGACGCCGTCGCCGCGCACCCGGCCATCCGCGTCAACGGCGACTTCCGCGCCGCCGGCGTGAACGGCCAGGGACGGCTGGAGGTGGCGTTCCGCTATGTGACCGTGCAGGCGTTGCGGCCGAAGCGCGGCGGCGCCACCGAGCTGGTCGTCGTGCGCCGGACCGGACGGCTGTCGTTCGCGGCGGCGGGGCTGAACGCGGTCACGCCGCCGTGGATCGTGCGCGCGACCTACATCAGCGGGCACTCGCAGTGCGGCGCGCGGTGGCCGTACGAGACCCAGTACCTCCCGGTGTTCTTCGCCCGCGAGTCGGTGGACCCGACGGCGGCGCCCGACGCGAAGGAACGCGTCAACCTGCTCGACCCGAGGGCGAAGGACCCGGCCGGCTGTTTCACCGACACCAGCACGCTGTAGCCGGTCAGGCGCCGTACGACGCGTGCACCCGATGCCGCAGCGCGACCGCCAGCAGCTTGGACAGCAAGACGAGGTTCAGTGCTTGCCCTGGCTCGCCACGCCGGCGATGGCGGTCCGCGCGGCGTCGGGGTCGAGGTACGACCCCGACACGCCGAACGCCGGGTCCACCGCGGCGGTGGGGTGCAGGTCGTCGTCGAGCTCGTACCGTAGCGGGATGCCGGTCGGGACGTTGAGGCCGACGATCGCCTCGTCGGAGATGCCGTCGAGGTGCTTCACCAGCGCGCGCAGGCTGTTGCCGTGGGCGGCGACCAGCACCGTCCGGCCGGCCCGCAGGTCCGGCACGATCGCGTCCGCCCAGTACGGCAGCATCCGGAGCAGCACGTCCTTGAGGCACTCGGTCGCGGGCAGCACCTCGGCCGGGAGGTCGGCGTAGCGCGGGTCGTTCGCCGGGTGGTTCGGGTCGGCGCGGTCCACGGCCGGCGGCGGGGTGTCGTACGAGCGGCGCCAGAGCATGAATTGCTCCTCGCCGAACTCCTCGCGGACCTGCGTCTTGTCCTTGCCCTGCAGCGCGCCGTAGTGGCGCTCGTTGAGCCGCCACGACCGCCGGACCGGGATCCAGAGCCGGTCGGTCTGCTCCAGCGCGAGCTGCGCGGTCCGGATGGCGCGCCGCTGCAACGACGTATGCAGCACGTCGGGCAGCACGCCCGCCTCGGTCATCAGCACGCCGCCGCGGCGCGCCTCGTCCTCGCCCTTCGCGGTCAGGTCGACGTCGACCCAGCCGGTGAACTTGTTCTCCTTGTTCCACGCGCTCTCGCCGTGGCGCAGCAGTACCAGGGTGGCCATGAGCGGGGAGCCTACGTCCCCAGCGCCGCGATGCTCTCGGCGCGGAACTCGCCGGGCACCGGCCGAGCCTCCCCCCACCACGGCCGCCACGCCGCGAGCTGCCCCACGCCGGCCGGCAGCGCGATGAGCAACGTCTCGCCGTCCACGCTCCACGCGGTCTCTGCGAACTCGGTGATCCGCAGGTTGCGCAGCTCCTGGCAGCGTTCGGGGTCGATGTCGCAGACGGCCACCGCGACGCGTTGTCCCACGGACTGCGTGACGACCCGGCGGCCGTCCGGGGACAGCTCGGCCAGCCGCGGCTCCGGGGGAACGAGCACGGTCCCCCTGCCCTCGAAGCTCTCGTCGTCGAACGCGTTCGGCATGTCGCGCCGGAAGATCAGGCAGGGCTTGACGCAGTGGTCGAACCACCAGAGCAGCCGGGACGGCGCGGACGCGGCGTACCCCATCCCCGGCTCGCGGTGCACCAGCCGGTCACGGGCCGGGTCCCAGACCTCGACGGCGTCGTCCACCAGCCCGGTCAGCACGATGCCGCCGCCGGTCGCGCCGACGACGGTGAACGGGCCGGGCAGCTCGAAGCGCTCGTCGGTGACCCGGCCGTCGAGCATGACGCGGCGCATGGTGCCGCCGGACCCGTCCGGCAGCCAGGTCGTCAGCCACACGCCGGTCCCGGCGGCGTCGGGCGTGACGGTGCCGGCGTCCGGCAGCCGGCGGACCCGCAGGTCCGGCCCGACCACCCACACGGACCCGGGCAGCGGCGGGAAGTCGCCGGTGTCGCCTTCGGCGCCGGACAGCACGACCGACGAGCCGACCGTCACCGCGTGCCGCACCGGCGACGCCACCTCGCCGAGCGCCGTCCGCTTGCCGCTCGCCAGGTCCAGCACCGACGGTCGGCCGGCCTCCACGACCACGACCCGGCCGCGCAGCCCGGTCGCCGCCGGCCCGGTGACCGGCAGCGACGGCGGGTCGGTCTCCGCCGGCGTGAACGTCTGCAACGGCGCGTCCGCGACCGGCGCGACCGGCGTGGGCGACGGCGAGGCGGGCGGCGCCGGCTCGCCGCCGCGGCTGCTGCTCAACGCGAGCGCCGCGACAGCGAGCACCGCGACGCCGCCGACGAGTGCCCCGCGCCGCGGCGCCCCGCGCGGTCGCGCACCGGCGGGCTGCTCGGGTTCCGTGCCGGGAGGACGCCCGGGTCGGTCGTCGGGTCGCATCAGTCCGTCCCCACCGCGACGAACGGGCCGCCGTCGCTGTCGAAGTCGGGAGCCGATCGCGCCGCCGGCAGGCCCTCCCACCACACCGCGAGGTACAGCCGCGACGTGAACGTCCGCGAGTCCACGGTCTGCTGCGCGAGCACGAGGAACCTGTCGTCCGGGGACCACGCAAGCGCGGAGACGTCCGTGGGGAAGTCGAGGCCGGCCGCCAGGTCGGCGCGGGTCGCGACGTCGTAGACGGCGACCGCGGGCGTGGCGTCCTCGGCGTGCCCGCCCGGCAGGTCGAACGCCACCGCGAGCCGGCCGCCGGTGGCCGTGAACGCCGCCGTGCGGACCGGCGACGTGAGCCGCGCGACGGTGGTGACGCTGCCGGTCCGGACGTCCAGCACCGACAGCCGGCAGGTCCCCGACGGCGCCGCGGTGCACCCGTCGGAGAGCCACGCGAGCGCCGTCGGCGACACGGCGACGGGGACGCCGTGCGTGACGACGACCCTGTTTTCCGCGCCGTCCGGCTCGCGCTGCGTGACCCGCCAGGCGGTGCGGGCCGGCACCGACGTAACGGGGCCGAGCTCGGTGACGCCGACCAGCCGTTCGCGCGGGCGGAGCCGGACGCGCCGGGTGAGGCGGCGGCCGTCGAGCGTCCGCCGCTCCAGCCACGGCGGGTTCGCGTCCGGCTCCCGGTTGCGGAACGAGTGCCCGGTCAGCCACATCGACGCGCCGTCCGGGTCGAGGAACGCCGCCTCCGCCCTCCCGACCTGCGTCGCGGTCCCGTCGCGGACGGCGTAGAGGCGGTCGTCGCAGTGCGCGGCGCGGCAGAACTCGCGGACGAACACCAGCCACCCACCGGGGATGCGCGCCACCGGCTGCGTGTCGCCGGGAACCGGGAGCGGCGTCCGCGTCACGTCGCCCGCGTCGAGGTCGACCAGCGTCAGCTCGGTCCCTGCGGCCGCGACGAGCAGGCCGGTCGGCTCGGTCAGCGGCGGCAGCCGCGGCGGGGCGGGGGAGGGCGGGACCCGGCTCCCCTGCGGCCCGGTCGCGGCCGCCGACGGTGTGGCACCGGGCGGCGCGGGCGCGGCCGGCTCGCGGTTCGCGGCGTACGCCGCGCCGGCCAGCAGCAGCACGGCGGCGACGCCGGCGGCGGTGCCGCGGCGGGGTCGATCGGGGCGTCCGGCCTCGACGACCTCGGCGGTCACCGCCGGGTCCTCACCGGATCGACGCCGGGTGCTTCGCGACGAGGCCGGCCCGCCGCCGCGCGTCGCAGTGCTCCTTGAGCACCGCGAACGCCCGGTCGCCCATCAGGGCCGCGAGCTCCGGTCCGTACGACTCGTAGAGCAGCTCGGCGCCGACGTGGGCCTCCGGCGACTCGGTGCAGTACCAGTCGAGGTCGTGGCCGCCCTCGCCCCACCCGCGCCGGTCGAACTCCGTGATCGTCGTGACGAGCACCTTCGTCTCGTCGAGCCGGTCCTCCCACTCCTGCGAACGCATGATCGGCAGCTGCCAGCAGACGTCCGGCTTGGTCTCGAGCGGGTGCCGGTCGGTCCGCCAGGCCATCCGGTGCAGCGCGCAGCCCGCCCCGCCGGGGAAGCCGACCCGGTTGAGGAACACGCACGCGCCGTCGTGGACGCGGGTGCGGGTGCGCCCGTCGTCCTCCTCGGTGATGCCGTTGCGCCGGCCCTCCGCGCGGAACTGCCACTCCTCGGCGGTCAGCTCCTTCGCCATCCGGCGGACGCGGCGTTCGTCCGTCTTGTCCGAGAAGAACGCGCCGTGCGAGCAGCAGCCGTCGTCCGGGCGGGTGCGCTCGATGCCGTGGCAGCCGTTGCCGAAGATGCACGTCCAGCGCGACATCAGCCAGGTCAGGTCGCAGCGGAACATCTCCTGCGGGTCGTCCGGGTTGAAGAACGAGAACCACTCGCGAGCGAAGTCCAGCCGCACCATCGGACCACTGTACGGGGCGTCCGGCGCGCCCGCGCCGGGGGACGAACCACCTCATAGAGTGGTCCGCATGGTCGTCCGGGTGCCGCAGGCGTTGGTCGCGCTGTCGACCGCGTCGACGTACCCGGAGAGCACCGCGACGGCGTTCGAGATGGCCGCGCGGCTCGGTTACGACGGCGTCGAGGTCATGGTCTGGACCGACCCGGTCAGCCAGGACGTCGACGCGCTGCGCCGGCTCTCCGACTACCACCAGATCCCGATCCTCGCGATCCACGCGCCCTGCCTGCTCATCACGCAACGCGTCTGGGGCACCGAGCCGTGGGCGAAGCTGGAACGCGCCCGCGCGGCCGCCGACGAGCTCGGCGCGCGCACCGTCGTGGTGCACCCGCCGTTCCGGTGGCAGCGCGAGTACGCGCGCGACTTCGTCGCCGGCATCGACCGGATGGCGAACGAGACCGACGTGCGGTTCGCGGTCGAGAACATGTTCCCGCTGCGCGCCCGCGGCCGGGAGGTGGTGCCGTACGCGCCGGACTGGGACGTCACGACCGACGACTACAAGCACACCACGCTCGACCTGTCGCACACCGCCGTGTCGCAGAGCGACGCGCTCGCGATGGCGCGCGAGATGGGCGACCGGCTCGCGCACGTGCACCTCGCCGACGGGCTCGGCACGCCGCGCGACGAGCACCTCGTCCCCGGGCGCGGTACGCAGCCGTGCGCCGAAGTGCTCGAGCTGCTGGCCGGCACCGGCTTCGCGGGCACGGTCGTCGTCGAGGTGAACACCCGGCGCGCGGAGTCGCGCGCCGAGCGCGAGGCGGACCTCGCCGAGGCGCTCGCGTACACCCGGCTGCATCTCGCCGCCGCCCCGGCCGTGGTGGACTGACCTACTCCGGCGGGCGGGCGTTCCGCGGGATCGTCACGACGATCGTCGCGCGCTTCTCGGCCGGCGTCGCGCCGTCGCGGCGGGCCCACGCGTCGAGGCTGCGCATCCACGCCGGCAGCCCGGCCGGCAGGTCCTCCGCCGGGATCGGCGCCAGGTCCGCCTCGGTGAGCTTGCCGGCGCCGTACGGCACCAGCGGTCGCGGCGTGTCCGGCGTCAACGGCCCGGCGGAGTGCGCCTGCAACGCGGCGTTCCACGACTCGATGAGCTTCTGCCAGGCCGCCGCCTTCGGCCCGCTCGCGGACTCCGGGTACGTCGGGTGCGTCATCGCGGCGTACGTCCACGTGGCGCCTGCCTTGCCGGGCCACGCCTGGTACGCCTTGTCCGCCGCGCCGCCCAGCGCCACGACGGCCTGGAGGCCGCTCTTCGCGGCGATCGCGTCGAACCACGCGTTGCGCTCGGCGGTGATGGCGGGCGTCGCCTTCCCGCTGCCGCCGTAGACCGAGTAGAGGAACGCGTTGACCATCACGTAGCTGCGGTCGATGCCGAGCCGGTGCAGGAAGCCCTGCACCCGCTGGCCCGCCTCGCCGACGAGGATGCGCCGCGCGATCGACTCGTGCGCCGCCGGGTCCTGGCCGATGACCAGCACCCGCGCGCTGCCGTCGAGCCGGCCGCGGTGGAAGATCGGCCCCCACTCGGTCCGGAACTTCGCGCTGGGGTAGACGTCCTCGCCGGCGTAGTTCGCGACCAGCGCCTTGAACGGCGCCTTCGGGTAGCCGGGGCAGGAGGCGTGCGTCGTCATCGTCGCTCCAAGAGGTCGGCACAGAACGCCACCAGGTCGACGTTGCCGTCGAGGAGGTCGCTCCGCGTCAGGTCGTAGGGGACGCCGGCGATGCCGAGGTCCTCGATCGGGATGCCGTCGGAGAGTCCGGACCGGATGGCCCGCCGCACCGAGAGGGTGAACCTCGCCTCGTCCGGCAGCGCCGCGAACGCGTGCTCGGTCCCGGCCAGCGCGTCGCGCAGCATGCTCGACGTCCAGACGTTGGCGCCGCCGCCGCCGGTCGCCTCGCCGATCGTGACGAGGTCGCCGATGCCGTGGTCGGCCCACCCGGCCGCGAACAGGTCGCCGGACGAGTACGTGTTCGCGTCCACGACGGCGACGGCCGGTCCCGGGTACGTGCCGCGGCCCTCGTTGCACCACTCGGGGTCGGTGAGCGGCAGCGGCTGCGAGTAGAGGTCGCCGGTCGAGACGGCGTCCTCCAGCGACGGCGCCCACGCCTCGAGCTCCATCCGGTTGAACGGGCTCTGCGCCATCGAGCGCGTCAGCGGCGACGCGACCAGCGAGAAGCGGGTCGGCTGGATCGGCTTGCTCGTGAACAGCTGCAGCATCCGCTCGGCCGCCCACACCAGCCCGCCTGGGTTGCCGCGCAGGTCCACGATCACGCCGTCGCGCGGGAGCAGCGCGAGCAGGCGTTCGACCTCGGCGAGGAAGCCGTCCACGTCGTCCACGTCGAACGTCCACACGCGCAGGTAGCCGACGGTCCGCCCGCCGGTCTCCCAGGCGCGCGCGGCGAGGTTGTCGGGGAACGACGTCTCGATCCAGTCGGACGCGCCGCGGGCGGTCGTGGACGGCGCCGCCTTCGCCTCGTTGAACTGCGCGGCCCACACGTCGAACGAGAACATCAGCATCTTGCCGCGCCGCACCATCTCGGCCGCGGAGTTGACCGCGAGCTTCGCCGAGCCGCGAGTGCCGGGCCGCACCGCTGTCGTCGCCCGCTGGGGGTCCACGACGCGCCAGGGGAACGACACCCGCCGCTCCTTGCCGTCGTGGACGAAGTCGATGACCGCCTCGACCTCGTCCGGCGGCGGCTGGTGCTTCAGCGACCGGAACGTGAACGACTCCAGCGCCCGCGACCGCCGCGCGTCCGGCCGGCCGCCGGTCTCCCGGTCGGCGTAGACGTCCACCGCGCGGGCGATCGGGACGGCGTTGAACCGCTCGATCCGCACGCCCTTCTTGAAGTGCCGGTCGCCCACCATCGACTCCGCGACCTTCCCGACGATGAACGTCGGCGACGCGTACGGGCCGTACTGCTCGACCAGGAACGGCAGCGCGGCGACCGTCATCGTGCGCCGCGCGGCGTACCGCGTGTGCGCGTCGCGCAGCCCGGTGACGACGCCGGCCAGCATCCGGTGGAAGTCGGTGTCGGTGAGGTCGCCGGAGCGCCGCCGGAGCTGGGTCAGCGCGCGCACGGGGTCGACGGCGTACGCCGCGCGCTTCGCCGGGAGGTGGGCGTACGCGCCGCCGATGACGTCGGTGAGCGTGTCCACGACGAGCGCGCGCTCGCCGCCGTCGAGCTCGTTCAGCACCTGCTGCGCGAGGTGGTCGACCAGCGGCACGCCCTCCTGCGCGGTCGCCGCGGTCGCGGGAGCCTCGGTCACGGGTACCACCTCGCCAGGTCGTCGAGCAGGCCGCCGTGGAAGCCACCGCCGCTCACCGCGTCCAGCCAGGCCCGGTCGTGCGCGAGCGTCTCCAACGGCGGCACCGTCACGTCGTCCAGGTCCTTCGGCAGCCCGCCCACCGGCGAGGCGCCGGTCGGCATGTCGAGCGCGAGGCGTAGCGGCGCGTCGTCCGCGTCGAGCCGCCCGGCCCACGCGGCGAGCGTCGCCTGGGCGTTCTCGATCTCGCGCTTCGGGTGCTTGCGCACCTCGTTCAGCCGGTCCACGACATCGCCCCACTTGAGCACCGCGGCCGGGTCGTCCGGCTGCGTGAGCGCCAGCGCGCGCTGCTCCCCGGCGACGCGCACCGTCGTCGTCGGCTTCGCGCCCGCGGCCTTCATCAGCGCCTTGGTGCCGTAGCGCGGCCGCCCGTCCACGACGACGAGCTCGACGTCGCGCTCGGTCGCGTCGACCACCGTCCCGAACGGCTCGGCGCCGGCCTTCGCCCCGATGACCACGACGTCGGCGACCGCGCGCGGCTGCAGCCGACCGACCTGGCACGGCCAGGCCCGCGCCAGCACGTCGCCGGGCACGCTCGTCATCATCCGCACGATGTCCGCGTCGGCGAGGTTCCAGCCGAACGCCTTCGACGCCAGCCGCGCGACCTTCGCCTCCCCGAGCACGTGCTTGGTCCCGGACGGGGCCCAGTCGGAGCCGAGGCAGACGGCGATGCCGTTGGCGAGGGCGGCCGGTACGTCGGTCGTCTCGCCGTAGAGCCACAGGTTGGAGAACGGCGACCACGCGATCGCCCCCGGGGCCGCGCCTTGGCCGCCCCACGCGGCGAACCCCTCCTTCGGCACCGCCGTGGCGTGCACCGCGACGAACCGGTTCTGCAGGCAGCCGGCCCGCTGCGCCGCCTCGAACTCGCGCGCCACGATCGTGCCCGGCTTGCCCTCCGCGCAGTGGTAGACGAACAGCGAGCCGGCCCGCATGGAGTTCGCGCGCGCGGCGAGCTGGGCCGGCTTTGCGGTCAGCACGGACGCGTAGACGAGGTTCGCGTTGCCGGTGCCGAACGTCTCGTCCTCGAGGTTGCGCACCAGCCAGCCGTCCCGCGGCCGGTTCTTCGGCGGCGAGCCCTGGATCGTCGTCGTGCCGCCGACGATCGCCTTCGTCTCGACGTACGCGAGCAGCTCCGCCGGCGCGGCGGTGATGAGCGCGTACGCCGGCCAGGTCACCTCGCCCGCGTACGACTTCGCGCCCGGCCAGCTGTTGTGGTGCGCGTACGGCGCCGGGCGGCCGGGCTCCGACCACAGCGGCAGCGTGTTGTACGCGAGGTGGTTGTGCAGGTCCACGAACCCCGGCAGGACGAGCGACGTGCCCACGTCCACGACGAGCGCGTTCTCCGACCCCGGCGGGTCCTTGCGCCGCGCGCGGGTCACCGCGGCCACGCGGCCGTCGTCGCCGATCCAGACCTTGCCGGCGAACGCCGCCTTCTCGTCCGCCGCGACGCTCGCGTCGGACGCCATCGGCACGATCCGGCCCTTGATCGCCCACACCGGACACCACCCCCGTGGGCCGATTCTGTCCCTGCGGCGCCCGCACGGGAAGCCCTCTCGTTACGGTGTGCGTCGTGTCGCAGCGCTCGAGGTCGCCGTTCGACGCGCTGGTCGACTCCTACGACGCCGCCCGCCCGTCGTACCCCGGCGGCCTCTACGCCGCCCTGCCGCCGCTCGCCGGGCGGCGCGTCGCGGACGTGGGCGCGGGCACCGGCATCGCGACCCGCGGCCTGCTCGCGCACGGCGCCGACGTGCTGGCGTTCGACATCGGGGCGCAGCTGCTCGCCCGGCTGCGCGCCAACGGCTCGCCCGGCCCCGGCCGGCTGCTCGGCGCCGCGGTCGCCGACGCGCACGCGCTGCCACTGCCGGACGCCGGCGTGGACCTCGTGACGTACGCGCAGGTGTTCCACTGGGTCCGCCACGACGCGGCCGCCGCGGAGGCGCGTCGGGTGCTCCGGCCCGGCGGTGCGCTCGCCGTGTGGTGGAACGACAGCGCCGCGCAGGCCGAGGGCTGGTGGCGCGCGCAGCAGCAGATGCTCGAGGTCGCCAACCGCTCGTACGCCCGCGACTACCGCGTGCAGGACGTCGCCGCGGACCTGCGGACGGCGTTCGCCGACGTGCGCGCCGTCGAGGTGCCGTGGGAACGGCGGCTCGACCTCGACACGTACCTCGTGTACCTGCGGTCGAAGTCGTACGTCGCCGCGCTCGGAGACGCCCTCGGCGACTTCCTCGACGCGCAGCGCGCGCTGCTGGCGGAGTCGTTCCCCGACGGCGTGGTCGTGGAGCCGTTCGTCACCCGGCTCTGGCTCGCCGCGGCCTGACGCCGAACCAACCGCCGCTCCCGCGAGTCTCACTGGCGAACCCCAGCAGCAGGAGGCGCGGCATGCGAGCACGAGTGGTCACGATGGTCGTCACGGGGGCGCTGCTGGTCACGGCGCAGCCCGCGGACGCGCGCCGTACCCCGGTCCCGGCGCTGACCGGCGTCACCACGATCACCGCGACGACGAGCGGCTACGTCGACGTCGTCGTGCCGCGGGACGCCCGGATGTCCCCGCTCGTCGAGGCGAACCCCGACGTCCGCTTCTCCGGCAGTGGCCGGTTCGTCGCGGTCTGGCTCACGCGGATCACCGAGGACCCGAACGTCTACGACGGCCTGTGGGCGTACCGGCTGCCGTCGTTCGCCGGCGGCAAGACGATGGTCTACGGCAGCACCACGCCCGGGCCGACCTGCACGCACCTCCCGAACGAGCAGCTCCCGCTGCACACCGACTGCACCTACCCGAAGCCCGAGGCGCTGCTGCTGCACCAGGGCCGGTACCGGCTCACGATCCTCACCGACAACGCGCCGATCAGCGTGCGGCTGTCGTTCGACGGCCTGTCCGGCGCGCCGACGACCATCCGCCCGGCTCGCCGCCTGGCGTCGTCGCAGAAGGCGCTGGCGCAGCGCGACACCGTGCAGGACCGGCTGGTGACGTTCGGGGACGTCATGCGGGTGCCGGCGCGGTCCGACGTGCTCGTCATCGCGCGCGCCACGTGGTCGTCGCAGCCGGTGCTCCGCGAGGAGTCCGTCTGCCTGCGGTCCGGGCAGGACGCGGCGCAGCCGTTCGCGTACGCGCCGCCCTGCTACGGCGGCCACGCGTCGACGTCCCGCTGGTACGTGAACGCGGCCGGGCAGCAGCGCGACACGTGGATGGGCTACGTCAGCTCCTCGTTGGGCGACGAGCGCACGTTCGGCGTCGGCGGGTCGTTCGCCGACAGCGACGGCGTGAAGCTGGTCGGCGCGCTGGCCGTCGCCCTCCAGCTCGTCTAGCCGCCGGGCCGACACCAACTTCCAGTGTCACCGAGCACGCGAGGTGTGCCCCCGCACCGGAAGTTCGCGCCGTAGGCCGGGCCGGCCCGGGCTGACTGCGGCGGCGCCCCGCCCGGTACCCTTCGCGACATGCTGCGCCGGACCATCCTCGCCGCCTCGCGGTCGCCGAAGCTGCGCGAGGCGATCAGCACCATGCCCATGTCGCGCGACGTGGTGCAGCGGTTCGTCGCGGGCGACTCCACCGACGACGCCGTCCGCGCCACCCGCGAGCTCGTGGACGCGGGGCTGCTGGTCAGCCTCGACCACCTCGGCGAGGACACGACGGAGGTCGGGCACGCCGAGGCGGTCGTGAAGGCGTACCTCGAGCTGCTCGGCCGGCTCGACGACAGCGGCCTCACCGGCGGCGCCGAGGTCAGCGTCAAGCTCTCCGCGATCGGCCAGGCGCTCGACCCCTCGCTCTGCCTCGACAACGCGCGGCGCATCGTGGAGGCCGCCACCGCGGCCGGCACCACGGTGACCCTCGACATGGAGGACCACACCACCACCGACTCGACGCTCGGCATCCTCGCCGAGCTGCGGCAGGACTTCCCCGGCACCGGCGCGGTGATCCAGGCGTACCTGCGGCGCAGCGCCGGCGACGTCGACGATCTGATCCGGGCGAAGGCCAGGGTGCGGCTCTGCAAGGGGGCGTACAAGGAGCCGGAGTCGGTCGCGTACCAGTCGCGCAAGGACGTGGACCTCTCCTACGTCCGGCTGCTCGTGCGGCTGATGGCCGACGGCGCGTACCCGATGGTCGCGACGCACGACCCGCGGCTGGTCGCCATCGCGACCAAGCTCGCCGCACGGCGCGAGCCGGGGTCGTACGAGTTCCAGATGCTCTACGGCATCCGCCCGAACGAGCAGCGGCGGATCGTCGCCGCCGGCCACCGGATGCGCGTGTACACGCCGTACGGCCAGGAGTGGTACGGCTACCTCATGCGCCGGATGGCCGAGCGCCCGGCCAACCTCCAGTTCTTCCTCCGCGCCCTCGCCACCAAGTCATGACCGCGCTCGCGATCCTCGGCGCGGGCAAGATGGGCGAGGCGCTGCTGTCCGGTCTGCTGCGCGCCGGAACGTCACCCGGCGACGTCGTCGTGACGGCCCGGCGCGCGGACCGCGCGGAGTCGTTGCGCGAGACGTACGGCGTCGCGGTCGCCCCCAACGTCGAGGCGGCCCGCGCGGACACCGTGCTCCTCGCGGTGAAGCCGCAGGACATGGCGACGCTGCTCGCCGAGATCGACGCGGTCGTGACGCCGGACCAGCTCGTCGTGTCGATGGCGGCGGGCATCCCGACGGCGTTCATCGAACGCCGCCTCGCCGTGCAGGTCCCTGTTGTAAGGGTCATGTCGAACACGCCGGTGCTGGTAGACGAGGCTATGAGCGCGATCAGCGCCGGCGCGCACGCGACCGAGGCGCACCTGGCCCGGACCGAGGAGCTGCTGAACCACGTCGGCCGGACGATCCGCGTCCCCGAGTCGCAGCAGGACGCGGTGACAGCGCTGTCCGGCAGCGGCCCCGCGTACTTCTTCTACCTGGTCGAGGCGATGATCGACGCGGGCATCCTGCTCGGCCTGCCGCGCACCGTTGCCGCCGACCTGATCGTGCAGACCGCGCTCGGCGCGGCGATCATGCTGCGCGACTCGGGCGAGCACCCGGTGAAGCTGCGGGAGGCGGTCACGTCGCCGGCCGGCACCACGATCTCGGCGATCCGCGAGCTGGAGAACCACGGCGTGCGGGCGGCCCTGCTCGCGGCCCTGGCGGCGGCCCGCGACCGGGCCCGCGAACTGGCCGAACAGGAGAGTTGACGCGGGTCGCGCCGGTCGGCCGCTTCCGGGCTGATAGATGGATGTCGTATGATCGATCGCGGCTGGCCGGAGGGGCCTGGGGAGGTTTCGGGCCAGGACGGGACATCGCGCACCGGTGTGCGGTTCCCGCCCGCAGGTCGCGCCAGGGGGCTACATATCGCACTGTGCGGACACGTGGCG
>DATLNJ010000079.1:0-12920 GCA_035536815.1 Frankiaceae bacterium
CGGCCGAACGGGTTCAGACGGGCGTTACGGTGCGACACAGAGGACCTCCGAATAGAGAGCGACTTCGACACCGCCACTCCGTTCGGAGGTCCTCCCTTCGATCAAGTCACCACGCCGTCAACAACGTGTCTGGTCGTTACAACTAGGTCGGGGGCGCGAAGCGGTCCCGACCTAGTCCCACGACCGAGTCCCCCGCGACGCAAAGCCGCAGGTCAGCGGGGGTGCAGCGGAGGCGGCCCGGCGCCGCGCGCCTGCCTCGTGGGGTGCCTCGAACTCGTGCGACCTTGCGAGGCACCCTGCGCGGCACCCCCGACGCGCTTCGCCGCGCCGGTCGCGGCGGTCTTCGCGGCGGCGGCCGCGGCACCGGCCGGGCCGCCCACGGCGCCGGCCTTCGCGACGGTGGCGACACGCCGGACGGTGTTGCGGGCGTGGTGCGCCCGCGAGGTCATGTCGTGCCCGTCGACGCCGATCGCCGCGTTCGCGGCCCACGCCGGGAGCTTCGACATCAGCGCCAGCACGGCGATGCCCGAGAGCGCCGACGAGACCCGAGGCCTCCGAGGAGAACATCGCCAGGTACGTGGCGAGCAGCACGGCGTTCGCGATCGGCAGGAACACCGCCGCGAGCTGCAACCGCCACCACGTCCGCGCGACACCCGCGCCGCCGGGCAGCAGCGCGAAGCCCATGCCGACCGGGGCGAGGACGACGAGCAGCCACAACGTCGCCCACCGCGCCAGCCCCAGCACCACCAGGGCGACGAGCAGCACGACGGCGACGACGGACGCGCGCTCCAGCAGCGCGACTACCTCGCCGCGGCGCGGCAGCTCGACGGCGGCGGCCGGCTCGCCCTCTCCGCCGACACGATGGGTCATCTGCGCCGCGTGATGGACGACGTCTACACCAAGGCGAAGCTGACCGGCGCCGGCCGCTGCACCACCGCGAGCGCGCTCACCCGCGAGTCCGCCGTCGTCCGCTGCGGTGCTCGCCGCGTCGTCGTCCACGTCCTCAACACCGCGTACTACGCCGGTGTCGAGATCGACCCGTGGCACCCGCAGTACGACGTCTACCGCGGCCCGCACACCCACGCCTACACCGCGCTGGACCTGTGATGGCCGACTACTTCGACGCCGAGCCGGCGCGGGTGCTCCTCTTGGCCCGCGCCCGACAGGCACAGCAATCGCTCTGCGAGGTCGCTCTGACGATCGGGCTTCCCAAGCGGACCTTGCACCGGGTCCTGAGCTCGACGCGGCTGCGCTGGGACATCGCCGACCGCGTCGCTATCGCTCTCGGCCACCACCCCTGCGAGCTGTGGCCCATCTGGTTCGACCTCACCCACGAGGTCGCCCACGACGAGATCAAGGAGAACGCGTCATGACACTCGACGACAACCTGCCGCCCATCCTCACCGTGGAGCAGACCGCCAAGCTGCTCGGCATCAGCCGCGGACTCGCCTTCACCGCCGTCCGCGCCGGCGACATACCGAGCATCCGCATCGGCCGGCGCATTCTCGTCCCCCGTGATCGGCTCCGGCAGATGCTCGGCCTCGACCACGCCGCGACGGCGTGACCGGGCGCGCGAGCGAACCAGGCGGAACGCTGGCGCATCTCAACGGAACAAGACCGTAAGGACGGAGCGGGCCGTGGACGACCTCGAACCCAGAGGCGAGCCGCGGCCCGCACCTGCGTCAGCCGCGCCGCCTGATGAACCAACGCGGCGCAGCAACCGGAGGCGGCGCTGGTTCCTCGCCGTGCTTCTCATCCTGCTGGCCCTCGGAGGCGCGTTCGCCGGCCTCGTGCGCCGACCGCACAACACGGCGATTCAGCCGACACCAGCCGTACAAGTGACGCCGACCGACACCGACGCGCCGTTCCCGAGCAACACCGCCTCCGAGACCGCCCTACCCGACCCATTGGCCGTGCGATACCAGCGCCTCCTCCCGCGTGCGCGCCTCGCCGCCGTCCTCGCGGCACGTGAGCGCTGACTCTGGGCGCCGTCGTTAGATCGCCGTGCCTGGCTTGCGGAGACACTGCGCCGCGCCGAGGTTGCGGATGAACGAGTCGTGGTCGGCGCGGTTGGGTCGAACCACAGGCATCGGCGAGCTGCCGTCAAGCTCGACGCGGATCGTGCCCGCGCACACGCCGGGGCGGCTGCGCCCAGCGCAGCAGGTCACGGTCACGTTCGTGCAGACCAGCGGCACCGTCTCGGCCGTCACCGTGTCGAAGAAGGCCGCGGACGGATGCCCGAACCGGTTCTTCGCCCCGACGCTGACGAGGACCATGCTCGGCTTGAGCACCGCCAGAACACGGCTATGCGCGCCCGGGCTGTCGGAGAGCCGGCCTCCGTGATGCGGCCAGCGCACTACCGCGCCGGTCGGCAGCGTGCCGGCGAGTCGTTCCCAGGTCGGAAGTTGCGCGTCGCCGCCGATGATGACCCGCTGCGCTCCGAGCGTGAGGACGACGACACCGCTCGCCAGGTTCGGGTTGGACCGAGCGACCGCGTCGGCGGCTTCGTCGTAGGTCGGCGCGACCAACTCCCACTGCAACGCGCCGAGCGAGCCCGCGATCGGTGGTGGCACCTCGGCGCGGCGCACGCGCGGCTTCAGTTCCCTGGCCCGGTTGAGCAGCGCGCGCAGCCGCCGTGCGGCGTCACGTGTGCTCTCCCCAGGAGAGGGCATCGGTATGAGCCGATCGTGGTTGAGGTAGAGCACGCCGGTGAACCGCTCGGCGAGGGACTCGATGACATCGAGGACGCCACCGAAGTGGTCCGCCTGGCTGTGCGAGGAGATCACGACGTCAACGCGCTCCGCGCCGAGGTGACTGAGTTCAGCGAGCGCCGCGTCGTGTCGACCCGCTGGGCAGTCGATCACGAGCGCGGCGCGACTCGCGTGGTCGACGGCGACAGTGCTGTCGCCTTGGCCGACGTCGATACAGGAGACGGTTGCGGTCATTCGGCGAACAACGGGGCCGGGACGTCCGCGTCGTAGGCGAGGTCTTGCCAGGCCATCGGCTGGAACCGATAGCGTGCCTGCTCCACGTCCGCGACGGCGTCGACACCGTAGACGTCGAACGTCGCGCCTGGCCGCGCGAGCCAGCCGGGCATGCGGGCGGGCAGACGCACCCGCACACCGCCGTCGTTGGTGATGCCGTTTACCCACAGCGTCACGTGACCATGTTCGGCGCCGAGAACCGCCCCGACACGTCGGAACGTGGAGCGCGTGCGCGGGTCGGGACGGGCTTGTGGCGCTGCGAAGCGAACTGCGCCGTCCGGCGCGATGTCGCCCGCGAAGCGCCTGGCGATGTCCTGACGGTCGTCCTCACTGAGTCCGTAGCAGTCGAACACCAACTCTTCGGCAGCACGCAAGCAGTCGGCGAGGGAGTCGCCGGCCGAGGCGAGTCGGGCTGCCTCGCGACCGCGTTCGGCCAGCCGTGCGATGTCGGGGCGGTTCGCCGGGATCGGTAGTGCGGGCAGTACGGACGCCGGGATGTTGCGGTCGCCGCCGGCGGGTGCCGCGAATGCGCTGGCCACGCTGGAGCCGAGGATGATCGCCAGGGCGAACAACAGGTCCGTGTCGGACTGATCTATCGGCGCGACGCCGCGCACGCTGTTGCGCACGGCAATCCCTAGCGTGTCGATCGCCACCCGGAAGCGCCAGGGGCTCGTAGACCCACGGGCGGCTGAGACGAGCACCTTCTTCGCGGTGATGATGCGGGCTCCGCGGCTGCTTTGGAAGTCGTCGGGGAACGCGACGTGCCAGAGCAGGTCGGGCTCGATCACACCGTAGGCCCTGACGTCGCCGAAGTGGTTGAGGTACGGCGTGCCCTCACCCCGGTCGGCGATGGCGCGCCGCGGCTGCGGGCCGCTGAGGATCACCGCGAGTTCCCGCAGCGGCACCGTTGGGGCGTGTACCTCCAACGGCGGCGCGATGTCGTTCAGTGGCGCGTCCCCTTCGGTGACGTGGGTCAAGGTCTCCGCATCGTCGGCGAGGAACCCGGCGAGCGCGCCGCGGTGGACCTCACGCACGACACGGCGACCTCGCCCGCCGAGGCCGTCACGTTTGCGGCCGAGCAGAACTGTGGCGGCGTTCTGCGCCGCGGTGAAGGTGCCTTCGGGCAGCCGCCACACCTCGAACACCTCGAAGGCGTCGGTCAGCTCGGCGCGAATGCTGGCGCTGCTGGTGGAGTTGAGCCACGACGCCGGGAGCAGGATGCCCAGCAGTCCGCCCGGAGCGAGGGACCGCGTACTCCACCGGAGGAATTCATCGGCGTACTGCTCGCGGCGTCCCTCTGCCCGGTACTTCCAAGGCGGGTTGGTGACGATGATCCGCGGCGCGAAGTCCGGTGCCGGTGCTTCGAGCGTGTCCCGTTCGGTGACATGCCAGCCGTTGCCGGCAGGTTGCGCATGGAGGAACAACGTCAGCCGCGCGATCTCCACGGCGAACGGATCGACGTCGTTACCGTGCAGGTGCACGGCCAGGTCGCGGTGGCGATGTGTGTCGGGCCACGAGGACGGCTGCAGGTCCCGCAACCGGTCGTGTGCGGCGACCAGCAGCGTCCCCGACCCACAGCAGGGGTCGAGGACGTGGCGCTGCTCGGGCGGGACGGTCTCGACGGGCAAGTCGGCGAGCAACTTCGCCGCCAGCCGGGGCGGCGTGTAGTGGATGCCGAGCCGCTCGCGTTCGTCATCGGCAACGAGTGCGTTCTCGTACACCTCGCTGAGCAACGCCGGATCAAGGCTGCGGTAGTCGATTCCCACACCCAAGCGCTCCACGAGCTGGGCAAGGATCACTCGCTCGCGGCGCGGCGCGTTGCTCACCCACTCGAACGTCGACGGGTGTTCCGCGACCGCCTGCTCGACGAGTTGCTCCGCGGACTGCCCGCGACGCTCGCCGCGATCGCGCATCACCAGCACCGTAAGCGCGCCGACGACGAGCCGCGCCGCACGGCGATGCCGCAGGTCGCTCGTCGTCTTGCGGCCCACTGTCACCAGATCGCGGGCTACCTGCATCGCCTCGGCGACGATCGGCGTCAGCGCTTCGGTGTTCCTCGATCGCGCGGCGGCGAGGAAGTTCACGGAGATGTCGAACAGCGGAAGCTGCCGCAGACCTACCTTCGCGATCAGAGCCGCGTCCGGCCGCAGCCATTCCCGGATGTCGGCAACATCGTCGACGCTGACCGAGCGCTTCCACAGCAGCGGCTTGGACGGCTCAGCGACCCACAGGTCGGGGGCGTGATCGGAGGCGACCATGATGAACGGCGCCGCGATGGCTTGCGCGATACGGAATCCGGCATCGATCGAACGGGAACTCACCGCGACCACCGCGGTCGACATGTCCTTGGGTGCGGACCGCCCGAAAGCCACAAGATCGGCGACCTCGACACCCCGCGGTCCCAGCCACACCGGGTAGTCCCGTTGCAGCGCGGCGTCGGCGTAACCGGCGGCCTTGAGGACACGCCGGGCCGTGGCGACCGCCGGTAGCCTGGACATGCACGTCATCCTGCCACCGGCCTGTGACAGCGGACGGCATCTGAACGCGCCCTGCGACCCGTTGTGCTCACCGGTCCAGACCCGCGACGAGGGCACCGAACGTCGCCGCCGCCTCCGCTTGCAGCGACGGAAGCGCATGGCTGTACGTGTCGAGCGTGAACGCCGCGCTGGCGTGGCCGAGCCGCTCGCTGACGATCTTCGGGTGGATGCCGGCTTGCAGTGACAGCGTCGCGTGCGTGTGGCGCAGGTCGTGGAAGCGGATGTGCGGCACGCCGGCCTCTCCGACCCGCCGGGCGAACACCTGGACGAAGTTGCTCGGTTGGACCGGCGCGCCGTCCGCGCGCGCGAGTACCAGGTCGCGGTCCGCGTAGGCGGGACCGCACGCGAGGCGGTCCTTGTGCTGGCGCGTCCGGTGCCGCCGGAGAACGGCGACGACGGTCGGGTCGAGCGCAACGACGCGGCGGCTCTTCGCGGTCTTGGGCCCCGACACGGTCACGACGTAGTCGACCTCTACGAGGGTCTGGCGCACGCGTAGGTGCGGCCCGAACTGCCCGGTACCGTCGAGGTCGACGTCCGACCACCGGAGCCCGCAGACCTCGCCACGTCGCAGCCCGCAGCAGGCGGCGAGGACGTAGCCGACGTGGTACTCGTCGTCGGCGGTGAAGCGGAGGAACGCCTGCAGCTCCGCCAGCGTCCACGTCCGCATTTCGGGCGCTCGTGCTGCCGCGTGCGAGGGCGGCGTCGCGCCGTCGGCGGGGTTCGCCGCGAGGTAGCGCCAGCGGACCGCGTCGGCGAATGCGCGACGCAGGACGGTGTGCAGGAACCGGACCGTACGCGCGGACAAGCCGCCCTTGCCGTTCGCGCGTCCTGACGTGAGCAGCCGGCCGTAGAGCTTCGTCAGGACGACGGGCGTCACGTCGGCGAGCGGGACGTCACCGACCGCCGGCACGGCATACGAGTCGATGAGCTGCCGGTACCCACGCAGGGTCGTCGCCCGGACGCGGGCGGCGCTCGCCGGCAGCCACTCGTCGCAGAGGAACTGCCGGACGGTCATGGCCGTCGGCTCGACGTAGCGGCCGGTGTGGACCTCGTTGAGCGCGTGGGCGAGTGCGGCCTCGGCCTCGCGGCGGGTCGGGTACCCCGACAGCCACTTCTGCTTCCGCTTGCCGTCCGCGCCCCTGGGCAGGTCGAGCACGGCGTGGAACTTCTCGCCCCGCTTGACGATGCTGCCTCGCATGGTGACCTCCCGGTCCCCGTCCGCCCACATGGGGCGAACTCCGACAGTAGGTGTCGGTAGGGCCACTTCCGGAGGTACTGCACGAACGGGATCGGGTCCGGTGCCGTCCCGTGCCGCGCTGTGGCGGCTCAGGACGGCTGGCGTCTAACCGTCTGTTAGACGGTGTTAGACGAGAGGCTCCGGGAGCCGCGGGCCAGAGGCGGTGCAAGCCTCTGACCTGCGGCGTTGAGAGCCGACGCCCGGACTCGAACCGGGAACCTGCCGATTACAAGTCGGCTGCGCTAGCCAGTTGCGCCACGCCGGCAACGCGTTGGAGCGTACCCGCCGCTAGGTCTGCCGGCCGATCGTCAGCACCATCACGACGCCGTCGACGTGCGAGCCGGCGTCGAAGCCGCCGGTGCGGTTGATGTCGAACGCCGCGGTGTACGAACCCGGCGGGCCGAGGTACGCGCCGTACGCCCGCACCTTGGCGAGCGGCAACCGCGCGGACACGACGCGGGTCGAGGTGCAGGAGTCCCCGACCTGAACGCAGGCGGAGAGCTGGTCGACGGCGGTGAGCGACGTGGAGGTCGCGGCGCCCGCGGCGACGACGAGCGAACGGGTGCGGATCGGGACGGGCACGTCCATGGTCGCGCCGGAGGAGCCGGCGGCGGCGTCGAACGCCATGTTGCGGATGGACAGCGGGGCCGGGCGGTTGGCGGTCCAGCCGCGGTGACCCTGGCCCTCGATCGGAAGGAAAACCTCGGCCGGGCCGTCGCTGATGACGAACGCGCGGTACTTGCCGGCGCGGACGTCGTAGCTCTGGCCGAGCTTGATGACCGACGCGCTGTCGCCGCCGGTGGCGCCGAGCCGCGGCATGACGAGCGCGCCGACGGTGTCCCTGTTGGCGGGGGCGGGCGAGAGGAAGAAGCCGACGTACGTGCCCTGCGTCTTCATGGAGATGTCCGCGACCGCGATGGTGCGGTTGACGTAGACGTAGAGGTCGACCCACCCGGTCTTGCTGCCGCGCAGCAGGATGCCCTCGGTGGGCGCGGCGGTGGCCGGCGACACCAGCAGCCCAAGGAGGACGGCGAGCATCGCGAGTAGGGGTACGCGACGCGACAACGGCCCTCCCCGGTGGGGCTCGTAAGTCTGGAAAGAACTACGAAACGTCCGCGATCTCGCGGGCGCGAAGGTGCATGTCCAGCTTGCGCTTGATCCGCTGCAGTGCGTTGTCGATCGACTTCACGTGCCGGTTGAGCGACTCGGCGATCTCCTGGTAGCTCTTGCCCTCGACGTACAGGCGGAGCACCTCCACCTCGAGGTCCGAGAGGACCTCGTCGAAGTGGCGCTGGAGCGCACGGATGCGCTCGGAGGAGATCACGAGGTCCGCCGGGTCGGTGATCGCGATGGTCGGGATCACGTCGCCGAGCGTGCGGTCGCCGTCCTCGTCGCTGACGACGGGGCGGTTGAACGAGACGTACGAGTTGAGCGGCGTGTGCTTCTGGCGGGTTGCGGTCTTGATCGCGGTGATGATCTGCCGGGTGATGCACAGCTCGGCGAACGCCCGGAACGACGTCTGCATCTCGGTGTTGAAGTCACGGATCGCCTTGTAGAGGCCGATCATGCCTTCCTGCACGATGTCCTCGCGGTCGGCGCCGACGAGGAAGTACGAGCGAGCCTTCACCCGCGCGAAGTTGCGGTACTTCGTGAGCAGCTCGGCCAGCGCGACGTCGTCGCCTGCACGCGCAGCGAGCACGAGCTCGTCGTCGGTACGCACCTCGTCGTCGAGGTGGTCGCGGTGACGTCGCACGGATGTCGCCCTTCGCTTGGGATCGCGGCGCAGGTGAACGGAAGGTTACGAGGATGGTAGGGCGGTGGGCCCCGCCTGACCAGCCCTCGGTTTCCGTTGCGCGTATGCAGTAACGAACACAGCACGCGCAAGTTACGGTACCCGCCGTAGGCGATTGTCACCCTTTGGGTAGGTCTGTCCCCTTCCGGCGGCGCCGCGCGACCTCAGCGAGGGTCACCGCGGCGGCCACGGAGGCGTTGAGCGACTCGGTGTCGTTCGCCATCGGGATCCGGATCCGGACGTCGCAGGTCTCCCCCACGAGCCGGCTCAGCCCGCGCCCCTCGGAGCCCACCACGACGCACAACGGCTCGGTGGCCAGCTCGAGGTCGTAGAGGTCCAGCTCGCCGTCGGCGGCCAGCCCGACGACGGTCACGCCGGCGTCGCCGTACGCCTTCAGCGCCCGGACGAGGTTGGTGGCGCGGGCGACGGGCACCCGGGCGGCGGTGCCCGCGGAGGCCTTCCAGGCGGCGGCGGTGAGCCCGGCGGCCCGGCGTTCGGGGACGACGACCCCGTGGGCGCCGAACGCCGCCGCGGAGCGGACCACGGCACCGAGGTTGCGGGGGTCGGTGACGCCGTCCAGCGCGACGAGCAGCGGCGCCTCGGGGTGCTCGAACGCCCGACGCAGCACGTCGTCGGGGTGGGCGTACTCGTACGGCGCCACGAGCAGCACCAGCCCCTGGTGCACGGCGCCGTCGGTGAGCCGGTCGAGCTCGGACTTGCCGGCCTCGCGGACCGGCACCTGCGCCTTCGCGGCGCTGGCCAGCGCCTCGGCGACGCGGTCGTCGTGGTCGATGCCGAGCGCGACGACGAGCGTGCGGGCCGGAACGCGCGCCCGCAGCGCCTCGACGACCGGGTTGCGGCCAGCCACGACCTCGTCGACGTCGGCGAGCAGCCCGCGCTTGGGGGCGGGCGCCCGCCGGGGGGCGCCGCCGGGGCCGGACCGCCGCGCGGGCGCGTCGCCGCGCGGGACGCTGATCCCGACCGGCGTCCGGCGCTTCGACGGCCACGGGCCGGGGGCGTCGACCTGACCGCGCTCGCCGCGGGCCGGCTTCTCCGGGGCGGTCCGCTTGGCCGCGGCGGCGGCGCGGCGCGCGGCCGGGTGCCCCTTGCGCATCTCGGCGGGCGGGGTGGGCCCCTTCCCCTTGAGCTTGTCCTTGCCGTGGCCGCCCGAGCCGACGGGCGCGCCCTTACGGTGCGAGCCCGCCTTGCCGGCGCGGCCGCCCTGGCCGCCCTTGGCGATGGCCTTGCCGCCGCCGTCCCGCTTGCCAGCTACCACCGCAGACCCCTAGCGCGTCGGAGACCGCGATGCTAGCTGCACCGGTGCTAGGTGACGGCGCGGCGGACGACGGCGGTGCCGGTCCGGCGGTCGGGGAGCGCCGGACGGCGCCGCGTCACGGGCAGCCAGGCGAGCCCCAGCGTCACGACCCCGGCGAGCGCCCACGCGACCCGCCCGAGCACCTGCCGCGCGGACGGCTTGCCGCCGGTGGCGACGTCGACGACCGCGATCCCGGCCGCCGTCCGCCCGAACGTCGACGTGCCGCGCGTCTGCGCGAGGACGACGTACGTCACCGCCGCGAGCGGGCCGGCGGGCAGGCCCACCGCCGCCCCGGCGCCGGGCGACAGGCCGAGCAGCGCGGCGACGCCGGCGCCCGCCCCCGCCCCCGCGAGCACTCCCATCACGAGGAAGAGGCAGATCACCAGCACGTCGAGCAGCCCGGCGAGGACCCGGCTGCGCAACGGCGCGAGCGCGTGCGGCGTGACCGGCCCGACGACGGCGCGTTCGGGGAACGTCCGCCGCTCGCCCCGCGCCAGGATGACGTACCAGCCGCCGGTCACCGCGGCGCCGGCCGCGAACGGACGGGTCGCCGGCAGCGCGAGCAGGACGGCCGCCGCGGCCGCGCCCGCCTGGACGCGCCGCAAGCCGGACAGGCGCCGCACCCGGGACCGCATCGCCGCCCGCACCTCGGGCGGGAGCCACCGCAGGTACCGGACGACGAACGCCGTGACCACCGCCACGCCGGCGGCGCCGGCCGCGGCCGCCAGGGCGGCGGAACCGCCGGCCTCGCGCACGACCGAGAACGCGATCGCGGCGACGTACCAGCACCCGACGGCGTACGCGGGCAGCCACGCCCAGGTGAGCCGTTCGAGGTTCGCGGCTGGCAGCTGCGCTCCGGACGGGTCGGTGCGCACGGCCTGGAGCAGCAGCTCCGGGCCGTCCCGGCCGCCGCGCGCGATGGCGAGGTTGTTCAGGGCCCCGGCATCGTGCGGATCCAGCGCGAGCACTCGTTCGAACGCCGCCACCGCCTCCTCGCGACGGCCGCCCGCGAGGGCGGCGTTGCCTGCGGCGAAGTGCGCGGCCGGGAGCCCGGGGTCCAACCCGAGCGCGACTTCGGCGGCCCGCCGGGCGCGCCGGACGTTGCCGCCGGAAATCTCTGCCTCGCAGAGCACGACGTGGCTCCAGGGGTCGGTGGGCGCGACCCGGACCGCGTCCTGCGCGGCGGGGATCGCGAGCCACGGCTCCCCGCGGTCCGTATGACAGCCCGCACGGACGGCGTGGGCCGCGGCGTAGCCGGGCGCGAGGGCGCAGGCGCGCTGTGCCGCGAGCAGCGCCTCGTCGGTCTCGCCCGCGGCGCGGTACGCCTCGGCGAGCAGCAAATACGCGTACGCGTCGTCCGGGTCCGCCGCCACCGCGGCCCGGGCGGCGTCCGCCGCCTCGGCCGGCCGGTGCGCGCCGAGCAGCAACTCGGCCCGGCGCAGGGCGTCGGTCACGAGGGGGCGGGGTCGGCGGGCACGAGGTGGTTATCGGCGCACCGGCGCTGGGGGTGAACGCTACGAGGACAGGTGCCAGCGCACGCCACCGGCGGTGTCCTCCACGACGACGCCGGCCGCGGTCAGCCGGTCGCGGATCGCGTCCGCCTGCGCGAAGTCCTTCCTGGCGCGCGCCGCCGACCGCGCCTCCAGCGCGATCTCCACCAGCGCGCCGACGGTGTCGTGCAGGTCGCCGGCCGCGGCCGGCCACTGCTCGACCGGGTCGAGCCCGAGCACCGTGAGCATCCGGCGCACCGTCGCGCGGCAGCCCGCGGCGGTGACCGCGTCGCCGTCGTCCAGGGCGGCGTTGCCGCGGGAGACGGTGTTGTGCACGACGCCGAGCGCGCGCGAGATGGCGAGGTCGTCGTCCATCGCGGCCGCGAACTGCTGCCAGGCGGCCTCGTCGACGGCGACGTCGGAGCCCGCGTTGCGGACGAACGTCTCGATCCGCCCGTACGCCGCCGCCGCCTCCACCAGCGCGGCTTCGCTGTACTCGATGGCCGAGCGGTAGTGCGCGCCGCCGAGCAGGAAGCGCAACACCTGCGGCCGGACCCCGCTCGCGAGCACGTCGGAGACGACGAGGGAGTTGCCGAGCGACTTGCTCATCTTCTCGCCGCCGGTGTTGACCAGGCCGTTGTGCAGCCAGTAGTTCGCGAAGCCGTCGCCGGCGCACGCCGACTGCGCGTTCTCGTTCTCGTGGTGCGGGAAGACGAGGTCGAGCCCGCCGCCGTGGATCTCGAACGACGGCCCCAGGTGCTTCTCGGCCATGACCGAGCACTCGATGTGCCAGCCGGGCCGACCGCGGCCCCAGGGCGACTCCCACCACGTGTCCTCGCCCGGCTTGTTCGCCTTCCAGAGCGCGAAGTCGCGCGGATCCTCCTTACGCGGGTTCGGCTCCTGCTCGACGACTTCGTTCAGTCGCTGCCTCGAAAGCCTGCCGTACGCTTCGAACCGCCCGACCCGGAAGTAGACGTCCCCGTCCGCCTCGTACGCATAGCCGTCTTCGACCAGCGTCGCGATCGCGGCGATCTGGTCGGGGACGGTCTCCGTCGCGGTCGGCTGGACGTCCGGGTCGCCGAGGTCGAGCCGGCCAACGTCCTCGAGGTACCACCGGGTCGCGTCGGACGCGAGACGTGCGCTCGCGCCCGGCGCGGCGTCGTAGATCTTGTCGTTCACGTCCGTGATGTTGTGGACGAGCGTCACCTCGTAGCCGCGCAGCCGGAGCCAGCGCGCGTACCACGAGCCGACCACGTACGGGCGGGCGTTGCCGACGTGTATCCGCTGGTAGACGGTCGAGCCGCAGAAGTACATGCGGACCGGACCCGGCGGTGCCGGAAGTTCGACGAGGCCGCGTGTCGCCGTGTCGTAGATGCGCATTGCGGTCCGACTTTAGATGCTCGATCGGCAACTCACGGCGGGCCGGATGACGGCCACGACACAGCGCCGGATCGCCACCCGCGCGTGCCATCCAGGCCTTTAGGCCTGCACGACACGTGCGTGCGGCGCCCGGCTTGGTCGTGACCGCCCCCCGGCTGCGCGCCAATTGCCGATCGACCATCTAG
>DATLNJ010000080.1:0-29518 GCA_035536815.1 Frankiaceae bacterium
GTCTTCGATCGGGCCGGCAACAAGTACCACGGTCGCGTCGCGGCCGTGGCTGACGGCGCCCGCGAGGGCGGCCTGACCTTCTGATGGCACACATGACATTCAAGGGAGTTATCTGATGAGCGGATCCCAGCAGCGCGGACAGCGCGCCGGTGGCGGCCGCGGTGGCCGTGACGGTGGTCGCGGAGGCCAGCAGGAGAAGAGCCAGTACCTCGAGCGCGTCGTCGCGATCAACCGTGTCGCCAAGGTCGTCAAGGGCGGCCGGCGCTTCAGCTTCACCGCGCTGGTCGTCGTCGGCGACGGCGACGGCACGGTCGGCGTCGGCTACGGCAAGGCGAAGGAGGTGCCGGCCGCCATCGCCAAGGGCGTGGAGGAGGCCAAGAAGCACTTCTTCAAGGTGCCGCGCATCGGCGCGACCATCCCGCACCCGATCCAGGGCGAGGCGGCCGCCGGTGTCGTGCTCCTGAAGCCGGCGTCCCCCGGTACCGGTGTCATCGCCGGTGGCCCGGTGCGCGCCGTGCTCGAGTGCGCGGGCATCCACGACGTGCTGAGCAAGAGCCTCGGCTCGTCCAACGCCATCAACATCGTCCACGCGACGGTGGCGGCGTTGAAGGGCCTCCAGCGCCCCGAGGAGATCGCGGCCCGCCGCGGCCTCCCGATCGAGGACGTCGCGCCGGCCGCCATGCTGCGCGCGCGGGCCGGGGTGACCGGCTGATGGGTACCCGGCTGAAGGTCACGCAGATCCGGTCCGGCATCGGACAGAAGCAGAACCAGCGGGAGACGCTGCGTTCCCTCGGGCTCAAGCGGCTCCACGACGTCGTCGTCAAGGAGGACCGTGCCGAGATCCGGGGCATGATCAACACGGTGACGCACCTCGTCACGGTGGAGGAGGTCACCGAATGAAGGTCCACCACCTCCGGCCGGCTCCGGGTGCCCGCACGGCCAAGAACCGCGTAGGCCGCGGCGAAGGCTCCAAGGGCAAGACCGCCGGTCGCGGTACGAAGGGCACCAAGGCGCGCTACCAGGTCCCCGAGGCGTTCGAGGGCGGGCAGATGCCGCTGCACATGCGGCTGCCCAAGCTCAAGGGCTTCACGAACCGGTTCCGCACCGAGTACCAGGTCGTCAACCTCGACCGGCTCGGCACGGCGTTCTCGGCGGGAACCAACGTCGGCGTCGACGAGTTGGTGCAGGCGGGTCTTGTCCGCAAGGGCGAGCTCGTGAAGGTGCTCGGCGACGGCGACATCTCGGTGGCGCTGAACGTGAGCGCGCACAAGTTCTCGGGCAGCGCCCGGGAGAAGATCACCGCGGCCGGGGGGACGGTCACCGAGCTGTAGCACCACCCGCGCGTGGCGGCGCCCCCGCCGCCTCGCGCACCCGCCCCCACGGGGTGAGCGCGTGATGCCCTACGCGCCGCATCCGGTCGTTATGGACCGGTACGGCCGTAGGGCACACTGTCATTGAGCGCCCCAGGGGGAGCCCGCATCACCGCACGACCGGGCCGGCCGGCCCGGACCGATGATCAGCCAGGAGGAGTTGTGCTCGGCGCGTTCACGAGGGCGTTTCGGACGCCCGACCTGCGCAAGAAGATCTTCTTCACGCTGTTCATCGTCGCGATCTTCCGCCTGGGCTCGGTCATCCCGGCCCCCGGCGTCGACTACGTCGCGCTGCGCGAGGCGCTCGAGAACCAGTCGCAGAGCGGCGTCTACGGCCTGGTGAACCTGTTCTCAGGCGGCGCGCTGCTCCAGCTGTCGATCTTCGCGCTCGGGATCATGCCGTACATCACCAGCTCGATCATCATGCAGCTGCTGATCGTCGTGATCCCGCGCCTGGAGCGCCTCAAGGAAGAGGGCGAGTCCGGCAACCAGAAGATCACGCAGTACACCCGCTACCTGACCGTCGGCCTGGCGATCCTCCAGTCCACCGGCATCGTCGCGCTGGCCCGCTCCGGCAACCTGATCCAGGGCGTCGAGCTCATCCCCGACGACAGCCTGATCCGCATCACGACGATCGTCATCACGTTCATCGCCGGCACCGCCATGATCATGTGGCTCGGCGAGCTGGTGACCGACCGCGGCATCGGCAACGGCATGTCCATCCTGATCTTCACGTCGATCGCGTCGCAGCTGCCGTCCCAGGGCGGCAACATCCTGCAGGTGGCCGGCGGCTGGATCTTCACGCTGGTCTGCCTGCTCGGCCTGGCGATCATCGTGTCGGTCATCTTCATCGAGCAGGCGCAGCGCCGGATCCCGGTGCAGTACGCCAAGCGGATGATCGGCCGGCGCATGTACGGCGGCACCTCGACCTACATCCCGCTCAAGGTGAACCAGGCCGGCGTCGTCCCCGTCATCTTCGCCTCGTCGCTGCTCTACCTGCCGAACCTGCTCGGCCAGGTGTGGCAGAACAACCAGACGTTCCAGAACTTCGTCAACAGGTTCATCGCGCAGGGCAACCACCCGCTGTACCTTCTGTTCTTCTTCGGGCTGATCATCTTCTTCGCGTACTTCTACACGGCGATCACGTTCAACCCGACCGAGGTCGCCGACAACATGAAGAAGTACGGCGGCTTCATCCCCGGCATCCGCCCGGGCCGCCCGACGGCGGAGTACCTCGACTACATCCTCAACCGGATCACGCTGCCGGGCGCGCTGTTCCTCGCGACCATCAGCGTGCTGCCGTACGCGCTGCTCGGTCTCACCAAGAACGTCCAGTTCCCGTTCGGTGGGACCGCCGTGCTGATCATGGTCGGCGTGGGGCTCGAGACCGTGAAGCAGATCGAGTCGCAGCTCATGATGCGTAACTACGAGGGCTTCCTCCGGTAGTGGCGGCCGCCACGCTCGGCCGCGGCGCTACGCGGGTGACGCCATGAGGCTCGTCCTCGTGGGCCCCCCTGGGGCGGGCAAGGGGACGCAGGCTCAGTACATCGCGGGACACTTCGCGATCCCGAAGATCTCGACCGGCGACATCTTCCGGGCCAACGTCTCCGAGCGCACGCCGCTCGGGGAGATCGCGAAGAAGTACATGGACGCCGGCGACCTCGTCCCCGACGAGGTGACGATCGCGATGGTCCGCGACCGGCTCGGGCAGGCCGACTGCCAGCCGGGCTTCCTGCTCGACGGATTCCCGCGCAACGTCCCGCAGGCCGAGGAGCTCGACGACATCCTCGGCGAGCTCGGCTGCCGGCTCGACGTCGTCGTCGAGCTGGTCGTTGACCCGGACGAGGTCATCCGCCGGCTGTCCGGGCGGCGTACCTGCCGCAAGACGCCGTCGCACGTGTGGCACCTCGACTTCGACCCGCCGGCCGACCCGACCGTCTGCGACATCTGTGGCGGCGAGCTGTACCAGCGCGACGACGACTGCGAGGAGACGATCCGCCACCGCCTCGAGGTCTACATGGAGCAGACCGAGCCGCTCGTCGCGTACTACGGCTCGCGCGGGTTGCTCGTCGGCGTGGACGCGATCGGCCCGGTCGACGACGTCACCGAGCGGATCGTCGAGGCGCTCCGCCGGTTCCTGGGGTGATCCACCGCAAGACCGCGGCCGAGATCGCGACCATGCGGGAGGCCGGGCGGGTCGTGGCCGCGGCGATCGAGGCGACCAGGGAGGCGGTCCGGCCCGGCGTCACGACGCGCGAGCTCGACGCCGTCGCCGAACGCGCGATCCGCGCGGCGGGCGCGGTGCCGTCGTTCCTCGGCTACCACGGCTTCCCCGCGACGCTGTGCCTGTCGGTCAACGAGGAGGTCGTGCACGGCATCCCCGGCTCGCGGGTACTCCGCGACGGCGACGTCGTGTCGATCGACTGCGGTGCGATCGTGCGCGGCTACCACGGCGATGCCGCGGTGACCGTCTGCGTGGGCGACGTACCGGAGGACGTACGGCGCATGGTCGACGTGTGCGAGGAGTCGTTGCGGCGGGGGATCGCGGCACTGCGCGACGGCGGCCGGCTGTCGGACATCGGGGCGGCCATCGAGTCGTACGTCCGGCCGTTCGGCTACGGCTTGGTCGAGGACTACACCGGCCACGGGATCGGGCGGTCGCTGCACGAGGACCCGTCGGTGCCCAACGTCGCGCCGAAGGGCCCGGGGCGCGGCACCAAGCTGCAGCCTGGGCTGGTGCTCGCGATCGAGCCGATGGTGACGTTGGGCAGCCCGCGCGTGTCCGTGCTGGAGGACGACTGGACGGTCGTCACCCGCGACGGCGCGCCGGCGGCGCACTTCGAGCACACCGTCGCCCTCACCGACGACGGCCCGGTCGTTCTGACCGTGGCCTGAACCGGCCAGCCTCGGGCCGTAGGACTGGCCCCCAAGACCGCGAAGTGTCCACGTGACCGCGGTACTGATCGGGGGGCAATGCGGATGTCCGAGGGGGTGCTGGCGGCGTTGGCGCTCGCGGCATTGGCTGCGGGTTCTCTTCCGGCGACCTCGCACGCGGCCGCCCGGCCGCCGCTCGTCCGCCAGGTGTCGCTGACGGGGGACCGCACGGGGTGGACCCCGGTGTCGCTGCCGCGCCCGGTCGCGGCCGAGTGCGCCGGGCAGCCGACCTGTGCCGCCAAGGCCGCGCTGCGGCTCAGCGGCGGCGCGTTCGGGTACTTCCTCGTTTACGAGAACGACCGCGCGCTGAAGCCCGCCCCTTCGGTCGTCGTCGTGCGGATGCCGAAGGCGCAGGGCGGGCAGGTCATCGCGATCGCGGGAGGCACCGATCCGCGGACGGGGTCGAACGTCGCGGACACAGGTGTGCTGCCGCCGGGCCCGTACCGGATGTTCCTGCTCACGAACGGAAGCGGGGCCATGTCCGTGCGGTTCCCGGAGTTGGCGGCAGCGAGGGTGTCGCTACGGACGCGTCACGCGTCGACCTACCGCGCGGTCGAGACCGCACCGACCTACGTCGGCCCGCTCGCGCCGTCGGCGTGGGCCGGCGGGATCACGGTCCCGGAGACCGGCATCCGATCGCACGGCTACGTGTTCGAGTGGACGAAGGGACCCGCCGCGGCGGGAGTCGTCAGCGCGTTGTGCCTCTACAACGGCGCTCCGCCCGCCGACACGTGGCTGCCGGGCTGCCCCAACGGTGACTCGCTCATGTCGAACCAGCTCATGCCGGGCACCGAGTGCTGCGGGACGGCGTACGGCGCGGTCGTCGGCGCGGGAACCCGGTTCAGCTTCGGCAGTTACTACGTTCAGAACGGTCCCGTGACCTCCGCCGGGCGGTTCGTCGTCTGGGTGTCCGACCGCTGACCGCCGTGGGTGCGGATCGAGGCCGCGCGCGACCCGGTGGTCTTGACTGCGCGGTGATGCCGCGGAACCGCTTGACGGGACGCGGCTAACCCGCTTCCGTGGGTGGTCGGCTACGCGTCCGTCCGAGGGGGCCTTCCTGTGCTGCGCCGGGTTCTCGTCGTGCTCGCGGTGGTCCTGGGCGCCGCGACGGTGCCGGGCGAGGCCACCGCGCCCGCGGCGGCGACGCCGGCGACGCCCGCCCGTACCGTTCCCGGCCGCACGGCGCTCGCCCCGCTGGACGACGGCGCCGAGTGGCTGCACGCCACCCGCGAGGCGGTAGCCGGGAGCGGCCGCGCGCCCAAGGCGCTGACGCCGCCGAACGGTGCCGAGCCGGCCGCGATCGGCGACGAGCGGGACCGGCGCGTGATGTTCGTCGGCGACGACTACGACGGCGACCGCGTCGCCGACCTGCTGCTGCTGCGCTCGGTGTTCACCGAGGGACCGTTCGCGAACTACGACGCCTTCACCGAGATCACCGTGTACTCCGGGCGCACGGGCGCGTACCGCTGGCGGCGGCGGTTCGAGGACGTTGCGTCGCCCCTGCTGTACCTGGCCCGCGTCGGCCGGGGCGGCGCCCCGGGCATCGTGCTCGTCAACCTCTCGCTGGTCCCCGGGCAGGCTGCCTCGCTGCTGGACCCGGTGTCGTTGCTGTTCCCGCAGCAGCACCGGCGGCTGCGCCTGATCGGGCTGACCAACCGCGGCCGGACCGGCTACGACACCACGGTGACGACGGAGGACGGCAAGGGCGACATCCAGTGGGGCGGGACCTTCGACGCGTACCCCGGCAACGGCACCGAGGCGCTGATCGGCCGGGTCAAGCCGTTCGTGCCGGGCCTGGTCTACGCGTACCCGATGACGGTGGACGGCTACGACGGCACGGTGCGTGCGGTCCGCCCGTCGGCACTCGTCACGGCGGGCAAGGTCGCCTACCTCGCCGCCGGCGACATCGACCGCGACCGCCGCGACGACATCGTCGAGGTCCGGTGGCTGATCTCGACGCTCGGTTCGGTCGCGGCGCTCAGCGTGGTCGAGGAACGCACGCTGTGGACGAAGGACGCCGTCACCGTCGGCTACTACGTCAGCGTGGGCGGCACGGCCGACATCTCCGGCAGCTCGGCGCGCGACGTCGTGCTCAACGTGGACACACAGACGACGTCGGTGACCATCGCCGGACTCCCGCCCGACGACGTCCCGCTGCTCCCGCGCTACGGCGTCCGCGGCATGCTCTTCGACGGCGCGACAGGGGAGGTGCGCTGGGACCGGCTGGACGGCGAGTACGGCTGGCACGAGCCGTGGGGCGACCTCGACGGCAACGGCAAGCACGACGTGCTGGCGGTGAGCGAGTTCCAGGGCGAACGCGACGGCATCCGGATGACGGCGGTCACGGGGACCGGCAAGGAGCTGTACCGCCGCGAGGTCACGGTGCCGGCCGCGCCGGGAGGTGACCTGCGGTACGTGTGGGCGTTCTGGCTGCGGGCGGGGGACCTCGACGGTGACCGGTCCGAGGACCTGGTGTTCTACGTGGGCTCCGAGGCGCCCGCGGTGTCCAACCAGACGGGCGGGCTGTTCCTCGTCCGGCGCAACCGGCCCGTGATCACCGACGACTACCCGCTGGGCGGCACGGTGGACGGCGGGACCGACGAACGGGTCCGCGGCACGTGGTCCCGTACCGCCGCGTCGTTCACCGTCAGGGACGGGTGGCAGGGGCCGGCGTACTGGACGGTGCGCGCCAACGCCACGATCCCGAACCCGCTGGACGGGGCGTCCTGGGGGCTGGGCGCGCTGCCGGGCGCGCGGGGGAAGTGTGACGGCGCGATCCTGTACGGGTTCAGCGGCAGCGGCGCGTGGGTGCAGGTGCTGGACGGCGCCACCGGCCGCGCCCGGTGGTCGAAGACCTACCGCGGGACCCGCCCGCCGACGACGGTGCAGGTGTCGGGGCGGCGCGCGACCTGCCGCTAGTCCGCGGGAAAACCGGCCCCGGGTTGTCCCCAGGCCCTCTGGGGACGTACACTCACTTTTCGGCTCGCCGGGCTGGCTGCTCCCGCGCGCCGTCCGTCACTTGCGAACCATCACACGTTCTACCGGATTGCGGAGGCCATGCCCAAGAAAGACGGGGCCATCGAGATCGAGGGCCGAGTCGTCGAGCCGCTCCCCAACGCGATGTTCCGCGTGGAGCTGCAGAACGGCCACAAGGTCCTCGCGCACATCTCGGGGAAGATGCGCCAGCACTACATCCGCATCCTCCCGGAGGACCGGGTGGTGGTCGAGCTGAGCCCGTACGACCTCACCCGCGGGCGCATCGTCTACCGCTACAAGTAAGCAGCCGTTCCCGCGCGCTACCCGGGCCACCCGGGAACTCCGCGCCCTGACCAGGAAGCCGCCGTGAAGGTCAAGCCGAGCGTCAAGAAGATCTGCGACAAGTGCAAGGTGATCCGCCGGCACGGCCGGGTCATGGTCATCTGCGACAACCTGCGCCACAAGCAGCGCCAGGGGTAAGACCGCCCGCCGAGTCGCGTGACGCGACTCGCCGTGCGGCAAGGGCGTCCCACTCCGTTCGCGGAGACCCCCGGTCTGGAGGCCGGGGTACGGGTCCGTCAGAGACCTCCAGGGAACACGAAGGACTTAGATGGCACGGCTCGCTGGAGTCGACCTCCCGCGCGACAAGCGCGTGGAGATCGGGCTCACCTACATCTACGGCATCGGCCGCACCCGCGCCCAGCAGGCGCTGGCGGCGACGGGCGTCAGCCCGGACACCCGCGTGAAGGACCTCACCGACGAGGACGTCATCGCGCTGCGCGACTGGATCGACAGCGGTGACTTCAAGGTCGAAGGCGACCTGCGCCGCGAGGTGGCCCAGGACATCAAGCGCAAGATCGAGATCGGCTCCTACCAGGGGATCCGGCACCGCCGCGGCCTCCCGGTCCACGGGCAGCGCACCCACACCAACGCGCGCACCCGCAAGGGCCCCAAGAAGACGGTCGCCGGCAAGAAGAAGGCAGGTAAGAAGTAATGCCTCCCAAGACCCGGACCACCCCTGGCGGCGGCAAGAAGACGCGCCGCAAGGAGAAGAAGAACATCGCCCACGGCCACGCCCACATCAAGAGCACGTTCAACAACACGATCGTGTCGATCACCGACCCGCAGGGGAACGTGATCTCGTGGGCCAGCGCCGGCCACGTCGGCTTCAAGGGCTCCCGCAAGTCGACGCCGTTCGCGGCGCAGCTCGCGGCGGAGAACGCCGCGCGCAAGGCCCAGGAGCACGGCGTCCGCAAGGTGGACGTCTTCGTGAAGGGCCCCGGCTCCGGCCGCGAGACCGCGATCCGGTCCCTGCAGGCGACCGGCCTCGAGGTCGGGCTCATCCAGGACGTGACCCCCGTACCGCACAACGGCTGCCGCCCGCCCAAGCGGCGCCGAGTCTGAGGAGACAGCGAAAACATGGCTCGTTACACCGGTGCCGACTGCCGGCGCTGCCGCCGCGAGAAGATGAAGCTGTTCCTCAAGGGCAGCAAGTGCGACTCGCCGAAGTGCCCGATCGAGATCCGCCCGTACCCCCCGGGCGAGCACGGCCGCGGCCGGACCAAGGAGTCCGAGTACCTGCTGCAGATGCGCGAGAAGCAGAAGTGCGCGCGCATCTACGGCGTCCTCGAGAAGCAGTTCCGCGGCTACTACGAGGAGGCGAACAAGAAGGCGGGCAAGACGGGTGAGAACCTGCTCCGCATCCTGGAGAGCCGCCTCGACAACGTCGTCTACCGGGCCGGGTTCGCGCAGTCGCGCGACATGGCGCGGCAGGTCGTCCGCCACGGCCACGTGATCGTGAACGGCCGCAAGGTCGACATCCCGAGCTACCGCGTCAGCGAGAACGACATCGTCGAGGTCCGCGAGAAGTCGCGCGGCCTGACGCCGTTCGTCATCGCCAAGGAGCTGGCCGGGCAGCGTCCGGTGCCGGCCTGGCTCGAGGTGATCTGGTCGCAGTACCGCGTGCTCGTGCACGCGCTGCCGGCGCGCCAGGTCATCGACACCCCGGTCCAAGAGCAGCTGATCGTCGAGTTGTACTCGAAGTAGCCCGGACCGCGACTCGGCCGGGACCACAGTCAGGGCCTCATATAGCGGTGGCCCTCGACCACCAGAAGGAGCAAGCGTGCTCATCGCACAGCGTCCGACCCTCACCGAGGAGCCGGTCAGCGACTACCGCTCGCGGTTCGTCATCGAGCCGCTGGAGCCGGGCTTCGGCTACACGCTCGGCAACTCGCTGCGCCGTACCCTCCTGTCCTCCATCCCCGGTGCGGCGATCACGTCGATCCGCATCGACGGCGTGCTGCACGAGTTCTCGACCGTGCCGGGCGTCAAGGAGGACGTGACCGACCTGATCCTCAACCTCAAGGAGCTCGTCGTCTCCAGCGAGAGCGACGAGCCCGTGGTCATGTACCTGCGCAAGCAGGGCCCGGGCGAGGTCTCCGGCGCGGACATCGCGCCGCCGGCCGGGGTGGAGATCCACAACCCCGAGCTGCACCTCGCCACGCTGAACAAGAAGGGCAAGCTCGAGATCGAGATGACCGTCGAGCGCGGTCGTGGCTACGTCTCGGCGGTCCAGAACAAGCAGCCGGGCGCGGAGATCGGGCGCATCCCGATCGACTCGATCTACTCGCCGGTGCTCAAGGTGACCTACAAGGTCGAGGCCACCCGCGTCGAGCAGATGACCAACTGGGACAAGCTGATCGTCGACGTCGAGACCAAGCAGTCGATGTCGCCGCGCGACGCCATGGCGTCGGCCGGCAAGACGCTGGTCGGCCTGTTCGGCCTCGCGCAGGAGCTCAACGCCGAGGCGGAGGGCATCGACATCGGCCCGTCGCCGGCCGAGGGCGCGCTCGCGGCCGACCTGGCGCTGCCGATCGAGGAGATGGACCTCACGGTCCGCTCGTACAACTGCCTCAAGCGCGAGGGCATCCACACGGTCGGCGAGCTGATCACGCGCAGCGAGGCGGACCTGCTCGACATCCGCAACTTCGGTGCCAAGTCGATCGACGAGGTGAAGGCGAAGCTGCACGGCATGGGTCTGGCCCTCAAGGACAGCCCGCCCGGCTTCGACCCGAGCAACGTCGTCGACACGTACGGCACCGAGGAGTTCGACGCCTTCGACGAGACGTCCGACCCGGCGTAAGCCGGGTCGCCCGACTAGGAGACCGCAATGCCCACGCCCACCAAGGGTCCCCGCCTCGGCGGCAGCCCGCAGCACCAGCGGCTGCTGCTGAGCAACCTCGCCACGGCGCTGTTCGAGCACGGCCGCATCACGACGACGCACGCCAAGGCGAAGGCGCTGCGGCCGGTGGCGGAGCGGCTGATCACGTTCGCGAAGCGGGGTGACATCCACGCGCGGCGCCAGGTGCTCACTGTCGTCCGCGACAAGGACGTCGTGCACACCCTGTTCGCGGAGATCGGCCCGCGGTTCGCGGAGCGCCCGGGCGGCTACACCCGCATCACCAAGGTGGGGCCGCGCAAGGGCGACAACGCGCCGATGGCCGTGATCGAGCTGGTCGAGTCGCGCACGGTCGCCCAGGAGGCGGTCGGCGAGGCGGAGCGGGCGCGGGGCACGCGGTTCGCCCGGCGCAAGGGCGGCACGGCCTCGGCCGCGTCCGCCACCGCGCCGGTCGCGGACGTCGCGGCCACGGACACCGATGCCGAGGGCGCGGCGGACACCGGCACGGCCGAGGCTCCGGCGACCGCCGAGGGCGCGGAGGGTACCGAGAGCACCGAGAGCACGGACACCGCCGACGCGGGCGATGCCGGTGCGGGCGATGCCGGTGCGGACGCGGGCAGCGGTGGCGAGTACGACGAGTCCGGCGCCGGCAACCAGGCCGAGTCGGCGGACGAGACGTCGCAGGCCGAGGGCGAGCCCGACAACGCCTAGGCGTCCGAGCAACGACGACGAGCCCGCTGTCCCCGCCGGGGAGGGCGGGCTCGTTCGTGTGCGCCTCGACGTCGCCTACGACGGGACGCCGTACGCCGGCTGGGCGCGCCAGCCGGGGCAGGCGACCGTGCAGGGCACGCTGGAGGAGGCGCTGGCGACCGTCCTGCGGGTGCCGGTCACGCTGACCGTCGCCGGACGGACCGACGCCGGCGTGCACGCGACCGGGCAGGCCTGCCACGCCGACCTGCCCGCGGTACCCGAGGTGCGGCGGCTCAACGCCCTGCTCGACCCGAGCATCCGGGTGCTGAACGCCGCCCTCGCGCCGGAGGGGTTCGACGCGCGCTTCTCGGCGCTGTCCCGCCGTTACGTCTACCGGGTCGCGGACGCGACGTACGGCGCCCTGCCGACCCGCCGGCACGACACCGCCACCCATCCGCGGCCGGTGGCGCTGCGCCGCCTGCAGATGGCGTCGAAGCCATTGCCGGGGCTGCGCGACTTCGCGGCGTTCTGCCGCAAGCGCGAGGGCGCGACGACGGTCCGCACGCTGCGCCGGCTGACCTGGGTGCGCGACCCCGAGGGCGTGCTCGTCGCGACGCTGGAGGCGGACGCGTTCTGCCACCAGATGGTGCGCTCGCTGGTGGGCGCGCTGCTGCTGGCCGGCGACGGGCGCCGCGAGACCGACTGGCCGGCCGCGCTGCTGGCGGGCGGCGAGCGCGGCCGCGCGCCGGTGGCCCCGGCGAACGGCCTGACGCTGGCCGAGGTGCGCTACCCGAGGGCGTCGCGACTGGCCTCGCGGGCGGCCGCGACGAGACGCCGCCGCGACGACCCGGTGGATCGCGCGCCGGGCGGCTGACGGGACGGGCGGCGGACAGCGCGCCGGGCGGTCAGGCGTACTTCGGGCCGCTCGCCGTGTTGTAGACGACGACCGGCCCGCGCGGATTCCGCAGCCGCGGCAGTGCCGCCACCGCCGCGGCGCCCTCCGGCGACAGCCACACGCCCTCGGTCCGCGCGACCTCGGCGACGGCCGCCGTGATGTCCGCCTCGGCGACGGCGAGCATCGTGCCGCCGGAGTCGCGGACGCAGCGCAGGACGAGGTCGCTCTCGCCCGGTGCGGTCACCCGCAGCCCGGCGGCGCTGGTGGCCGGCGTCCCCGGCCACGGCTCGGCGGCCGCGGCGCCGGCGTCGTACGCCGCCACGATCGGTGCGCAGTCGGCCGCCTGCACGCCGACCAGCGCGGGCGGTTCGCCGCCGTACCAGCCGAGCGCGCGGACCTCGACCGCCGCCTTGTCCGCCGCGACCAGCCCGACGCCGCCGCCGACGGGGAACACGATCGTCCCTGGCAGCCGGCCGAGCTGGTCGAACGTCTCCAGCCACGCGGTCTTCTTGCCCTCGACGCGGTACGGCTCGCCGAACGTCGCCGCGAGGAACGCGCCCGACGCGGCCGCCAGCTCCTTCGCCCGCCGCCCGGCGTCGGCCAGCGTCCCGGCCACCAGCTCCAGCGTCGCCCCGGCCAGCGTCACCTCGCGCTGGTTCATCACCGGCGCCGTGCGGGCCATCGTGACGGTCACCGGCAGCCCGGCCCGGGCGCCGTAGAGCGCCCAGGCGCCGCCGGCGTTGCCGGCTGACGGGAGCACGACCGCTGTGGCGCCGAGCTCGCGGGCGCGGGTGACGCCGACCGCGGCGCCGCGCGCCTTGAACGTGCCGCCGGGCAGCCCGCCGTCGTCCTTCACCCACACCTCGACGCCGAGGCGGTCGGAGAGGCGGGGGAGCGGCAGCAACGGCGTCTCCGGCTCGCCCAGCGACACCGGCTCCCCGGTGACCGGCAGCAGGTCGCGGTACGCCCACAGGCCGCTCGCGCCACCCGGGCCGCGGGCCTGGCGGGCGACGGCGGCGAGGTCGTAGCGGGCCAGCAGCGTCCCACCGCAGCCGCACCGGCCCTGCAGGACCGACGCGTCGTACGGCGTCGCGCAGCGGGCGCACTCCAGAGCGGTGGCAGGCACGCGGCCGAGCCTACGTCCCCGGAAAACACTTCGGCCCCGCGCGCTGCGCGGGGCCGAAGCGAGGTACGTCAGGCCGTGCTAGATCGTCGCGGCCTTCCGGCGGACGGCGTACGCGCCGAGCATCAGCAGGATCGCGAGGCCGGCCAGGTCGCGGCCACCCGTACGTGGGTGCTCGTCGACCTCGTTGTCGTCCTGCTTGCTGCTGCAGCCCGGGTCGGCCGGGAAGTCGATCTTGCCGTCGCCGTCGTTGTCCTCACCGTCGTCGCACTGCGGCTTGTCCGGCGGCGGCGGGGGCTCCTCGTCACCGAAGTCGACGGTGACGGGGGCGTCGAGGCCCTTCACGAAGTTGCCGAGGTTGCCGCAGAGGATCTCCACGTTGTTGAAGTACGTGCCCTCGGTGGCGTCGTCGCGGACCTTGACGACGAACGTCTGGGTGCCGCTGCCACCCGCTGGGATCGTGACGTTCGACGGTTTGAGGATGACGTCCGTACCGCCGCCGGTGCGGTTGACGGTCGTCGCCGTGGTGCCGAACGCACCGGACGTGGACTCGAAGCTGAACGCCTGCGGGAGGTGGTCGATGACCTGGTTGACGAGGCAGGGCGTCGCCGCCTTGTTCTCGATCGTCGCCGTGTAGGTCACCGTGTCGCCCGGCTTGGCCTTGGCCTTGTCGGAGTTCTTCTCGATGAAGATCGGGTTGTTGCCGCCGGTGCTCGGGGCGCCGTTCGGGCAGTTCACCGTCGACATCGCGTGCGAGACGATCAGGTCGCCGGTGAACAGCGACAGCGGGACCGTCGCGCCGCTCGTGTTGTAGATGTGCAGGGCGTTGACCACGAGGCCGCGGCCGTCGGCCGTCGGGAACTGCTCGTTCGCGATGACCCGCAGGCCGAGCGGCCCGAAGACCTGCGGCAGGACATCGAAGTTCGGCTCGGGGTTCGTGATCGGGTCGAAGGTCGAGACCCGGAGGTTCACGATCTCGGTCCCGGCCGCGCTCGGCGGGTTGATGCAGTCGGTGGTCGAGACGGCCTTGAGGACGTCGGCCTGGATGAGCGGCACGCCGGCCTGCGCCAGCAGCCGGACGTCGACCGTCTGCGAGGCGGCGGCCGCGAGCGGCTGCGAGTTGGCTCCGGCGAACGACGTCATGACGCCGACGCTCTGGACCAGCGCGCCGCCGGCCGGGACCTCGCCGACCTTCAGCTCGGATGCCTCGGCGGGCGCGGGTGCCTGTGGCGGGTACTCCTGCGACGACCGGGCGCGGGGCCCGAAGTCGACGGGGATGCTCCCGTTGAGCAGGCGCGCGTCGACGTCGAGCGCGTACGCGTCGGCGGAAGCGGCCGGGGCCTTCGCACCGGTCTGTGCGCTCGCCTGAGGCACGGCGAGCAGCGAGGCGGCGAGGGCGACGGCCGCAAACGCGGCACGCCGGAGGGTGGACTGCACTGGACCCCCTGGGTCGGGTTCTGTCGTTGTGGTCATGTCCTTATATCCCATCGGCGCCCAAATCCCACTACTGGACACCCTTCAATATTGGGGCAAACGGCCCGAACCGGGACGAACCACCCCCGCGTTGACCCTCCCCGCCCCGGCTAGGTATGCTGCGAGGTCGTTGTGTGCGGCCGCTTCGTGCTGCGCTGACTCCACATGGAAACGGACAGGTCTCTCCCGTGCGCACGTACTCCCCCAAGCCCGCCGACGTCCAGCGTCAGTGGTACGTCATCGACGCGACGGACATCGTGCTCGGCCGGCTCGCGAGCCAGACCGCCAAGCTCCTGCGTGGCAAGCACAAGCCGATCTTCGCGCCGCACGTCGACACCGGCGACTTCGTGATCATCGTCAACGCCGCCAAGGTCGCGCTGACCGGCAACAAGCGCGACCAGAAGATGTACACCCGCCACTCGGGCTTCCCGGGCGGCCTCCGGCAGACGCCGTACAGCGAGCTGCTGCAGACCCGGCCGAAGCTCGCCGTCGAGCGCGCGGTCAAGGGCATGCTGCCGCACAACACGCTGGGCCGGCAGATGCTCACCAAGCTGAAGGTCTACGACGGCCCGACGCACCCGCACGAGGCGCAGCAGCCCGTGCCGTACGAGCTGTCCCAGGTCGCGCAGTAAGCGTCGACGAGACTTCACCGAGGAGTAACTGAAGTGCCAGAGACCGCTGGTCTGGTCCGCGCGACCGGTCGCCGCAAGGAGGCGATCGTCCGCGTCCGCCTGGTGCCGGGCACCGGTACGTGGAAGCTCAACGGCCGCACCCTCGAGGAGTACTTCCCGAACAAGGTGCACCAGCAGCTCGTCAACGAGCCGTTCAAGACGGTCGAGAAGGCCGACCAGTACGACGTCCTCGCGACCCTGCGCGGCGGCGGCGTGTCCGGCCAGGCCGGCGCGCTGCGCCTCGGCATCGCCAGGGCGCTCATCGAGCTCGAGGCCGACGACCGTCCCGCGCTGAAGAAGGCCGGCTTCCTCACCCGCGACGCGCGGGTGAAGGAGCGGAAGAAGTACGGCCTCAAGAAGGCGCGCAAGGCTCCGCAGTACTCGAAGCGGTAGTCGCGCTTGCGGCCGTGCCGGCCGGGCCTCGTCTGATGGCCCGGCTGTTCGGTACCGACGGCGTCCGCGGTCTCGCGAACGCCGACCTCACCCCCGAGCTCGCGCTCGCGCTGTCGGCCTCGGCTGCCCGCGTGCTGACCGCGCGCCGCGCCGTGGTCGGCAGGGACACCCGCGCGTCCGGCGAGCTGCTCGAAGCCGCCGTGGTCGCGGGACTGGCCGCGGCCGGCTGCTCGGTCGTGCGGGTCGGCGTGCTGCCGACGCCGGGGGTGGCGTTCCTGGTCCCTGAGCTCGGCGCGGACCTCGGCGTGATGCTCTCCGCGAGCCACAACCCGATGCCCGACAACGGCCTGAAGCTCTTCGACGCCGGGGGCCGCAAGCTGCCCGACGACGTCGAGGACCGCATCGAGGCCGGGCTGGCCGCGGCGTGGGACCGGCCGACCGGCGCCGAGGTGGGCCGGGTGCTGGACGACCCGGCCGCCGTGGAGGCGTACGTCGAGCACCTGGTCGCGAGCGGGCGGCCGCTGGCCGGGCTGCGCGTCGTCGTGGACTGCGCGAACGGCGCCGCGTCGGCCGTCGCGCCGGAGACGTTGCGGCGGCTGGGCGCGGAGGTCGTCGCCATCCACGCCGCGCCGGACGGGCTGAACATCAACGAGGCGTGCGGCTCGACGCACCCGGAGTCGCTGGCGGCAGCGGTCCTCGCCGAGGGCGCGGCCGTCGGCGTCGCGCACGACGGCGACGCCGACCGGTGCCTGCTCGTGGACGCCGCCGGCGAGCTGGTCGACGGTAACCAGATCCTGGCGATCCTGGCCGTGCACCGATGCGTGGACGCGGTGGCCGCGACCGTCATGGCGAACCTCGGCTTCAAGCGCGCGATGGACGAGCGCGGCATCGAGGTCGTGGAGACCAAGGTCGGCGACCGCTACGTGCTCGAAGCGATGCGCGCGCGGGGCCTGACACTCGGCGGCGAGCAGTCCGGGCACGTGATCCTCGCGGAGCACGCGACCACCGGCGACGGCGTGCTGACGGCGGTGCAGGTGCTCTCGGCGATGGCGACGACCGGCCGGTCGCTCGCCGATCTGGCGTCGGTCATGACCAAGCTGCCGCAGGTGCTGGTCAACGTCCGCGTCGCCGACAAGGACGCGGCGCTGGCCGCCGCCACGGCCGCCGTGGAGGCGGCCGAGCGCGAGCTCGGCGCGGACGGGCGGGTGCTGGTGCGGCCGTCGGGCACGGAGCCGTTGGTACGCGTCATGGTCGAGGCGACGACGGAGAAGACCGCACGGGCGGTCGCCGAGCGCGTGGCGGAGGCCGTGCGGGCCGGGTAGGGCCGCGGCGGCTACGCTGGCCGCATGTGCGGCATCGTCGGATACGTCGGTGGACAGGACGCCCGGGGCGTCGTGATGGACGGCCTCAAGCGCCTTGAGTACCGCGGGTACGACTCCGCCGGCGTGGCGATCCGCCGCCCGGACGGCGTGCTCGACATCCGGCGCAAGGCCGGGAAGCTGGCCAACCTCGAGGCGATGCTCGAAGCCGACCCGCCGCAGGGCACGCTCGGCATCGGGCACACCCGTTGGGCCACCCACGGCGCGCCCACCGACCGCAACGCGCACCCGCACCTCGACTGCACGGGTGCCATCGCCGTCGTGCACAACGGCACGCTGGAGAACTTCGAGAAGCTGCTGCACGGGCTTGAGCAGCGTGGCCACGAGATCCGCAGCGAGACCGACACCGAGGTCGTCGCCCACCTCATCGAGGAGCGGTTCGACGGCGACCTCGCGGCGGCGGTGCGCAGCGTCGCGAAGGACCTCGAAGGGTCGTTCGTGCTGGTCGTCACGTGCTCGGGCGACCCGGACGTCGTGGTCGGCGCTCGCCGCAACCTGCCGCTCGTCGTCGGGCTCGGCGAGGGCGAGAACTTCCTCGCCAGCGACGTGACGGCGTTCATCGCGCACACGCGGGTGGCGCGGGTCGTGGACCAGGACCAGTTCGTGGAGCTGCGCCGGGACGGCGTGACCGTGACCGACCTCGACGGCAATCCCGTGGACGGCGAGACGTACACGGTCGACTGGGACACCGCCGCCGCCGAGAAGGGCGGCTACCGGTTCTTCATGGAGAAGGAGATCCAGGAGCAGCCGGGCGCGGTACGCGACACGCTCGGCGGCCGGCTCCGGGCCGACGGGCTGCTGCACCTCGACGAGCTGTCGATGTCCGACGAGGACGTGCGCGGGATCGAGCAGGTGGTCATCGTCGCCGCCGGTTCGTCGTACCACTCGGGGCTGATCGGCAAGTACGCGATCGAGCGGTGGGCGCGGCTGCCGGTGCACGTGGAGATGGCGTCGGAGTTCCGGTACCGCGACCCGGTGGTCGGGCGGAACACGCTGGTCATCGCCGTGTCCCAGAGCGGCGAGACGGCGGACACGCTGGAGGCGGTCCGGCACGCGCGGTCGCAGCGCGCGTGGGTGCTCGCGGTCACCAACACCATCGGCTCGACCATCGCCCGCGAGTCCGACGCGGCGCTGTACACCCGCTGCGGGCCGGAGGTCGCGGTCGCCTCCACGAAGGCGGTCATCGCGCAGATCGCGTCGATGTACCTCGTCGGGCTGTACCTCGCGCAGCTACGAGGCACCCGCGACCCGGACGAGGTGCGCGCGCACATCGCCGACCTCGCCGAGATCCCCGACCTCATCGCCGAGACGCTGACCCGGATGGACCCGGTACGCGAGCTGGCCAAGGAGGTCGCGCGGGCGCACCGGGTGCTGTTCATCGGCCGGCACGTCGGCTACCCGATGGCGCTGGAAGGCGCGTTGAAGCTCAAGGAGCTCGCCTACATCTCGGCGGAGGGGTTCCCGGCCGGCGAGATCAAGCACGGGCCGATCGCGCTGATCGAGGAGGGCACGCCGGTCGTCGTCCTCGCCAACCGGCACGCGCTGTCGCCGAAGCTGGTCACGAACATCCAGGAGGTCCGCGCCCGCGGTGCCCGGACCATCGTCATCGGGACCGACGGCGACGAGAGCGTGGCGCCGCAGGCCGACCACCTGATCCGGGTCCCCGACACCAAGTCGCTGTACGCGCCGCTGCTGGCGATCGTGCCGATGCAGGTGCTGGCCTGCGAGGTCGCCAAGGTGCTGAACCTCGACGTGGACCAGCCGCGCAACCTCGCCAAGTCGGTCACGGTCGAGTAGGCGTGCGGGAGTTGCTCGACGCCGTGGCGGCGGCCGAGGCGCGGCTGGACGCGACCGTCGCGGCAATGACGGACGACGAGGCCGGCCGGCCGTCGCGGCTGCCCGGCTGGACCCGCGCCGAGGTCGTCACGCACCTCGCGCGCAACGCCGACTCCAACGCCGCGATGGTCGCCGCCACCCTGCGCGGCGAGTCGCGGGCGCAGTACCCGGGCGGGCGCGAACAGCGGTCGGCCGAGATCGCGGCCGGCCGGGGCCGGTCGGCGGCCGAGCTGCTCACCGACCTGCGTGAGGCGGCGACCGGGTGGGCGTTCGTCATGGCCGCCGTGCTCGACGACCAGTGGTCGCTGATGGTGGCGGCCGGCGTCGGGCCGCGGCCGGTCTCGCAACGCGTGCACTCGCGGCTGCTCGAGGTCGAGGTGCACCACGCCGACCTGGGGCTGGCGTACACGTTCCGCGACTGGCCGGAGGAGTTCGCGGCGGAGCAGCTGGCGCGAACGGTGCGGTCGCTGCCGGAGCGGCGTACGGACGCGGCTGTCCCTGGCCGCTGGCGGGTCGGGTCGTCGGTGGTGGCCGTCGGCGAGTCGGTGTCTGTGGCCGAGGGCGGGGACGCGGACGGCGCGGTGGACGGGCCGCCGGGGGCGTTGCTCGCCTGGCTGCTGGGGCGGGAGTCCGCCGGGTCGGCGGGGCTATCGGTGTCCGGCGACCCGCGGGTGGCGGTGCTCCCGGCAGCGTTCCCGTATCCGTAGAGAATGCCCGCATGGCCGTCGTAGGCGTGGGCGTGGACGTCGTGGACGTCGCCCGGCTGGAACGCGCCCTGACCCGTACGCCGGAGATGCGGTCGCGGGTCTTCGCCGACGCCGAGGTGTCGTACGCCGGCGGGTCGATCCAGCGGCTCGCCGCGCGGTTCGCGGCGAAGGAGGCGGTGGCGAAGGCGCTCGGCGCGCCGGCCCGCGTGCGCTGGCGCGAGATCGAGGTCGTGGTCGCGGCGGACGGCCGGCCGTCGCTCGTCGTGACGGGGCAGACCGCCGAGGTCGCGGCCGCCGCGGGTGTGCGGTCCTGGCACGTGTCGTTGACGCACGACGGCGGCGTGGCCGTCGCGGTCGTGGTCGCGGAGTCATGAACACACCCCACGACCCCGCTGCGCGGGCCCGTGGGGGCCCCGCATGAGAGTTGCGTGGACCGTCAGCGAGGTGCGGGCCGCCGAGGCGGAGTCCGGCGTCGCCGAGCACGTGCTCATCGACCGCGCCTCGACGGCGGTCGCGCGGCGGGGCGCCGCGATGCTCGGCGGTGTGTACGGCGCGCGGGTGCTGGTCGCGGCCGGGCCCGGCCACAACGGCGCCGACGCGCTCTGGGCAGCCGACAAGCTGCGGCAGCGCGGCGCGGCGGTGGACGTGTACCTGCCGCTCGGCGAGCCGCGCGACGAGCACGGCGCCGAGCCGTTGCGCCGGCTGCGCGCGGCGGGGGCGCGCGGGCTGCGCGACGGCGTGCCGTACGACCTCACGATCGACGGGATCCTCGGCGTCGGCGGCCGGGTGCCGGAGTGGGACGAGCAGCCGGCGTGGGCGCCGTTGCTGGCGCACGGGTGGCGGCGGATGCTCGCGGTGGACGTGCCGACCGGACTGGACGCCGACACCGGGCGCGGCGGCGCGTGGACGGTGCGCGCGACGGCGACGGTGACGTTCGGGCGGCTGAAGCCGGGGCTGGTGGTCGGCGCCTCGTACGCCGGGCTGGTCGAGGTGGCACCGATCGGGCTCGGGCCGACGGGCGGCTGGTCGGGCTACCCGCAGGCGGACGCGACGACGCTGGTCGTGGAGGCGGACGACGTGGCGTCGTACGTCGGCACGCCGCCGGTGGGGTCGCACAAGTTCCACCGCGGTGTGGTCGGCGTCTGCGCCGGCAGCGAGGGCTACCCGGGCGCGGCGGCGCTGGCCTGCCGCGGCGCGCAGCGGGCCGGCTGCGGCTACGTGCGCCTGGTCGCGCCGGGGCCGGTCGCCGACTTGGTCCGGGCGGCGTACCCGGAGGTCGTGGCCCAGGACGGGCACGCGAACGCCTGGGTGGTCGGCCCCGGCCTCGGCACCGACGAGCGCGCGCTCGGGCTGCTGCGCGAGGCGCTGGCAACGAACGCGCCGGTCGTGGTCGACGCCGATGCGATCACGTTGCTGGCCCAGCACCGCGAGCTGCTGCGGCGCGACCCGCCGACGGTGCTGACGCCGCACACCGGCGAGTTCGAACGGCTCACCGGCGTCAAGCGCGACGACGCCGAGAGCGACCCGATCGGCGTCGCGCGGGCGGCGGCCGCCGACCTCGGCTGCGTCGTGCTGCTCAAGGGCCCGACCACGGTCGTGTCCGACGGCCGGGTCGCCGTTCTCGTCCCGACGGGCACGCCGTGGCTGGCGACGGCGGGGACCGGCGACGTGCTGGCGGGCGTCATCGGGTCGTTCCTCGTCGGCGGCGGCCGCGACACCGTGACGGCGACGGCCGCGGCGGCGTGGCTGCACGGCATGGCGGCGCGGGTGGCGGCCGGCGAGCCCGGCGCGGCGATCACCGCGCACGACGTCGCGGAACGGCTGCCGGACGCGGCCCGGATCGCGGTGGCGCGGTGACGGCACCGCGCGCCGAGGCGGTCGTGGACCTCGCGGCGATCAAGCACAACGTCGGCGTCCTGCGGACCGCGGCGGGCGGCGCCGAGGTGCTGGCGGCGGTGAAGGCGGACGCGTACGGCCACGGCCTGGTCCCGGTCGCGCGCGCCGTGCTGGACGGCGGCGCGACCTGGCTCGGCGTGGCACTCGTCGAGGAGGGCGTGGCGCTGCGCGCGGCGGGCGTCGAGGCGCCGGTGCTCGTGCTGGTCGAGCCGCCGCCGGGTGCCGGGGCCGTGGCGGCGGCGTACGACCTCGACCTCGGCGTCGGCACGCCCGCCTCGTTGGGCGACGCGGTGTCGGCGGGCGCGCGGGTGCACCTCAAGGCGGACACCGGGCTGGCGCGCGGCGGCGCCGTGGACTTCGCCGGGCTGGCGGCGGCGGCGGTCGAGCTGGGCGCGGAGGTCGTCGGCGTGTGGAGCCACCTGGCCTGCGCGGACGACCCGCTCGCGGAGTCGAACGCCACGCAGCTCGCGCGCTTCGAGGACGCGCTGCGGACGGCGGCGGCCGCGGGCGTGACGCCCCGGCTGCGGCACCTGTCGAACAGCGCGGCGACGTTGACGATGCCGCGGGCGCGCTACGACCTGGTGCGGCCCGGCATCGCGGTGTACGGCCTCACGCCGGTGCCGGGCGAGGACTTCGGCCTGCGGCCGGCGATGACGTTGCGCGCGCGGGTCGCGATGACGAAGCGGGTGCCGGGCGGGACCGGGGTGTCGTACGGCCACCGCTACCGCACGGCCGCCGAGACGACGCTGGCGCTGGTGCCGGCCGGGTACGGCGACGGCGTGCCCCGGCACGCGTCGAACGCCGCGCCCGTCTGGGTGGCCGGCGCGCGGCGTACGGTCAGCGGGACGGTGTGCATGGACCAGTTCGTCGTGGACGTCGGCGACGCCGAGGTCGCGGCGGGCGACGAGGTGGTGCTGTTCGGGCCGGGCGCGCGCGGGGAACCCACCGCGCAGGACTGGGCCGACGCGCTGGGCACGATCTCGTACGAGATCGTGACGCGGATCGGCGCGCGGGTGCCGCGGAGGTACGTGGGATGAGCAGGAAGCGGCGGGCCGGCGTGGTCGGCGGGATGCTCGGCGTCGTGGCGACCGGCGTCGCCGCCGGTGTCGCGCTGGAGCGCTACGCCGTCGGGCGGAAGCGGCTGCGGCCCGACCCGGAGGCGGCGGAGCCGTTCGGCCGGCTGCCGGGACGCGAGCGCAAGGTCACGCTGCCGGACGGTGTGCGGCTGCACGTCGAGGAGGTCGGCGACGGCCCGCTGACGGTGGTGTTCGCGCACGGCTTCGCGCTGTCGATGGCGTCGTTCCACTACCAGCGCCGCGACCTCGCGGACGTGGGGCGGCTGGTGTTCTACGACCAGCGCTGCCACGGCCAGTCCGGGCGCGGCGACGACGAGCACTGCACGCTCGCCCAGCTCGGCCGCGATCTCGGCGAGATGATCGACGCCGTCGCGCCGCGCGGGCCGGTCGTAATCGTCGGGCACTCGATGGGCGGCATGACCGTGATGTCACTGGCCGCGCAGCGTCCGGAGCTGTTCGGGACGCGGGTCGTCGGCGCGGTGCTGATCGCGACGTCGGCGGCAGGCGTCGCGGAGGCGTTCGTGCCGATCCCGACGCGGGTCGCCGACGTGCTCTCGTCGAAGCTGCTGCCGCGCGCGAAGAAGGTCGCCGGCGCGCCGCTGGTGGCGGCCGGCCGGCGGGCGGGCAGCGACCTGTCGTTCGTGTTCACGAAGGGCTGGGGGTTCGGCGAGAACCCGAGCCCGGCGCAGGTCGAGCTGACCGAACGGATGATCGCGGCGACCCCGCTGGACGTGATTCTGGCGTTCGTGCCGACGTTCAGGGAGCACGACCTGTACGACGCGTTGCCCGCGTTGGGGCGGGTGCCGACGCTGGTGTTCGGCGGCACGAAGGACCGGGTGACGCCGTACTCGCACGCGGAGGAGATCGCCCGGCGCATCCCCGGCACGCAGTTCGTCACGGTCACCGGCGCGGGCCACCTGCTGCTGCTCGAACGCGCGCCGCTCGTCAACCTGCACCTGCGCGCGTTCCTCAGGAAGGTCGCCCGGCAGGCCACGGAGTCGCGGGGTGCTTGACGCCGCGCGGGTCCGCGCCGTCGCCGACGCGGCGGGCGACTGGGAGTCGTTGCGCGTGGCGGCGTCCACCTGCGTCGCCTGCCCGCTGCACGAGACGCGGACCCAGGTGGTGTTCGCGGACGGGGCGGCGCCGGCCGACGTGATGTTCGTGGGGGAGGCGCCCGGGCTGCACGAGGACAAGCAGGGGGTGCCGTTCGTCGGGCTCTCCGGGCAGCTGCTGACCCGGCTGCTCACCGAGGCGGGGATCGATCGTTCGCAGGTCGTCATCGCGAACGTCCTCAAGTGCCGGCCGCCCGCGAACCGCGACCCGCTGCCCGCCGAGGTCGAGACGTGCCGTGGCTGGCTGCGGCGGCAGGTGCACCTCGTGGACCCGGCGGTGATCTGCACGCTCGGCAACTTCGCGACCCGTTGGGCGCTCGGCCCCGCCGTCTCCATCACGCGGGTCCGTGGCCAGCGGTTCACAGTCTCCGGGCGGACGGTGGTGCCGGCGTTCCACCCGTCGGCGGCGCTGCGGTCGGGCCCGAACGGCCCGCAGATGCAGGCGTTGCGGGCGGACATCGAGACGTTGGCGGGGATCGTGAGGGAACGTGCGCGTCGAGACGCCTGAGGCGATGCGCGCGGTCGGCGCGGCGCTCGGCGCGGTCGCGCGGCCGGGTGACCTGATCGTGCTGACCGGGCCGCTCGGCGCGGGCAAGACGGTGCTGGCGCAGGGCATCGCTCTCGGTCTCGGCGTACGCGAGCGGGTGACGTCGCCGACGTTCGTCATCGCGCACGTGCACCGCGACGGGCGGGTGCCGTTCGTGCACGTGGACGCGTACCGCCTGTCGTCGGTCGCCGAGGTGGACGACCTCGACCTCGACGCGTCGCTGGCCGAGTCGGTGACGGCGGTCGAGTGGGGAGCCGGTCTCGTGGAGGCGCTGGCCGACGCGTGGCTCGAGGTGGCGATCGACCGCGGCGTGGACGACGACGTACGGGAGGTCATGCTGACGCCGCGCGGCGACTGGGCGGACCGGCTAGCAGGAGCGGTCGGGGCGTAACGACTCCGGGTCGAAGCGGACGACGTGCCGGACCCCGTCGCTGTCGGTCACCGCGACGCCGTTCGCGCCGGCGAACTCGAACGTCCGCACCCGCCGCGGCGGCGTCACGACGAATACGCAGGCCTCCCGGGACAGCAGCCCGCGGCGGCTGCGGACGCGGACCTCCCACCACGGGTCGACGAACACCGACGACTCCACCAGCCGCAGCTCGTACGAGCCGGGCCCGGGGGTCGTCGCGAGCAGCCGGCTGGCCGGTGGCGAGCCGAGTGACATCGCGAACAGCGAGAAACCCGCGAGCGGCACGCCCACGACGACCAGCGCGACGGCCACCCGGCGGCGCGGGCGGAACAGCACCGCGGCTGCCACCGCGAGCGCCCAGCCGGCCAGCGCCCACCACGCCGGCGCGTTCAGCGCGGCGAGCGCGAGCAAGGTCGTGTCCAGCCGCACGCCGGCGAAGGCGGCGACGAAGCAGCCGGCGGCCGCCACCGCCGCCGCGGCCGCGAACCGCCTGCGAACGGTCAGTACGACGTCGGCCCTGCGCCGCGCATCGGGCGCTGCGGCTCGGGGACCACGACGCGGAACGCCACGGCCTTCGACTCGCCCGGCAGCGACACCCGGACCTCGTAGCCGCCGGGCTGTGGGAACTGCACGTCGGCGTCGAGACCCAGCACGCTGCGCAGGTCCGAGCCCGGCGGCAGGCCGGGCGGGCGGCCCTGCTCGATCATGCCCTCGACGCGGACAAGCGGCTCGCCGCCGTCCTCGTGGGTGATGGTCAGCTCGACGGGGAAGCGCTGGTTGGTCTCGTTCCACCCGACGAGGACGCTCACGCCGATGCCGAAGTGCGCGGGGCCGAGGCGGCCCTCCGGGTCGACCGGCGGGTGGATCTCGGTCCACCCGGCACCGAGCATGTAGAGGAGGCCGTTGATGGCCTCGACGTGGTTGGCGAGCGTGACGTACTCGATCGTCGGCACGGCGCGTCTCCTGTTGACGGGGGTCGGTGTCTACGGCAGTCTACATACGTAGACAGAATCGGCAACGGGGGAACCGCGGGTGTGGATCGCGGACTGGGTCTGGGACGACGACAACATCGAGCACATCGCGCGGCACGGCCTGACGGTGTGGGACGTCCGGGACGTGTGGCTGATGTACCCGAAGTTCCGCCGGAACCGGAAGGGGCGCGCGGCGACGCACCAGATGATCGGCGCGGACGGCGGCGGTCGCTTCCTGGCGGTCTTCATCGCCGAGGTGCCGGGCCGGCCGGGCTGGTGGCGGGTCGTCACGGCGCGGGCCGCGACGGACGACGAGAAGAAGTGGTGGGCGAGGTCATGAGCGACGCCGACGACGTCCTCGCGCACAGCGAGGACCCGGACGAGTGGGAGGACGAGCCGGTCGCGATCGAGCGGCGGCCGTCCGGCAACCAGGTGCTTTCCGCGCGCATCCCCACCGCGCTCGCCGACCGCGTCTTCGCCGAGGCCGCGCGGCGCAACGTGAAGGCGTCGGAGATCGTGCGGGTCGCCGTCGAGTCGTACTTCAGCCCGCCGGTGTTCGCCGTCGTCAAGGTGCAGGTGGGCCCGCGGGTGCGGATGTTCCTCACCACGGCGGCGTACGACACGGAGAACCCCGTGGTGACCGTTGGCGACATACCGCCGTTGCGCGCGGCGATGTAGTCGGGGGCACAATCGGCGCTCACAGGACCGAGCCCCCGGGAGTTGCCATGGCCACGCTGTCGATCGCGACGATCCTCGCCGAGTCCGCCGTCCGCCACGCGGACCGCACCGCCGTCGTGATGGGGCCGAGCCGCACGACGTACGCCGAGCTGTGGGCCGACGCGCGCCGCTACGCCGCCGCCCTCCGCGACGCCGCCGGCATCGGCCCGGGCGACAAGGTCGCCGTGCTCATCCCGAACGTCCCCGACTTCCCGAAGACGTACTTCGGCGTCCTCGCCCTCGGCGGTGTGGTCGTCCCTGTCCACGCGCTGCTCAAGGCGGAGGAGATCGCGTACGTCCTCGAGGACTCCGGCGCGAAGGCGCTGGTCTGCGCCGGCCCGCTCCTCGGCGAGGGGGCGAAGGGCGCCGAGCTGGCGAACGTGCCCGTCCTCACCGTCCTCGGCTCCGGCGACGCCGGCCTGCCCGCGCTCGACGCGCTGGCGAAGGAGGCGACGCCGGTCGAGACGTACGTCCAGCGCGAGCCCACCGACGACGCGGTGATCCTCTACACGAGCGGCACGACGGGGAAGCCGAAGGGTGCGGTTCTCTCCCACTACAACGTCGTCATGAACGTCACGGTGTCGTCGTTCGACGTCATCGGGATCAGCCCGGACGACGTCATCCTCGGCTGCCTGCCGCTGTTCCACTCGTTCGGGCAGACCTGCGCGATGAACGCCGGCTTCCGGGCCGGCGCGACGCTGGTGCTGATGCCGCGCTTCGAGGGGCCGGCCGCGCTCGACGCGCTGAGCGGGTACGGCGTCACGGTGTTCGAGGGCGTACCGACGATGTACATCGCGCTGCTGGAGGCCGCGCGTGGCTCGGACCCGAGCACGTTGCCGCAGCTGCGCATCGCCGTCTCCGGCGGCGCCAGCCTGCCGATGGCCGTGATGGACAAGTGGCGGGAGACGTTCGGGTCGGAGATCTACGAGGGCTACGGGCTGTCGGAGACGTCGCCGGTCGCGACGTTCAACCAGGAGCTCATCGGCCGCAAGCCCGGCACCGTCGGGACGCCGATCTGGGGCGTGGACGTCGAGATCGCGAAGGCCGAGGTCGAGGATCGCATCGAGCTGGTCGGCACCGGCGACATCGGCGAGGTCGTCATCCGCGGCCACAACGTCTTCACCGGGTACCTCAACAACGAGGCGGCGACGCGGGCGGCGATCGTGGACGGCTGGTTCCGGTCCGGCGACCTCGGCACCAAGGACGAGGACGGCTTCATCTCGATCGTGGACCGCAAGAAGGACATGGTGCTGCGCGGCGGGTTCAACGTGTACCCGCGCGAGGTCGAGGAGGTCCTGCTGCGGCACCCGGCCATCGCGCAGGTCGCGGTCATCGCGGTGCCCGACGAGACGCACGGCGAGGAGGTCTGCGCCGTCGTCGTCCGGTCGCCGGAGGGCGCCGACGTGTCGTCGCAGGAGATCGTCGACTGGTCGAAGGGCCAGCTGGCGGCGTACAAGTACCCGCGCGTCGTGCACTTCGTGGACGCGTTCCCCCTCGGCCCGAGCGGCAAGGTGCTCAAGCGCGAGCTGGTGGCGCAGTTCGCCGGGTGAGCGAGGAGTACACGTCGAGGACGAGCCGCGCGTTCTTCGCGTTCCAGGGCGGCCTGTACGGCGGCTTCGCCGGCGCAGGGCTGATGGGCCTGGTCGACGGGACGCCGTTGCTGTACCCGGGGTACGCGGTGCTCGCGGCGCTCGTCACTGCAGGCGTGTGGCGAGGCGCGACGGTGAAGGTCACCGCCGACACCAAGCGGCTCGTCGTGCGCAACGTGTTCGCGACGTACGTCGTGCGCTGGGCCGACGTCCGCCGCATCGGCGAGCGCGCCCTCATCGAGTACCCGGCGCAGTCGCGGCCCTGCCCCGCGCTGTACGTCCGCGGCCGGCGCCGCCCGATCAAGCTGGTCGCCATGACGGTGTGGGGGTTCCGCAGCGACGAGCGGATCGTGCGGGCGCTGCGGCGGTGGCAGCAGCGCACGGGGTCGTAGGGGCGTGGCGAGTCGCGCCAACTTCCAGTGCGGTGGAAGTCTTCTCGTGCTCGGCTGCACTGGAAGTTGGGGTCGCCCCCCGGGCGAAGCGGCCCGTTACGCCAAGCCCTACTACTGTCGAACGCGTGCTGCTCGCGTTCGACACGTCCACGCCGGCGGTGACCGTCGCCACCTCCGACGGCGCCGCCGAGACGGTCGTCGCCGCCAACCGGCACGGTGAGCTGCTCACCCCGCTGATCCAACGCGTGGCCGGCGGCCGGTTGCGTGACGTCGAGGCGATCGTCGTCGGCGTCGGCCCGGGGCCGTTCACCGGGCTGCGGGTCGGCATCGTCACCGCGAAGGCGCTCTCCCACGCGCTCGGGGTCCCCGCGTACGGCGTCTGCTCGCTCGACGCCCTCGCCGCGCCCGGCATCGCCGTCGCCACGGACGCGCGGCGTCGCGAGGTCTACTGGGCCGCGTACGACGCCGGCGGCGTGCGCACCGACGGACCGCACGTGACCAAGCCCGCCGACGCAGCCGTTGCCCTGCGCGCCAACGGTGTCACGCGCGTCGCGGGCGCCGGGCCGCGGCTCTACCCGGAGGCGTTCGACGGCTTCGACGTCGCGGACCCGGAGTACCCGGACGCGCGGCGGCTGTTCGACGCGCCGCGCCGCGACCTCACGCCGCTGTACCTGCGCCGCCCGGACGCGGTCCCGCCCGGCCCGCCGAAGAAGGTGACGGCGTGATCCGCCGGATGCGCTGGTGGGACATCGAGCCGGTGACCGAGCTGGAGCACGCCTTGTTCGACGACGCGTGGTCGCCGGAGATGTTCTGGAACGAGCTCGCGCAGGGCGACTCACGCACCTACGTCGTCCTCACCGAGGACGACCGGGTCGTCGGTTACGCCGGCCTGGCCGCGATGCCGGACGAGGCGTTCGTCCAGAACATCGCGGTAGCGCCGGACCAGCAGCGGCGCGGGCTCGGTGCCGCCTTGCTGACAGCGCTGCTGGACGACGCGAAGCGGCGCGGGCTCGACCGGGTGGGGCTGGAGGTCAGGGTCGACAACGCCGCCGCGATCGCGCTGTACGAGCGGTTCGGCTTCCGGCCGGTCGCCGTCCGCAAGGGGTACTACCAGCCGTCCGGCGCCGACGCCCTGGTGATGATGACCGGATGAGCGAGCCGCTGATCCTGGGGATCGAGACCTC
>DATLNJ010000081.1:0-16897 GCA_035536815.1 Frankiaceae bacterium
TGCCTGACCTCCGCGCCCTGCTCGACGACGCGACCGCCCGCTCCATGACGCACCCCGACCCGGTCGGCGCCGTCCACGCGCGGGTCCGGCAGCGCACCGCGCGCCGCCGCGCGGCGGTGGCGGCCGGCACCTCCGCGGCGCTCGCCACCGCGGGCACCGTCGCGGTCACCGCGGGCACGCCCGACCGCCGCCGGCCGGCGACGGCCGCGACCGCGACGACGCCGCCGGCCCCCACGCCGGGCGCGACGCGGTACGACACCACCTGGCGGGCGCTGTACGACGCGGGGCCGGTACGCAGCGACGACGAGTCGGTCGAGCGCGTGCAGCAACTAACCCGCGACAACGACGACACGTTCGTCGGCGTCGCGATCCTGCTGTCGAAGGACGGCGGCAACGCGTACACGTTCGCGTTCGGCGCGGGCGTGGACCGGTCCGAGTGGTCGGACGAGATCGAGGCCGCGGTCGGCGACCGGCGGTGGCAGACGACGCAGTGCCCGGACGCCGCACCCGAGCTCGACCGGATGGCGTCCGAGGCGCTCTCGGCGGACTGGCCGTCCGGCGCGCACGTCCCGCGCGACCAGCACACCGGCTGGCGGGTCGGGTACCGGTTCCCGTGCACCGTCGTCGTCACGCTGTCGTCGCCGTACGCCGACGGTGCCGACGTCGAGTACGCGCGGACCCGGTGGGACGGCGCCGTCTTCGTGCAGGGCGTCGAGGAAGCGGAGCTCTGACCCGCGGCATACCCTGCGTGGCATGCAGCCCGACGTCCGCGACACCTCGCTCTACGCCGACCTCGCCGACCTGTATCGGCGGCTGAACGAGCCGTTCGGCCACGTCACGGCAGCCAGCGAGCTCAGCGCCTCCCCCGACGGCACGCGGGTGGCGTTCACCGGGAGCCGGCGCGACGCGGTGGACAAGGACCCGGTGTCCCGGGTCTGCGTCGTCGACGTCGCGACCGGCGAGGTCGAGGAGGTCACCGCCGGGCCGAACGACGACCGCGAGCCGGCCTGGTCGCCGGACGGCGCCACGATCGCGTTCCTCTCCGACCGCAAGCACGCCGGCCGGTTCGGACTGTTCCTGCTCGAAGCGGGCCGGCTCGGCGAGGCGTGGGCCGCGCCGGAGGTGGACGGCTCGGTCGAGTGGCTGTCGTGGTCGCCGGACGGCCGGTCGCTGCTGCTCGGCGTGGCCGGGGCGGACGCGGAGAAGTCGGGCGTCGAGGGCTCAGGCCGGATCAAGACCGACGACGAGGAACGGCCGGACTGGCTGCCGCGCGTCGAGACCAACGACGACGCGACACTGTGGCGCCGCGCCTGGCGGTACGACGTCGCGAGCCGGACGCTGGCGGCGTTCTCCCGCGAGCGGCTCAACGTCTGGGAGGCGGTCTGGTGCGGCAACGACGCCGTCGCCGCGATCGTCTCGGAGAGCCCCGGCGAGGACGCCTGGTACGACGCCACGCTCGCGCTGGTTGACGTGGCGACGGGGCAGGAGACGGTCGTGCACCGGGCCGGCGGCGGGCGCCAGCTCGGCTGGCCGGCGGCGACGCCGGACGGCGCGCGGCTCGCGGTCGTCGAGGGGCGGGCGAGCGACCGCTGGGCCGTCGCCGGCGACGTGCTGCTGATCGAGAACGGCACCGCGCGACCGCTCGCGACGAACCGCACCGACGTCACGCACCTGCACTGGCGGGACGCGACGACGCTGGTGTTCGGCGGCGAGCGCGGCTTCGACTGCGTCCTCGGCACCGTTGACGTCACCACGGGCACCGTCACCGAGGAGTGGGCCGGCCCGGCCACGATCTGGGAACCGCCGGTGACGTTGCCGGACGGCACGCACGTCGCGAAGCTCACCGGCTGGGAGCGCCCCTCGCAGCTCGCGCTCCTCGGCCGTGACACCGACCGCGCCGTGCGCGTGCTCGGTTACGAAGGCGACCCGGCGGCGTTCGGCACCGAGCGGCAGGTCACGTGGACGGCGCCGGACGGGCTGGAGATCCAGGGCCTGCTCTACACGCCCGCGGTGGGCGAGGCGCCGTACGCCACCGTCCTCGTCGTGCACGGCGGCCCGGTCGCCCGCGAGTCGTCGCGCGCGCCGGAGCGGCAGCGGTTCCTCACCGCGCTGCTCTCCCGCGGCTACGCGGTCCTCCTCCCCAACGTCCGCGGCTCCAGCGGCCGCGGGCAGGCGTACGCCGAACTGGTCGTCGGCGACATGGGCGGCGCGGAGACGTACGACCACCTGGCCGGCCTCGACGCGTTCGTCGCCGAGGGCGTGGTCGACCCGGCGCGGGTCGGCGTCGTCGGCGGCAGCCACGGCGGGTTCATGACGTCCTGGCTCGTGACGCAGGCGCCGGACCGGTTCGCGGCGGCGTGCGCGCTGTCGCCGGTCACCGACTGGCGCAGCCAGCACTTCACCAGCAACATCGCGTTCTTCGACTCGATCTTCGTCGGCCCGCTCGACGACCCGATCCGCGAGGAGCGCAGCCCGCTGCTGCACGCGGACAAGGTGCGGACGCCGACGTTCCTGACGGCCGGGGACGTCGACCGCTGCACGCCGCCTGGGCAGGCGCTGGAGTTCTTCCAGGCGTTGCGCGAACGGGGCGTGCCGGCCGCCTGCGCGATCTACCCGGGCGAGGGTCACGGCGTGCGCCGCTACCCCGGCGTGCTGGACTGGATCACGCGGATCGTCGGGTGGTTCGAGGAGTGGATGCCACCGAAGCGGTAGGGGCGGCCGCGCGAGTCCCGTCCGTTCGCGCGCTCGGGGCGCCGGCAAATCACGTGTCGCCGAAACGACTCGACGCAATCGGGTGTAGCCACGGTGCGCATCGGTCGCTACGATGCGTCATTCTCACTGCGCCCATTTCGTCAACGAAAGGCGAGTTCGTTGCGTTCGAGACTCACCTGCCGACCGATTGCCGCGTCGGTCTCCGTTCTCGCCTTCGTCACGTCGTTCCTCGCCATCCCGCCGTCTGCCCAGGCCGACGTGCGGCAGTCGATCGCCACGACGGCCGCGCGCGAGGTCGGTGTCCGTGAAGGAAGCGCGCGCGCGAACACCTACGGCAGCGCGGTCGGGCGCTACGACTCCACGGCGAAGTACGCATGGTGTGCCACGTTCGTCAGCTGGGTCATGGCGCAGACCGGCGCAACCTCCGTTCGCAGCGCGTCCGTGGGGGAATGGGTGGCCCTCGCGAAGGGATCGCGCAACGGTCTGTCCGTCGTCAGCACGCCGGTCGCGGGCGACTTGGTCGCGTGGGACACGGATGGCGGCGGTGACTTCGCGTATCCGAAGCGGCACATAGGCATCGTCGAGCAGCCGCCGAACTCCGCCGGCACTTACACGACCATCGAGGGCAATACGACGAAGCCGGGCGACAGCTCGATCCAGGGTGTGTTCCGCAAGTACCACAACGAGCCGAGCGGCAAGAACACGCTGTTCATTCGGGTCAGCTCCGCGTCGACCGCGCCGCCGGTACAGTCAGACCCCGCCGCACCGGCCGGGTGGTACCGACAGGAGCTGAACGTGCCGGTCGACGTCGGCACGACCGTCACATCACAGGAACCGCACAGCCTGGACGTCTTCTACCTGCGCGACAACATGCTCCAGCAGCGCTACCTCCGCCCCGGCGGGCGCTGGACGGCGGCGCCGTCGCTCGGCCGTCCGAGCGGAAAGACGCTGACCGGCCGGGTCAGCGCGGTGTCGCAGACGAAGGGCAGCCTCGACGTCTTCGCCCGGGCAACCGACGGGACGCTCTGGCAGAAGTACTTCCGCAACGGTTCGTGGCAGCCGTGGGTCAGGCCGTCGATCGGCGGGACGATTCAGAGCAACCCGTCCGCGGTGTCCATGGCGCCGGGACGGATCGATCTCTTCGCAGTCAACAACGGCAAGGTCGTCCAGGCTTACTACGCGGGCGGCCGCTGGAACTCGCTGCGCACGTTGACGATCGCGCTGCCGGCGGGCACGTCGGCGACGTTCGAGGGCGCGCCAGCCACCGCATCCGGCGCCGACCGGCGTATCGACCTCGTCGCGCGCGACACGACCGGCCGCGTGTGGACGTCGTACTTCGGCGGCACGCGCTTCTCGGCATGGAAGCACCTCACCGCCGGCACGTCCCTCCGGGCCACGCGCTCCGACAGCCTTGGCGCGTCCTCGTGGGGGCTGGGACGGCTCGACATCTTCATCGCGACCACGACTGGGTACACGTGGCACCGCTGGCGTACGCAGGAAGGCGGTGCGTTCCAGGCGTGGCAGAACATGGCCACGAGAGGCAAGGGGCCGTCTGCCGTCTCCTGGGCAGCCGGGCGCGTCGATACCTTCTACCGCAGCACCACCGGCACGCTCGCACACGACTGGTTCGCCCGCTACTAGGCAACCGCGCCACACTCGCGGTCGGCCGGGTCGGCGCGGGTCGGCGCGCCGTCCCGCTACGCTCCGACGATGGTCGAGCAGCCCGATCCGGACGCGCCGCGCGGCGTGGTCATGGTGATCGGCGGCGCCGAGGACAAGCTCGGGAAGCGCACCATCCTCAACCGGTTCGCCCGGCTGGCCGGCGGCCCGGCCGGCACCATCGCGGTCATCTCGACCGCCTCCTCGCTCGGCGACACGACGACGAACGTCTACCGCCAGCTCTTCGAGAACATCGGCGTCGCCACGGTGCGCGGGCTGCGGCCGGAGACCCGCGCCGAGGCGGACGACCCGGCCTGCGCGGCGCTGCTGGACGACGCCACCGGCGTCTTCATGACCGGAGGCAACCAGGCGAAGCTGTCCTCGGTCGTGGCCGGCACCCGGCTCGGCGACGCGATCCACCGCGCGTACGAGGCCGGCGCCGTCGTCGGCGGCACCTCGGCAGGCGCGTCGGTCGTCGCGACGCACATGGTCGCGAGCGGCGCCGAGGGCGCCACCCCGAAGGAGCGGATGGTGCAGCTCGCCGCCGGGCTCGGGCTGGTGGACGGCATCATCGTCGACCAGCACTTCAGCCAGCGGAACCGCTACGGCCGCCTGCTCGCGCTCGTCGCGCACTCGCCGCAGCTGCTCGGCCTCGGCATCGACGAGGACACCGCGATCGTCGTCACCGAGGGCCGCTACGTCGAGGTGCTCGGCAAGGGCGCCGTGACGGTGTTCGACGGGCTGCACATGCAGACGAGTGCGTACGCCGCGAAGCGCACCCAGCCGCTACTGGTCTCCGACGTCGTGCTGCACTCGCTGCCGAACGGCGCGCGGTTCGACCTGCGCTCGCGCTCGCTCGTTCCCGAGGAGCGGCAGGAGGACGACCCCGAGGTCGTCATCGGCAAGCGGCTGAACCGGCTGCTAGCCCGGCGGATCGCCGCCGAGGGCGCGTACGACACGGTGGTCGAACGCGCCGCGAGACGGGCAAGCAAGCGGAAGGCGCGCAGCGCCGCCCCCGACGCCACGAAGGAGAGCACCGTGACGCCGATCGACCGGGGTCGCGAGTGAGCGCCCCCTCCCCCGACCTCGCCGTGGTCGAGACCCGCGTGTACCGCGGGCACAACTACTGGTCGCGGGGCCCGGCGATCAACCTGCTCGTCGACCTCGGGTCGCTGGAGGACTGGCCGAGCGACCGGCTGCCGGCCGTCATGGACGCGTTGCTCGAACGGCTGCCCGGGCTCGCCCGGCACACCTGTTCCGACACCGGCAGCCTGCTCGGCCCGCGGCTGCGGGAGGGCACCGGCATCGCGCACGTCGTCCAGCACGCCGCGCTGGAGCTGCAGCAGGAGGCCGGCTTCGACACCCGGCGCGGCAAGACCAAGCCCGGCAAGACGCCGCGCCAGCACCACGTCGTCTACGCCTACGTGGACGAGCAGGTGGGCACGGCCGCGGGGCAGCTCGCGATCCGGCTGCTCAACGACCTGGTGTCGCCGGACCCGGCGTTCGACTACGACGCCGGGCTCGAACGCTTCCTGCTCGACGCGGAGCGGACGGCGTTCGGCCCGTCCACGCAGGCGCTGCTGGACGAGGCGGGGCTGCGCGACATCCCGTTCATCCGGCTCAACGAGGGGTCGCTCGTTCAGCTCGGCCAGGGCGTCTACGCCAAGCGCATCCGCGCCACCATGACGTCGGGGACCAGCGCCCTGGCGACGGACATCGCGGGCGACAAGTCGCTGACGTTGCGGCTGCTCGCCAACGCCGGCCTCCCGGTCCCGCGCAGCGAGGTCGTGCGCCACGACGACGACGCGGTGGCGTTCGCCAAGCGGATCGGCTACCCGGTCGTCGTGAAGCCGCTGGACGGCAACCACGGCCGCGGCGTCGGGCTCGACCTGCGCGACGAGCAGGCGGTGCGCGACGCGTTCCCGTTCGCGCAGGGGGAGGCGCGGCGCGGGTGGGTCATCGTGGAGCAGTACCTCACCGGCAGCGACTACCGGTTCCTCGTCGTCGGCGGCCGGCTCGCCGCCTGCGCCGAACGCGTGCCCGCGCACGTCGTCGGCGACGGCGTGCAGAGCGTCCGGAACCTGGTCGCGGAGACCAACGCCGACCCGCGCCGCGGCGTCGGCCACGAGAAGGTGCTGACCCGTATCAAGCTGGACGAGCGGGCCGAGGAGCTGGTCAGGTCGCAGGGGTACGAGCTGGACGACGTCCCCGAGAAGGGCGCCGCCGTCACGCTCACGCTGACCGCGAACATGAGCACCGGCGGCATCTCCATCGACCGCACGCTGGAAGTCCACCCGGACAACGTCGAGATCGCAGAGAACGCCGCCCGCGTCGTCGGCCTCGACGTCGCCGGCATCGACTTCGTCGCCCCCGACATCACGCAGTCGGTGCGCGAGGCCGGCGGCGCCATCGTCGAGGTCAACGCCGCGCCCGGCTTCCGCATGCACACGCACCCGACGGTGGGCGAGCCGCAGTACGTCGCCAAGCCGGTGCTCGACCTGCTGTTCCCGCCCGGCTCCCCCAGCCGCATCCCGATCATCGGCGTCACCGGCACCAACGGGAAGACGACGACGTCGCGAATGATCGCGCACGTCTTCAAGGGCATGGGCCGCACGGTCGGCATGACCTCGACCGACGGCATCGTCGTGGACGAGCGGCTGGTCATCCGCGCCGACGCGTCCGGCCCGAAGTCGGCGCGGATGGTGCTGCAGAACCCGAGCGTGGACTTCGCCGTCTTCGAGGTGGCGCGCGGCGGCATCCTGCGCGAGGGGCTCGGCTACGAGCGCAACGACGTCGCGGTCGTCCTCAACGTCGCCCCCGACCACCTCGGCATCGGCGGCGTGGACACGCTGGAGGAGCTGGCGCGGGTCAAGCGGGTCGTCGTGGAGGCCGTTCCGCGGGACGGCTTCGCCGTGCTCAACGCCGACGACCCCCTGGTCGCCGCCATGGGCGAGGTCTGCGCCGGCGAGGTCGTGTGGTTCTCCATGCAGGCGCGGAACGACCTGGTCGAGGAGCACTGCCACAACGGCGGCCGCGCCGTCGTGCTGGAACGCTCCGCGCTCGGCGACATGGTCGTCATCCGGCACGGGCGGCGTTCGATGCAACTCGCGTGGACGCACCTGCTGCCGGCGACGTTCGACGGCAAGGCGCTGATGAACGTCCAGAACGCCATGGCGGCGGCCGGCGCGGCGTTCGCGGCCGGTGCGCACCTGCACGACATCCGGCAGGGGCTGCGGACGTTCACGACGTCGTTCTACCTGGCGCCGGGACGCCTCAACGTCACCGACATCGACGGCATCCGCGTGGTCGTGGACTACTGCCACAACGCGCCCGGCATGCGGATGCTCGGCGACTTCGTGGAGAGGCTGGCCGAGCCGCGCCCGGGCGGGTCGATCGAGAAGACCCGCCGGATCGGCGTCATCTCGACGGCGGGCGACCGGCGCGACGAGGACATGCGCGAGCTGGGCGAGGCGGCGGCGCCGCACTTCGACTCGATCATCGTGCGGGAGGACCGCAACCTGCGGCGGCGCAAGCCGGGCGAGACCGCGGCACTGGTCGCGGACGGCGTGCGGGGTGCGAAGGACTCGCGCTGCCGTGACTTGGAGATCGTGTTGGACGAGCTGGCCTCGGCGCGGCGGGCGATGGAGAAGGCGAACCCCGGCGACCTCGTCGTGATCTGCGCGGACCAGACGGGCGCGGTGTGGGCGGAGCTGCAAGCGCACTCGGCGCGGGCGCTGGCGGGAGCGGCCGACCCGGACGCTCGCCCGTAGCCCCTACAACTACGGGCGAGCGCCGGAGCTCGTCGCGCCTACGGGAGCACCGTGGGCGCCGGTACCGGAAGCGTCGGCTTCACGGTCGGCAGCGGTGTCGTCGGCGGCACCGTCATGGTAGGCGGTGCGACCGGCGGCTCGCTCGGTGAAATCGTCGTCGGCGTCGTCGGCGCTGGGCTTGAGGGCTTCGTGGACGGCGCAACCGGCTTGTTACTCGACGTCGCGGCGGGGCCGTCGGTCGGGCGCGGCCGGCCGGGCGTGCCGGGCAGGCCGGGCAGGCCGGGAACGCCGCCGGGCAGCGGGATCGCCGCGAGCTGCGCCCGGGTGGCGTTGACGGTGGACATGGCGGCGTCCAGCTCGTCGAGCGCGCCGGCGGGCAGCCGGCCGCGCAGCGTCTGCAGCAGGTCGGTCAGCTTGGTGACCTCGGCGTGCAGGCGGTCGTACGCCTCCCGCGAGCCGGTGCGCACCTGCGCCAGCAGGTCGGCGGTGAGCCGGTCGAGGTCGGCCTTGAGGTCGTCCAGCGTCGCCTGCACCTCGCCGAGCGCGCCGGCACCGTCCCGCTCCAGCAGGGCGAGGACGTCGTTGACGCGGGTCTCGGCGCCGGCCAGCGTGCCGGCGTCGCCGCCGCGCAGGCCGGCGACCGCCTCGCGGAGGCCGTAGAGCCGGTCGCCGGGCAGCGAGCGGGAGGCGCCGATGCCGACGCCGGTCGCGGCGATGGTGGCGGCCAGGCCGCCGGACGCGACCTGCATGGCCGGCTTGGCGAGCGCCTTCGCGAGCGCCTGCATGGGCGACACCGGCGGCGCGGGGGCCGCCGCCGGTGCCGGGACCATTGTCGCCGCCGCCGCGAGCTCCGCGAGCTGCGCGGCCTCGGCCATCAGCCGGGCGCGCAGGCCGTCGCGGAACGCCGGCGTCGCCACCTGCGGCACCGCCGCCAGCGCGCCGGCCACGGCCAGCAGGCCCGCGACGGCGGGGTCCGCGGGGTTGCCGGGAACGCTGAGCGCGCGGTCGAAGCTCGCCGAGCGGCGCGTGTTGATCGTCATGAGCTCGCCTCCAAGACGAGCAACGACGCCGCGACCGGCGGCGATGCGCCCTCGTCCGGGCCATTTCCGAAGATGGCCCGGTCGGGCCACGCCTGGGTGGTCACAGCACCAGCTCCGCCGGCAGCAGCTTCTTCAAGGACTGGACGGCGCGGTACTGCAGCGCCTTGATCGCGCCGTCGGTCTTGCCCATCGCGAGGGCCGTCTCGGTCACCGAGAAGCCCTGCAGGAACCGCAGCACGACGCACTCCTGCTGCTCCGCGCCGAGCATCTTCACGGCCCGGAGCAGGGTGACGTTCGTGAGGCTGTCGAGGACGAGGTTCTCCGGGCCGTCCACGGTCCGGTCCGCGTCGAGCATCTCGCCCGTCGGCGCCTCGAGCTTGTAGCGGCTGGACTTGTAGTAGTCGGTGATGAGGTTGCGCGCGATCGTCACCAGCCAGGCGCCGAAGTCGCGGCCCTGCCAGGTGAAGCTGGTGATGCGCCGCAACGCCCGCAGGAACGTCTCGCTGACCAGGTCCTCGGCCAGCGGCTGGCTGCCGACCCGGTAGTAGACGTAGCGGAAGATCGTGTCGACGTAGCGGTCGTAGAGCTGCCCGAACGCGTCCGCATTGCCCGCCTGGGCCCGTTCGACGAGGTCGGCCACGACGGCGTCCGGCGCCGCTGTCTCCTCCTCGACGGGTGCGATGTCGTTCTCGACGACCGCCGCGAGGCGGGGCACCGGCACGGCGACCGCCCCTACAACAGCCGCCGTGCCGGGCGCCGTTCGGAACGCCACCATGCCGCGCAGCTCACGGAGCCCATCCGGGTCCGGAGCCGGGAAGCGGCGGTACGCGCTCATGGGTTCAGCCTCGGGCACCGCCGCGGCGGCGAACATGGCCCATTAGGACGGTTTCGGGCCTAGTCGTCCCTGACCGGGCGCCAGCGCAACTGGCAGTGCCGCGCCGCACGCGTGAGGTGGCGGAGGGGGTGCGGCGCGGCGTGCGCCCTCAACTGGCAGTGCCGCGCCGCACGCGTGGGGCGGCCGGGGCACTGGAAGTTCGTGCGGGCCGCCGGCGTGGCGGGCGCCCTCAACTGGCAGTGCCGCGCCGCACGCGTGGGGCGGCCGGGGCACTGGCAGTTGGGGCGGCGGGGCGTCGCGGCGGGGCGTCGCCGCGGGGCGTCGCGGACGGCGGCCGAAGTGTGCGAAACCGGTCGAAAACGCCGACGAGCGCCCACCACCGCCCCACGGGGCGGCGCGTGAGCGCTCGAGTCGTCGGCCGGAAGCTACGTGGCTACACGCAGTCGCGGCAGAGGTTCTTCTTCCGGTCCGTGAGCTGGCTCTGGTGCTTCACGAGGAAGCAGGACGAGCAGGTGAACTCGTTCGCCTGCTTCGGGACGGGCCGGATCGCCAGCTCGTCGTTGATCTCCTCGGCGCCCGCGAGCTCCATCTCGAAGGCGAGCTCGTTCTCGTCCTCCGCCACGCCGACCGGCTGCTCCGGCTTGCGGGTGATGATCTCCTCGAGGCTGTCCTCGGCCTCGAGCGAGCTCGACTTGCGGGTGTCGTAGTCCTGCGACTGGGTCATGGCTTCCTTATCGGCGTCACTGGTGCGGGGTCAAGCGCCCGTGAGAACGTACGGGGCGGCCAGAGTGTTCCCTATTCCTCGTTCTGGCGCCTCTTGAAACCTGCGCCACGCCCGGAGAACGGCTTCAATGCCCCCATGTCGACCGCTTCGGGCACCGAGCTGGCGCGGCGCGTGCGCGCCGGGGAGGTCACCTCCAGGACACTCGTCGAGGCGTCGATCGCGCAGGTCGAGCGCCTGAACCCGCAGGTCAACGCGCTCGTGGCCGACCGGTTCGACGCGGCGCGGGCCGAGGCGGACGCCGCGGACGCCGCCGTGGCGCGCGGCGGCGACCTGCCGCCGTTCCACGGGGTGCCGTGCACGATAAAAGAGACGTTCGCGGTCGCCGGGATGCCGAACACCGCCGGGCTGGCCGCCCGGGTGGGCCGGCCGGCCACCGAGGACGCGGTCACCGTACGGCGGCTGCGGGCGGCCGGCGCCATCCCGATCGGCGTAACCAACGTCTCCGAGCTGGCCATGTGGTTCGAGTCCGACAACAAGGTCTACGGCCGCACCAACAACCCCTACGACCCGACCCGCATCGTCGGCGGGTCCAGCGGCGGCGAGGGCGCCGCGGTGGCGGCGGGGTACGCGCCGTTCGGGCTGGGCAGCGACATCGGCGGCTCGATCCGGATGCCGGCGTTCTTCAACGGCGTGTTCGGCCACAAGCCCACGGCCGGGCTGGTCCCCAACGACGGCCAGTTCCCGGTCGACCCGGACGAACGCATGCAGCGCTACCAGTGCACCGGGCCGCTCGCCCGGCGAGCGGAGGACCTGTTGCCGTTGCTGCGCATCCTCGCCGGCTCGCCTGTGACGCCGGACGCCGTGGACCTCTCCGCCCTCAACGTCGTCTCCGTCGAGACGAACGGCCGGCACCACCCGGCGCCGGAGCTGGTCGCGGCGCAGCGGCGGGCGGTCGCCACGGTGCGTTCCCTCGGCGCGCGGGCGGGGGTGGCCGAGGTGGCGGCGTTGCGGCGGTCGTTCGACATCTGGGGCGCGATGCTGTCGGAGGCGCGGCAGGTGCCGTTCCGGACGCTGCTGGCCGACGGCGGGCGGTTCTCGACCGGGCGCGAGGTGGCGCGGTACGTCGCCGGCCGGTCGCCGCACACGTTGCCCGCCCTCGGCCTGGCGATCTTCGAGCGGTTCCCCGAGCTGCTCCCCGCGCGCGGGCGGCGGCTGTGCGCGCTGGGGCGGGCGCTGCGGGAGGAGCTCACGGCGCTGATCGGCGAGGACGGCGTGCTGTTCTACCCGTCGTTCCCGACGCTGGCGCCGAAGCACGGGGCGCCGGTGTGGCGGCCGTTCACGTTCGCGTACACGGCGATCCTCAACGTCGCCGAGTTGCCAGTCACGCAGGTGCCGCTCGGGCTGGACCGGAGCGGGCTGCCGCTGGGCGTTCAGGTGGCCGCCGCACCGGGCAACGACCACCTGACGATCGCGGTGGCGCGCCACCTGGAGGAGGCGTTCGGCGGCTGGGTGCCGCCGCGCGGCGCGATCCAGAAGGAGGTGACGGTGTGAGGTGCGGGCAGCCGGTCACGGTGCCGGGCGTGTTCTCGGCCGTGTCGACCGACACGGGGCACACGTGCCAGCGGGCGGCCGGGCACGAGGGCGTACACCGGTGGCAGCCGCGGTGGGAGGGCGTCTCGCCGGCGGAGGTCGAGGCGGACATCGCGCGCGACCTGGCGGCGTGGGAGCCCTCCGACGACGACGAGCAGGCCGAGGACTAGCGTGGGGATCCCCTCACGATCGGAGCACTCCGTTGCGGAAGACCCTGCGCCTGCGCCGCGAGACGTTGACCGAGCTGAGCACCGGAGACCTGACGGGCGTCCGCGGCGGTGAGCTGACCGGACCGGGCAGTTGCATCTGCCCCACCTGGCCGGGCCGGCTGAGCTGCGTTGACACCTGCGTGGTCGTCCCGGTGGCCACCATCACCTGCGCCGAGTCGATCTGCCGCTGCACCACCGGGTAACGCTCGTCGTAGACCCGTTACCGTGCGCGGCCAAGGAAGACGCCGCGCGGGCCGAACCGGCACTCCTTGCCGGTCTCACGACAGCCGACGACGGTGCCGTGCGCGTCGCGCCACGTCAGTGCCGGTGCCGGTCCTCGCCGCCATCGCACCGGCGCAGGAAAACCCCGTGCGCGGTGCGGCTGCCGCGCGCTACGGTGCGCTCCGCAACCGGCGACGCGACACGAGGAGGTGGGGAGCCATGAGCGTGCTGTTTCTTCCCATCCCCCACCCCTTGGCGCTCCGGGCCTGACGGCCGCGCGGGCGCCCTCTCCGAGAGGCTTCCCGCGTTGACCACGCTCCCCGAGCTCGGCTGGGACACCGGCCGGGACACCGAGTTCGCCCCGTTCTCCGAGACCTGTCACCCGGCCCGCGTCGCGCGACCGGACAAGGGGTCGTACGTCGTCCTCACCGAGTCCGGCCCCGGCCGGGCAGAGGTGAGCGGCGCGCTCCGCCACGCCGCCGCCGACCCGACCGAGCTGCCGACCGTCGGCGACTGGGTCGCCGTCGGCACCGAGACCGGCCTGATCGAGGCGGTGCTGCCGCGGCGGACGGCGTTCGTCCGGCACGGCTCCGCCAGCGCCACCGTCGGTCAGGTGCTCGCCGCGAACGTCGACGTCGTGTTCGTCGTCGTCGCGCTCGCCACCGAGCCGAACCTGCGGCGGCTCGAACGCTTCCTCGCCCTCGCCTGGGAGAGCGGCGCCCAGCCCGTCGTGCTGCTCACCAAGGCCGACCTGTGCGCCAACCTCCCGAGCGTCCTGTGGGACGTCGGCAACGCCGCCCCAGGCTGCCCCGTACACGCCGTCAGCGTCGTCGACGGCACCGGCCTGGACGACGTACGCGGCCACCTCACCCCGGGCCGCACGGTCGTGCTGCTCGGCGCCTCCGGCGTCGGCAAGTCCACCCTCGCCAACGCCCTCCTCGGCGCCACGCACCTGCACACGACTTCGATCCGGGGGGACGGCAAGGGCCGGCACACCACGACCCACCGCGAGCTGATCCCGTTGCCCGGGGGCGCGGTGCTCATCGACACGCCGGGGCTGCGCGGCCTGCAGCTGTGGGACGCGGCGGAGGGGCTGGACCGGGCGTTCGCGGAGGTAGAGGCGCTGGCGCGGGACTGCCGGTTCACCGACTGCGCGCACGTCACCGAGCCCGGCTGCGCCATCCTCGCCGCGCTGGGCGACGGCACTCTCGACCCGCGCCGCTGGGAGAGCTACCAGAAGCTGCAACGCGAGCTGCACCACCTGGCCAGGCGGCAGGACGCGCGGCTGCGGCAGGCCGAGGTGCAGCGGTGGAAGCAAATCGCCCGCGAGGGCAAGGCGCGGGCCCGGCCGCAGACGCGTTAGGGCGTGTCTCGTAAGTCGCGATCGTCGCGAGCGGCGGTCCTGCCGGTGCATCGCGAGGCGGCGACGACGCCGCGAGGTGCCGGCAGGGCGTCGCGCAGCAGATCGACGACGTACGAGACACGCCCTGGTAGGGCTTGGCGAAACGGCTGCGTCGCGCGGCGGCCCGGCCAACTTCCAGTGCGGCCCAGCACGAGAAGAGTTCCCGGGGCACTGGAAGGTGGCGCGCTGCGCATCCGGAACGGCGTTTCGCCAAGCCCTACCAGGGCGTGTCTCTCAATCCCCGGCCGTCGCGAGCGGCGTCCAGAACGGTGCATCGCAAGGCGGAGAAGGGCGCGATAGCAGCGCTATCGGGCCCTTCGACAACGCCGCGAGGCGCCGTGCTGGGCGATGCGCAGCAGGCTGCGGGATTGGGAGACACGCCCTAGGACCGATACGGCTCCGGCGGCTCGATCCCGAACGCCGCCGCCAGCGCCGCCACGTCGGCGCGGTCGGTGTCGCGCGGCGGGTAGCCGACGTGCGCCCGCAGCTGGGTGTCGAGGTCGCAACAGGGCACCGGCCGGCCGTCGATGGTTCCGGTCACCGGGGCGCCGTAGTGCCACCAGGTGCCGTCCGGCTGCGCCTGGTCGCCGCCGCCGTCGGGCGTGCGGACCAGCGGGTGCAGGTCCACCTCGCGGCCGTCGGGGTGCCGGTACGCCACGGCGGCGGGCAGGTCGTCGCGCAGCACGGTGAAGCCGTCGCGGGTCAGCAGTGCGACCGCGCGGTCCAGTGTCGCGCCGTCCATGGCGAGGTCGAGGTCGGAGTGCGGCCTGGTCTCGCGGCCGAGCAGCGCGTCCACGGCCCAGCCGCCGTCCAGCCACGCGACGACGCCGGCGTCGTTCAGCCGGTCGATCAGGTCGAAGACGTCGGCCGCGCGCACGGCCGGTAACGCTAGCGGCGGTGGACGACCGCGCCGAGCAGGCCGGGCCCCACGTGGGCGCCGACGACCGCGCCGACCTCGCTCTCGTGCAGCGTGACGAGGCCGGGGATGCGGGCGCGCAGCCGCTCGGTGAGGGCGTGCGCGTTGTCGGTGGCCGCGAGGTGGTGGACGGCGACGTCCACCGGCCCGTCGCCGGCCGCGGCGACGATCGTGTCCTCGAGCTTGGCGATCGCGCGCTCGGACTTGCGCACCTTGTCCATCGGCTCGATCGCGCCGTCCACCATGTGCAGCAACGGCTTCATGTCCAGCGCGGTCCCGAGCAGCGCCGCCGCCTTGCCGATGCGGCCGCCGCGGCGCAGGTACTCCAGCGTGTCCACGTAGAAGACGGTCGCGGTGCGCCGGGCGCTGGCCTCGGCCGCTGCGACGACCTCGAACGCGTCGCCGCCCGCCGCCGCGCACTCCGCCGCCTCGATCACGGCGAAGCCGAGACCCATCGCGGTGGTGCGCGAGTCCACGACCTTGACGCGCGGCCCGCCACTGTCGAACAGGTCGTACGCCGCCGACACCGCCGACTCGCGGGTGCCGGACAGCTTCGCGGACAGGTGGATCGACACGATGTCCTGGGCGCCGATGGCCTCGTACGCCGCCTTGAACGCCGCCGGCGCGGGCGGGCGGGTCGACGCGGTACGGCCGGGCGCGGTGATCCACTCGGCGAACTCGGCCGGGCTCATGTCCACGCCCTCGCGGGCCTCTCCGTCGGACATGATCACGTGCAGCGGTACGACGGTGATGCCGTAGCGCTCGGCTACGCCGGCCGGGAGGTATGCCGTGGAGTCGGTGACCACGGCCACACGAGCGGAAGTCATGGCTCTCGATCCATCGGCAGGTTCACCCGAGACCTTGACGGGGACGCTTGTCGCGTGAACGTCACGATCTGGTCGGACATCGGCTGCCCCTGGGCCTCGCTCACCGTGTGGCGGTTGCACGCCCGCCGGGCCGCGCTGGGGCTGGACGAGGTGCGGTTCGAGCACCGCTGCTTCCCGATCGAGCTGTTCAACGACGTTCCCACCCACCGCGCCGTCATCGGTGCCGAGGTGGCGGCGATCGCACCGCTCATCCCGGACGCCGGCTGGCGCCCGTGGTGGCGCGAGGACTGGCTGTACCCGGTCACCACGGTGCCCGCGCTGGAGGCGGTCCAGGCGGCGAAGGAGCAGGGCCTCGACGCGAGCGAACGGCTCGACCTCGCGCTGCGCCAGGCGTTCTGGCGCGACGCCCGCTGCATCTCGCTGCGTTCGGAGATCCTCGCCGCCGCCGAGACGGCCGGTATCGACGTCGCCGCCCTGGCCGCGGCGCTCGACGACGGCCGGGCCCGCGCCGCGGTCATCGCCGACTGGCGGGCTGCCGCCGACGGCGCCGCAGAAGGCAGCCCCCACGTCTGGGTGGGCAACGACGGCGTACTCAACCCCGGCATCGACCACCACTGGGAAGGCCCCAAGCCCGGCGGCTCGCCAGTGATCGACAACGACGACATGGGGGCCATCGACCGCCTCCTAAAAGCCGCCGCCGCCGGCTGAGGGGGCGCAAGGAGCCGGGCGGCGCGGAGGGGCGCGCAGGCAGCCGGGGCGCACGGAGCGCGCGGGGTTGTCAGCTCAGTGCCAGCGCAGCGCCCCGGAGGGAGGGGCGGGCTGCCCCAGCCCGCGCCTAAGCCCGGATCCACCGTCTCGGTTGAGTGGCCGCGCGTCGTAGAGCCGAGATGCCCTTCTGCTGCAACAGAATCGATCTTGTCTAGGGAACGATTCACCGCATCAGAAGGGCACCCGGTAGGTGCGAGTTTGCCACGGCGTCAGGGCCGTCTTC
>DATLNJ010000082.1:0-132648 GCA_035536815.1 Frankiaceae bacterium
GGGGACAGCGGCGAGTTACGGTGCGACACGAGGACCTCCGGGGCGTGTGGTTGCCTTCAGCAGCTCCACACCTCACCCGGAGGTCCTCACCCAGTCACGGCGACGCGCCCGTCACCAACGTGCGTGGTCAGTACAGCTAGCAGGCACGCGTCGGCATGCATCCTGATGTCCTGGCCCGGATCCTCCGCGCCGACGTGGGCGCGAGCGCGCCCGGCGCCGGCAGTCGAGGTAAGGGTGCATGGTGCTGTGGTCTGGGAGAGACTGGGCGAGCGATGACAGCGCCTGCCCGATCACCTCTGTTCGACGTCTACTGGCGGTTCGCGGCCGAACGTCACGCCGTCTACCTGCGCCGCGTCGCCGGAGATCCGCCACCTTGGACCGCCGATCCGGTCCTCACGTCGTGGCGGTTCACGAACGCCTACCGAGCGGCGGATCGTGTCAGCCAGTACCTCATCCGCGAGGTCATCTACGCCGGTGATCAGGACCCGCACGACGTCGTGTTCCGCGTCCTGCTGTTCAAGTGGTTCAACAAGATCAGCACCTGGGAGATGCTGACCGATCGCTTGGGTCCGTTGCGGCTCGCGACGTTCGACCCTTCCGTAGCCGAGCGCGTGCTCTCAGAGGCACGTGCGAACGGTGCCACGGTCTATTCCGCCGCCTACATCGTGCCGCCGATCCGTGAGGCGCCGGGACCGAAGCACTCGGGCCACCTGACCCAGATCGTCCGTATGCTTGATGCCGGCCTCGCCGCCGACGTCGTCGCCAGCGAGTCGCTCGAAGACCTGTATCGGCTGTTGCGGGGGTGGTCAGGTCTGGGTGACTTCCTCGCTTACCAGTTCGCGATCGACCTGAACTACTCGGCGGTTGTCGATCACGACGAGAACGAGTTCGTCGTGGCCGGACCCGGCGCACGCGACGGGATCGCGAAGGTGTGGCCCGGCGCCAACCTTCGCGACGCGCCATCCTTGATCGCGCAGATGGTCGAGGAGCAGCACGAGCAGTTTGCCCGGCTCGGCCTGGACTTCCCTGGGCTGTTCGGACGTGATCTGAAGCTCATCGACTGCCAGAACCTCTTCTGCGAGATCAGCAAGTATGCGCGGGTCGCTCACTCAGACGTCCAGGGGATTGCGGGTCGGACGCGGATAAAGCAGGCCTACCGGCCTGGCGTGCGTCCAGCACCTGTCCCGCCGCCGTACTTCCCGCCGAAATGGGGCCTCTCGGTCCCCGACGGTGACGGTCAGATGGCGCTTGCGATCACTTCAGCGCCGTCGGATGTGGTGTCGGTGAACACGATGGCTGCCTGCGGGGCGAACGCGATCAGGTAGGTCAGCGGCAGCCAGCAGTAGCCGCCCGCGCCCCAGCCCTCACCCCAGCTGTTGCGGACCAGGAGCCTGCGGCCGTGGTCGGGATCGGTCGCAGCTCCGACGACGAGCACCGCGTGGTAGTCGCCCGGCGCGGCACGCAGCGACGGGGTGTGGACGGACCCGTCCGGGTCGGGATCGGCGAACGCCTCGGTGACCTCGACGACGAGCAGCACGGGATAACCCGCGAAGAGCAGGTCCTCCAGTTCGTCCTCGACCCCGTCATGCGCGAGGGCGACCTCACGCCACCGCGCGCGCTGCCACGGCGGCGAGCCGCACGGCTCGGGCGGCGGCTCGGTGCTGTACCCGAGCTGCGGGTTGTACGGCCACTCGGTGAGGTCGACCTGGCCGCTGTCGACGAGCGCGGCGCCGGCGTGCTCGAGCAAGGTGCCGCCAGGGTGGGCGTGACCGTTCTGCACGCACCACCACCAGAGCGGCTCGGGCGCGAGCGGAGTCGGCGGCTCGTCCTCGTCGCAGCGCGCCGCCTCGTGTCCACCCGTGAGAGCGAAGGGGAGGCACAGCGGGCGCATGCCCTGGCGCGGCACCTCGGCGGGGAGCAGATCGCGCAGGTCGACAGGCGGACGGGCCGCGCTGCGCGCTCGGTGCTCTGCGCGGCCCGCCGCACCCCGCGGCGCTACGGCGGACGTCACGTGTGCTCCTGATGACCAGGCTCGGTCGCGCCGATCACGAGGAACTCGGCGTCGTCCGGCGGGTCGCCGGGCACCCGCTCGTCGATGTCGACATCGAGCAGCCGTCGCTTCCGCAAGGCGGCCGGCCGCAGCCTCGCGGTCGACGTCAGCGAGAAGACGGCGACGGGATCGCCGGCCGGGTCGTGCGGCGATGCAAGGCTCAAGCGGACCGTCGCTTCGCCTTCGGCGCCTGCCAGCACTGCGAGGATGCGTCGCCCGGTCGCGCCGATCGGGACCGCCGGTCCGGTGTCGCGCGTTGTCGCTACCTCGGCAGCCGGCGCCGGCAGGTCGGCGGTCTTGTCACCGGCAGTCAGGCGCCGCAGGTTGGTCAGGTCGGGGCGGGACAGCGTCGCCCACCCTGGGCGGAATTGGTCCTCGACGACGGCCAGCGGTGCGTCGGTCTCGGCTGCCGACACCTTCCCGGACACCTCCGGGGAGGGGAGTAACTGCAACGCGTCCCTGGTGGCTGCGGCCGGGCGCGGTGGTCGTCTCGCTGGTGGTGGCGGTTGCGGCGAGCGCGCGGGCGGTCCGGTCAGCGGCGCCGGGGCCGGATGGGGCTGCCGATGGCGGCGGGCGATCTCCTCGTCCTCGGTCAGCCACCGGTAGCCCGTGGTGCGGTTCTCCGGCAGGTTGAGCACGATCTCGTCGCCGACCTCGACGTCGAGATGCTCCGCGGCCTGGTACGGCTCGACTGGCCAGACGTCCGCATGTCCGTCACGGGGGCGCAGCCCGTAGGCGGCCTCCTTCTTCGCGGTGAGCGGTCGGACCTTCAGCAGCGAGGTGAGGACGGACCACGGGTAGTAGTCCAGGTTCTGCAGCTGCCGCGCGACGGCCTCGTAGCTGGCGCCGGTGTCCCGTGCCGTCAGGTACACCTGCGCGGGCGTCGGGACAGTCTTCCGCCGGATGCCGTGGCGAGCGGCCGTTCCGTGGATGAGCGGCGGCGGCATGAGGAAGTAGCCGGCGAAGATCTGGGCCTGACGCTCCCGCTCGATCGGTGACGTGCCGAGAATCTCGCGCTCCCCGTCGAGCGCGAGCTGGTCCTGATCGAGGATCCAGTGCCCGATCTCGTGCGCGGCGGTGTAACGCTGCACCGCGGCTGACCTTTCGGTGGTGATGAGCACGCCGCCGTCACCTTCGGGAACGACGGCGCCCAACAGGTTCTGCAACGGCAGGAAGCTCACCCACAGGCCAAGACGAGCGACCGCGGCGAACACGTCGATGCGCTGGGTCAGGTCGAGGCCGAGGTCGTCGAGGGTCCGCTGCGCGGCCTGCAGCGCGCGCAGGCGGCCACCTGTAGCACCGCCGCGCGCCATCAGCCGTCCCGGCGCGGCCGACCGCGCTTCGCACCGTCCGGCACCTGCGGCGCCGGGCGTGGTGGATTGGTCGAACGGCGTGGACCACCCGACGCGAGGAACTGCGCGAAGCGCAGTACCTGATCGCGGTCCTCATCGGTCAGGTGAGCGGTCGCGCGGAAGAGCGCGGCGTCGCTCTCTGCACCGACGCCGTCGTCGTCTCCGAGCAGCCATCCCACGTCCCGCCGGTAGAGGCGGGCAAGTCGCCGCAGCTCCAGCCCGGTAACCTTGCGCTTTCCGGCCTCCATCGCGATGACGCTGGTCCGAGGTATGGACAGGGCGTCCGCCACGTCCCCTTGGGTCAGTCCGAGCACTTCGCGGGCCTCGCGCAGTCGGCTGCCGACAAGCCGGTGCTCGTTCGCTTCGGCGGGAGTGTCGGCGTCGGTCATTGTGGCTCCTGGCTCATGACGGGGTGGCGATGGCAACTGCCATCGCCCACGGGCCTTCGTGGGTCATGGACACCTGGACGTCCGTGCCGGCGAACATCGCCGCGGTGTCGCCGAGCAGGTGTACGGCCGGACATCCGGTGTCGTCCGTGACGATCTCGATGTCGTCGGGACTGGTCCGTCCGAGACCGGTGCCGAGGGCCTTCATGACGGCTTCCTTCGCCGCCCAGCGGCTGGCGAGCCGATCGGCGCGACCTGCACACTGCTCCTGTTCGCGGTCGGTCCACGACATCGCGAGGAAGCTCGGGCTCGCGTCAACGTAGCGCTGGACGCGGCGGATGTCGGCGAGGTCGACGCCGATGCCGGTCATGCGCTGACCGCCTTCGCCTTGACGACGAGGTCATTGATGCCACGTCGGCCGCCGTAGGTTTTCGGCTCGGTGTCGGCCATGCCCGCGACGACGACGAGTTCCCCCAGCGGGTATCCGGTCTGGTCGCAGAGGAAGGTCAGCAGGTCCGACAGACCGAGCAGGTTGCCGTAGCCCTTGGTGATGACGTACCAGTGCCGGTACACCGCGAGCAGATGGAGTTTGCCACCGTGGACGCTGAGGTCGACGTGCACCAGGCAGGGGAAACTGTAGATGCGCTTGTCGGTCGCCGCGAAGACCTGCAACCCGGCCGCAGGGTCGTCGGTCAACGGCTCGCCCTCGGCGTCCCCGGCGATCGCGATGTCCGCGATGTTGCTCCGGGAGTGCCGGGACCGTCGTGCCCTCCGGAGCACCTCGATCCGGTCCATGAGTTGGTTCGTACGCTCACCGTTCTTGCGAGTCGGCCAGTCGATCATCCTGCCGAAGTAGGTCCCCCGCATGTTCACCGGCACGGTTCGCAGCATCGGCAGCATGGCGTCGTACGCGTCGTACAAGTTCGCCGCGGCCTCGTCGTGCGCTGTGGCCTGCTCGACGGGTAGCTCGGGAGCCCAGCGGAAGCCGGGCGTGCGGTACAGCGCGCGCGGGAAGAGCGTGTTCGCGACGGTGTCGACTCGCTGCACGTGGGTGCCCGAGCGGTACCCGGGCTGCAGCAGGTCGTCCACCACCGCGCGAATCCCAGGATGCTCGCCGCCGGCAGGGGCAACGGTCGTCACGGTGTGCACGGCGGCGTCGCCCTGGTCGTGGACGATCCGGACCGTGTTCAACCATGCCTCGCTCACGGTGTCGGCTGGTGGGACCACGGTGGTCATTTGTCGCCTCCCGAGGGCGCGGGGGTGATGGGGCCGAGAGCGGCGCGGACGAGGCGGGCGACGCCGGCGATGCTGTGCAAGTCGCCGGTGTCCACCTTGGAGAGGTTGACGAGCTTCCGCCGACCGACGATGTCTCCGATCCGAGCCAGCGCGAACACGGCGCGCTGGCTGTCGATCAGCATGCTTCCGTCCACGTGCTCTGGCTCGGCGGCGAGTTCGGCGAGCGTGCGTCCCTCAGCCGCCGCGAGCAGCGCGACGATCTCCTGCTGTAGCTGCGGCAGGGTCATTGCACGCAGCTGGTCTGGCGTGGCCGGGACATGGCGAGCGTCCGCGGGCGCCGTCGCCGCGCCAGGCTCTGGCGGCCGGAACCGCGCGAACGGGTCCTCCGGCCCGGGTGCCGCAGTGTTCGTAGTCACGACATCCAGTGTCGGATTTTCCGACACTCATGTCAAGGGTCAGCGCCGGCGTCCTCGGGTCGGGTCGGTCCTGCTGAACTTCAGGGAGCGCTTGTTGAGGTCGACCACGAGGTAGCCGCCGCCGGAGTCCGTCAACGCGCGCATCGCCGCGAAGCCTTGGACGACGGCCCGGCGCCAGAGGGCCGGCGGCATCTTGCTGACCTCGAGGTCCTCCAGCACGGTCGTGAGCATCTCGACCGTCTCGTCGTCCACGCTGCGCTCGGTGCGGAACCCCTGGAGCTCGGATGCCCGCTTGGCGAGCAGTGCGGCCAAGCCTTCCTCGGCGAAGATCGCCCGTGCGCCGTCTTCGTCCCGATCCACGTCTGCGTTACTGCGGCGCTTGAGCTTGAGCAGGGAACGGGTCGTTGGAGACCAGCCGAGGACGGCGAGGAACCCTAGGTGCACCGCGTCGTGAAACCGGTAATGATCGACGCGCCGGGAGTTGTCGGTCAGCGCGGCGCCGAAGTCGTCGGGAACCGCGAACCCCTGGGGCTTGCCGGACCCGTAGTAGTCCCGGATCGGACCCTTGGGGAACGCGTTCGGGGTTGCTGAAACCAGCGTGAGCTTGGCGCGGGGCTGCTGGCGAGGCCCGGCTTGCTGCTGCTGGAAGCGGATGACGAGTCGTCGGGGGAACCGCTCGACCTTCGGGTACTCCTTGTCGAGCACCGGCAGGTCGCGCGGCAACGCGCGGAGGAACGCGAGTTCGCCGTGCTCGGCCTCCGCCCGCTCAGCGGCAGCGATCGCAATCTCCTGCAGTTTCAACTCGCAGTGCTGTGCGACCGTCGCGGCATACCAGAGGACGTCACCAAGCTCGATGGCGACGAACTCGGGGTCTTCGACAGACCGCTCCGTGTCACGAAAGGCCTTCTTTTGCGCGACGAGCAAAGTGCCCGCCTCGCCGGCCAGCCCCAGCATCGGGACGCTCAGTGCTCTCGAGTCCATGCCTTTTCGCGCGTACAGGTCGGTCAGTGCACTTAGCTCCTGGTAGCGGGCGATGTGCACACCGCCGCTGGGTACGCGCGGCATCCCCTTGACCCCGATGCGCTCAGCCCACTTACGGCGGGCCTTCACCAAATTTCCGCGCGCGACCTCGTCCAAGGACAGTCCATGAGCTGTGGCGATCTCCGCGACATGCCGCAGAAGCCGACCAAGCTCGCGACTCACACGGCTGGTACTGGCCGACCGGTCAAGCGACTCACGCAGGTAGCGACCATGGGCGTCCAGCAGGGCACCGGCATGCGCCCCTAGGCCCAGCAGCGCGAGGAGTTCGTCGTCGTCCTCCTGGGCTGCCAAGACGCGCGACTGAAAATGGTCGAAGCGCACGCTGGTCCTCCCGTTACGCCACTGGCGTTCTGCGTAGCGTGCCAGATCACCGACCTCAGTGTGCCCGGTGCGCGATCGGTCCGGCGGTGACGCCGACGGCGTACGGTGGCCCGGTCGTCCACAGTCGTCACGAGGATCTCTGTGCGTATCCCATCGCCCCGGCCCACTTGGTACTCGAGCGAGCTCGACCCGGAGCACATCTGGTACCGCGGCTTCGAGGTGGACCTGACAGGTGGGGCCCTCGCCACTGGCGACACCGACGTCGAGCCATTTCCTGCGTTACAACTACTCGCCGCGTGGGGATCGGCGGCGCGATGTGCGACACGCAAGGCGTTCCCGTTCGACTTCGCACCGATCGTTCTCGTGGGCAGCGCGTACTGCCACAACGGCAGAGTCCCTGCGCCCGCAGCGGCGCTTGGCGCCCTTCCCTTCAGCGATTCGAGCGCGCGCGGGGGCGTGGGTCGGGTGGGAGGACTACCGGGTCGACGAGACCGATGTCCTCGAAGTTGTCATCGGCGCATCCCCGGACGGGGACCTTCCCGAGAAACCACTGGTCGCTCAGATCGTATTCGACCTGTCACGACCAGCCGTCGATCCGTTCGTCGTGGCCGCAACGCGGGTTCTCGAGCCGCTACTCGGCGAACTTCGCTGGGCGCTCTCGAGGATGGAGCGCGAAACGCCGGAGCAACGCGATCTCGCGATCGAGGTAGACCGTCTCGAGCGGACGCTTCGCGGAGACGCAAAGAGGCCGTCGAGGCTTCGGACCGTCGTCAAGGCATCGCTCGCGGCGATCACGGCCATCGTCCTGAGTATCCTCGCGAACCGGATCGATGACGCGGTTCCTTGGGACCTGGTCTGGAACGGACTTCAGGACGCGGTACATCGGCTCGGGCTCTGATAGGGGGATCGACCCAACCGCGGCGCTCTCAGTCAGCACGCCGCGCGGCCTGGACCGTCCATACTTTGCGCGTGGCGACGTGGGCAGACATGGAAGGGCTTCGATGGGCTGACCTCGATCGGCTGACCTGGAGGCAGATCGAGACGTGGTCCAGCGATGTCTGGGAGCTGCTCCGCAGCCTTGAGCCCGCTGAGCGGACGGCGCTACTCGAGGGCATCAAGGACGGGTCGCTTCCGCCGGCGCTGCTGGCGGCCGGCGGGTCGCAGTACGATCGGGTCGAGTCCGCCGCGCTCAGCCTGTTTACGAGGTACGCGCCGAAGGACGCCAGCCAGATGGCGGCATACCTCGCCGTCCTCGTGTCGCTTCTCACCGTGCTGACCAACCAGGGGAGTGACCCGGCGCCACCGATGCCGCCGCCGGCCCAGGTCATCGTCGTCGAGCTGCCTCCGCAGTGCCGTCCGACCGAACAGCCTCCATCGGGCGACATGCCCAAGCCCCCGGAGCCACCGACGACGCAGTCGCGTTGACGACGAGCGTCAAATGTTCCGCCGAACTGTTCCACAGGACCGCCCGGTCGTAGGACACGAAGTTGGTCCTGAACCCGACGGCGAAGCCGCACGGCGTCCACCCGGCGACGTGGCGACATTGTCGTCAGCGTCAGTAGACGCCGTTTGAGCAATGCGAGGTGCCGGCGCAGTTCAGCATCATCGCGCCGGCGGTTTGCGGCTGCGAACAACCAATAAAGCTCGACTTACCCCGCTTGGCTGACGCTGTCAGCCGGCCACGTCAGATGGTAAGCCTCTTGCTCTCCCGCTCGGCATCAACGAGGGTGGGTTGGGCCAGCAACTGATCAAGAAGTACCCAAACGTGTCGATCATTTCGACCGATCGGTCCGTTCGGCAGCACGGGCACGGTAAGTGGTGGCGAGAGATGATGCACGACGTGGGGCCGCATCGTCTGGTCGATGGCTGGCATCTCTGGGAACCGTTCCGGGAGCGTGGCGATCACCTCGCTCGACTTGATGCGATTCACTTGTCGGAGCTGCGCGCCCCATCGAAACCCGAGGAATATCGGCGGCTCCTTGGGCCATCGTTTACCAAACGGGTGAAAGTAGATGTGATCGCTAACCACGTAATCTTTAAAGCTCGGAGCGGCGGGGCCTCCAAGACGGTCACGTGACAACGCAACGGTGAAGACCCATGCGTCTGAAGCTGGGCGACCCATGCGAACGGCTCCTCGTAGATATGTGTCGAGCTCGGTCAGCCAAGTGCGTTCGGCGCTCCGGGTCGCGGCAATGGCGGTCCGAACGTCATCAAGCACGACCGTCCAGGGCAAGTGACGAACGGGCACGCCACTGGAGGTGGCGGGCAAGTGTTCGGAAGCCCATCGCTCGGAGCAGTCGGACAGTGTGAGCAGTACGCCGGCGCCCGCATCAATGATCCGCGTCGCGTACCGGTCGAGCTGCGCGGGTTCAGGTAGGAGCCACCCGCGCTTCGCCTCGATGATCACCAGCAGCTCGGCGTACTGGAGTTCCAGGTCGGTGCGCCCCTCGGTTCCACGGACCTCCAAGGCAACCGTCGGGTCGCCCGCCTCGGCCAACGCGAGACGTGTGGTGATCAGACGTCGAAGCGCTCGGCTGCGCGCGAGCACGAAGCCGAACGCGGCGGTGAGGTCGTTCTCGCTGTCTCCGAGCAGATCGAAGACGGAGACGACGTCTCGTCCGTGTCGAGTCAGAGGTTGAGGAAGGCCCGGCACGGTGACCAGTCTGCCGTGCGACTCGGCTCACGGGGACAACCCTGGATCGCACCGCGATCAGGCGGGTGGCGGCGAAGTGTCAACCTGGCGGAAGCTTAAGCGGGTGCGTCAATCGGCGTCGCGACCAGCGCCTCCACGTCCGCGATGACCTCTCGAACCAATGCGTAGCGCTGCTCGGCGTCGAGATCGACACATTTCTGCACGATGCGGCTCACCTGGCTAGCGTCTGGCTTGAGCGACTCCCTTCCGGTGAAGATAAAAGATAGCACCACCCCAATCGCGTAGATCTCGTTCGTGATGCCGTAGTTTTTGAAGTTCTCCAAGAGCGGGTCTCGGATCGTGCCCCGAAGCTCGCTGTCGGTGCGCGTGTAGTCCGAAGTCTCGTTCTTGACCAGCCCGAAGTCCGAGAGCTTTACCAGTACCGCACCGCGAGCAAAGACTTTCAAGAGGACGTTCTGCAGGCTGATGTCACGGTGGAGCAGCCCTTCGGTATGGATGTAATTCAGCCCATACAGAAATTGAAGGGCGATGCGCTTGCGAGATGCGAAGGCGAGGCTTGCATTGCGCCTGTTTATGTAGCCGCGCAGGGTCTCGTCACAAAACTCCAGGCGGTACTCGTGGCGCTCCTCGTCGTAGCGGTAGACCTCGACGACGTACGGGAAACTGAGGCTATTCATCACATCGAACTCTTGTCTGAAGCGGTGCAGGTCCCGGGGGTCGATGCCGCGCTTTGCGCGCTTGACCGCGAACTTGATTCCGTAATCAGGGTCAACGTAGGAGTACACGTGGGCGTAGGCGCCTTCACCAACCATGGTCAGTTTGGGACTGTCCGGCTGCTTGGCGAGCCTGACGGTGTCCGTGACTCGACTGAACACCGGCTCGTATCTGATGGCGTCAATTGGCTTGAAGCCGTCGGGCACGGTGCTGCCGCCGCTTCGCGACAGCCACGGCTTGCAGCGTTCGAGTGCGTCCTGGTAGCGCTCATCGAAGCTGACCTCGACTCCCGTGCGCTTGAGTTCGTGCAGGTCGTCGTAGATCTCCCGCGTGAGGGCGATGAGGTCGCGGCTGTTGTCGGCCCAGTAGTGGTGCGTGCTGAGTGCTCGGTCATTGATGTCGTCGAAGTGCTGGTTGAGGCGCTCGTGGAGAACGCTGAACATGTGCCCGAACTCGGGGTCGTCTTCGTATAGCCGTGTGAACGTCGGCGAGCTGGCCAGCTCGGCGTACTTCGCCTTCAGGTCGGCCAGCCTGAACTCGTCGGGGCTTGCCATCGTCGTCTTCCTCCGCCGCCAGCAAAGCGCTGACGGGCTGCACTTGTTCGGGTAAGTCGTCGCGCCCAGTCTCTCAGTCGCGGAAACGCGAGCCAGCGCGTCAGACGTTGACCTGGTTGGGTCGAGCGCCGCGGGCCACGCATCCTGCGGGGCCGCCCCTCCAAGCTCAAGGGCGCGCTTCGCGCGTCGCTACGCGACCGCCTGCGGCGGTCGCTACGCGACCGCCTGCGGCGGCCCTTGACCTCGGAGCCTCTACGGCCCCTACGGACAGGAAGAGCGGGCAGGCAAGAACGGCCTGCCCGCTGAGCGCGCGGCCCGCGCCGCTCTCCGTTTGGAGGTCGGTCATGCTCGCGATCTCGTGAAAGGATCCGCAGGACGCATGTAGGTGAGGTTCTCGGTGCCCCTTGCTGGTGGTCCTGCCGACAAGGCGGGCAACAGCTACGAACGTCGATGGACCGTGTTCGCGTTGCTCGACGTGCTCGCCGGAGACGCCGAGGCGCTTCGGATCGAAGTCCCTGGCGATGAGGGCGTGGGCTCGGAGTTCCGGCTGACCGTCGGCGGTGTTGCGCAGTGGCATCAGGCGAAGCGACAACGCGCTGCCGGGCCGTGGACCCTGAATGCCTTGATCAGCGAAGGGGTCCTGCCGCCATGGCAGCCCGCTCTCGCGCAGGGCCAGCGATGCGTCTTCGTATGCAGTACCGGCGCCGACGAGCTGCGCGAGCTCGCCGAGCACGCCGACGACGCCGAGTCCTGGGAGGAGTTCGAGAGCGCGTTTCTGTCCAGTGCCAAGAAACGAGCGGGGTTCGAGCGACTTCGTCGCGCCTGGCCGAACATGACCGATCAGATGGTGTTCGCTGCGCTCCAGGGCGTGACCGTCCGGTCGATCGGCGAGCCGGAGCTGGCCGACTGGATCAACGATCGCCTACGAGTGTTGGTCAGCGGGGCTGAACCGTGGACCGCCGCCGCCGTGCTGGCCCAGCTCGTCGACGACTCGGTTCATCACGAGCTGACCGCAACGGACGTGTGGGAGCAGCTCGCGGAGCATGGGGTAACACCACGCGCGTTCGACCGAGACGCCTCCGTCGTACGGCGAGTCGCAGATAGCTCCGAAGCGTTCCTCGCTCGGCTCCGGCCGCTCTACATCGGAGGAAGCGAGTTACAGCGGCCCGAAGCCGAGACCGCTCTCGGGCATATGGCTAATGGACGCCGGACGATCCTTGCCGGCGCCGCGGGCTCCGGGAAGAGCGTCGTGGCCGCGCAGGTCGTCGCTGCCGCTCGACAGCGGTCTTGGCCAGTCTTAGTCGTCTCTGCCGACCGGCTGCCCGACGCGACGACCTCCACGCAACTCGGGATTGAGCTGGGATACCCGGAGTCCCCGGCGACGGTCCTCGCCGGCGTTGCCGCTGGTGACAGCGCGCTGCTTGTCATCGACCAACTCGATGCAGTCAGCGTGACCTCTGGCCGCCATCCCGAGCGCCTGGGCGTGGTCTCCGACCTGCTTCGCGAGGCGCGCAGCCATCCCAAGATGCGCGTGCTGCTCGCCTGCCGACAGTTCGACATCGACAACGATCGCGAGCTTCGCGCGGCCGCACACGACGATGACACCACCGTCGTTCCGGTCGGCGGCCTCAACGAGGAGCAGATACGGCAGGTACTGACGGCAGCGGGGTTGCCTACGAAGGTGCCCGCCCCGTTGATCCCGCTCCTGGCCGTACCTCTACATCTCGCCCTGTACGTGGAGCTCGCGCGTGACGGAGCAGCCGAGCTCGCTTCGGTACGGACGCTGACGCAGCTGTACGACCGCTTCTGGGACGGAAGCGCACGGCGTGCCGGGTTGCCCGCAACGGCGCCGACGAGTGGGGATCGGTGATCGAGCGGCTCGTTCGTCGTATGAACGACCGCCAAGAGCTCAGTGTCCCGGAACCCGTCGTCGATGAGTTCGACCAGCAAGTCAAGGTCATGGCTTCGCAAGGCGTGATTGCGGTCGGCGACGGACGTGTCACGTTCTTCCACGAGACCTTTTTCGACTACTGCTTCGCCCGGCAGTTCCTCGGCTCCGGTGACAGCCTCCGCGAGCTGCTCGCGAGATCCGAGCAAGACCTCTTCCGCCGTGCCCAGGTTCGACAGGTCCTCGCCTACGAGCGCGGCGCGGCCGGCTCCGCGTATCTGGCCGACCTCGGTTGGCTTGTTGCCTCGCCTGAAGTCCGGGTCCACATCAAGGCGCTCGTCGTCGCGCTCCTGGAGACCGTGTCTAGCCCAACGGCACAAGAATGGGAGCTGCTGCGCGGCATCGCGGAGGACCCGGACTCGCCGCTTCACCTCCGCCTCTGGCAGGCGGTACGCAACAACCCGGGATGGTTCACCGTCCTCGACGCCGACGGCACCTGGGACAGGATGCTTCGCAGCGGCGGCGCATCGGCCGACCGGGCGGTCTGGGCGCTCGCCGGCCCCGCGGCCGAGAACGCTCCGCGCGTCCGGGAGATCCTCGCCGCGGCGCCGCCTGAGGTGTGGCCGTCCCGACGCCGTTGGTTCCTTCAGCTCGCCGACGTGCACCGAGCCCGTGAGCTCGTAGAGCTGATGCTCGCCGCGATCGACGACGGTGACTTTGAGAACCTCGACTTCGACTTCGCGCATACGCTCCGTCAACTCGCACAGGTGCAGCCCGCGTGGGGTGCCGAGGTTCTTGCGGCGTATCTACGCCGTGTCTCCGTGGGAGAAGCGGCGAACCCATTCGACCCAGACCGGTTTCGCGAGGGTGGCCGTGACCTCACAGACGAGATCAATGCCATCGCTGTCGCGGCACCCACCGACTACATCGACCGCGTCCTACCGCTGCTGCTCGACGCCATGCGAGCGAACGCACGGCCCGAATGGCAGGTCACGGAGCTCGTCCAGGACGCCCTTTGGAGTCACCACGTGTACCGCTCGCGTCTCTCGCTGAGCGACGACATCTACGAGGGCATGGGGCTCGCGCTCGCCAAGCTCGCCGAGCACAACCCTGCACGTGCCGCGGAAGTGTTCGCGGTGCTCCGCGCTGAGCCGTACGAGTCAGCCGCCTTCTTGCTCGCCCAGGGCTACGCAGGCAACCCCACCGCGTTCGCGGACGAGGCGGTCGACTGGCTCGTGGCCTCGTCGGGCTCGCTGTTGCTCGGCTACAGCGATTCTCCGACTTGGATCAGCCGCACGCTCATCTCCGCCGTCTCGCCTCATTGCTCGGCCGAACGCCTCGACCTTCTGGCTACCGCGCTCGTGTACTACACAACCCCGTACGAGCGCACGTACAAGGGGCTGAAGGGTCGCGGGTACACGGAGCTGGGTCTGCTGAACGCGCTCGACCCCGAGCGCCGCTCCGACCGCGTTTCACAGCGGCTGGCCGAGCTCCGACGCAAGTTCAACTTCGAGGACGTCTCACCACCCCAAGGGGTAACGGGCGGCTTCGTTCCGCCGCCCATCCCGGAGGACCGGGCGCGGCGGATGAGCGACCGGAACTGGCTCGCCGCCATGACGCGGTACGGCGTCAGCGAGCGCACAACCTGGCGAGACGGGGAGATGGTCGGCGATGCGTGGACCCAAGCGCAGGTCCTGGAAAGCCTGACGAAGGAGGACCCCCAGCGGTTCGCGCGGCTGCTGTTGCGCATCACGGAGGGAATCGCCGAGGCGTACCCCAGCGCGATCCTCCGTGGGCTGGCCGAATCACCGCTCGACCATGACCTGTTGCTCGAGGTGTGTCGGCATGTTCGCGCACTCGGCGGCAGCGACGCGAGCCGGTGGCTTGTTCGGCTCATCGAGAAGCATGCTCCCGGCCCGCTCGACGACGAGCTCATCGGCATGGTTGCCTCTGTGGCGGTGAGCGACCCGGACCCAGCCCCGCGCGCGGCTGACGAGCCCTGGAACGGCGGCAGTATCGACAGCGCGGCGCTCAACTCGACGCGCGGAGCCGCCGCCCTTGCCATCTGCAATGTCCTGGCGGAGGACGCGACAAGGCTGTCGCTTCTGGAACCGGCCATTAGGCGCCTCGCGCTTGACGCGCAGATCGAGGTGCGGGCCACGGCCGTGGCGGCGCTCGCTCCGTTGCTCGACAGCGACCCAGAGCTCGCGTTCACGTTGTTTGACGACGCCATGGCCAACAGCGAAGACGCGTTGCTCGGCAGCCGCTACGTCGGGCACTTCCTCCGCCACGCGGTACAGCGAGGCCACTACACGCGCGTCGCCGGCACCCTCAAGCCGGCGCTGCACAGCGCGAGCGACGAAGCCCGGGACCTTGCGGCGCGGATGATCACCTTGGCCGCGTACTACGACGACAGCATCGACGCGGAGGTCGATGCCATCCTCGCCAGTGACCACGACGGCGTCCGAGCCGCAGCGATCAGGGTCTTCGCTGACAGCATCACCTACGCGCCACGACGCGATCGCACAATTGCGGTCCTCTCTACCGCCCTCTACGACTCGGCCGAGACAGTGCGTGACGCCGCAGAGCGCGCCTTCTACCGCCTGCGGGACGAACCGCTGACTGAGTACGAGGCGTTGATCACGGCGTTCGCGAACAGCCCGGCGCTTGCGGATGGCGGGGCTTCAGCCCTTCATACCTTGGAGTCGTCTCGACGGCCGCTTCCGGCGGCGGTCTTGGACGTGTGCGAGGCCTTCGTGGCCGCTCACACGAACGACATCGGGGACATCCGCACGGGCGCAGCCGGTGATGCCATGTACGTCGTCCGACTAACCTTGCGGATGCATGCTCAACACAGCGACCCTCAGATACGACGTCGTTGCTTGGACCTCATCGACCAGCTCGTGGTCTTACGGGCACACAACATTGAGTCCGACCTCGACACGCTCGAACGATGACGTTCCCGGGTACCGTGCGCCCGTGCCACGGTCCCCGCTCATCAGGTTCGCATTCAAGATCGTCGACGGGCCGAATGTCGGCCTTTCGTGTCCCGGCTGGCGGTGCTGGACCCATGGTGAGGACCGGTCACGGGTGGATCGGGATTACGGCTGAGTCCATAGTCTCGGCCATGACCCGTGTAACGGTGAACGTTGGCGTGTTGAAGGTCGAGCTCGATGAGACGGACCTTCGTCGCCTGCGACGGAGCCGGAGGACGCTCTTCGGCGGCCCATGCCTCGTCATATGTCGGCAATGGGGCAGGGCGCTCGATGCCGGGCAAGCCGCGGAGGATGGCTCACGCCCTGTGGTGTGGGACACGCACGCGCTTCCGTGGCAGCAGTGGTTGATTGAGAGAGCGAGCGATAACAACACGGTTGGGATCACGTCCTTGTCAGCCGGTCTGGCACTTGCCGTCGAGGGAGCGGATGACCGGAGTCCGGTTGTGCTTCGTCGGCCGCGTAGCCGCGATCGCTCGCAACGGTGGCATCTCGAACCGACTGCGGACGGCGGAGCCTTCGTGATTGAAAACTGTGCGAGCCGCAAGGCGCTTGACGCGGCGGCGGAACCGCACAATGGCTTTGAGCCGCACACGTGGCAACCCCACGGCGCAAGTTGGCAGCAGTGGGTGATCGCGAGGCTCCCTCTTGGGAACCCGTCCGAGCCATGACACGGCGCTCTCGCCGCGACTGCCCGCAGTCGCCCCGGTCCGGGCCACCAAGGTTTGAGGCAACCCTGTGGGTCCTCGGCCGCTCCTCGCTGTCGTAAGAAATGTCAACCAGAACGACAGCCGAACCCTTCGTCCCCGCGGCTTTCCGCGCCGGCCAGAAGCCGGTCCAGCTCGTAGGCGCCCTTGCCCGAGAAAATGGACGCATCCAGGGGCGGCGGCGCAGTCGCTGGTCTCAGTGCGCAGCCAACGTGGTTCGAGTCCGAGTGAGCCCAGTCCAGCGACCGGGCCAGGATCGCCGGCCTGCCTCGTCACGAACGGTCGAGGGTGCATCGCTGGCCGCCCCCAGGCAGGTGATCCGATCTTGGCTACCAGGGGACTCCGTGACGAACAACCTGAGCCGCGATGGCCTCCTTGAGGCCATCGATCCCGATTTGGTCGAGCGTTGGGCCGCGGACGTCGGGACCCGTGTCAACGACAAGGTGAAGTTCGCCTGCCGTATCCACGAATAGGTCGAGATCGAAACTTTGACTCTTTCCATCCCCGAGGTTGACGAGCTGGTGTGTGGAGATCAGAGCCCATGCGGCAGGTGCGTGGGAGGGCACGCCGCGGAGCCGATCCCCCAAAGTCCGTCTAATCTTCTTGCGAGGTCGATCAAATGGGATGCTATGCCGAGCAGCCCAGTCGGCGAATTCGTGCGCTAGTTGTCGCTGCGCACGTTGTACTTCGGCCTTGACGCGATTGGTCGACTCGCGCTCCGCCAGCACCCGAGCTGCGGCTACTTCGGCCGTCGTGGCCTCCGCGGCCGCGTGGTCCCGGAGCCTTTGAGCGCGTTCGTTGATCTCGTTGGGCGTCATCAGGATCCTCGCCTGTAACCGTTAAACGCCACGCCTTAGCAGCCTGGCCTCTTTCGAGCGCAGTCGCCTGATCTCGCGGTGCGCTTTGCGAGTGTGGCGATCGGCCATTGAGATAGCAATGGCCGACTCCGGAGGCTCGCCGTAAAGGCTAACAAGCGTGCGTATCCGATACCGCAACGTCGATGTTCGGTCTTGTCTAGACGTCACCTGGACGCACCCCCGGACTGGAAGATCACACTGCGGTGGCTGGCGCCACCGGGTTGGGTGGCTAAGTATCGCGCACCTGCGCGACCCGGCTGATCGGGTCCTGTGCGATGTGCGGGACACCCGGTGCTCGCGACCACACCGAGGACTGTCCAACCATCGTCTTACCTGCTTGCCACCCACAGAGCAGACCGAGATCGTCCGGGCTCCGCCGCAACCGCCTGCGATGACTTTCTAACGCTGGGTGAATCGCGACCCCGGCGTCGCTGTGGCAGACCACGCCGTCGATGCTCTCGCCGCGGCGGGTCCAGGCGGCCATGTTCAGCGCGTCGAGCACCAGAGCCGTGTGCATCGTGCGGGCGGCCTTCCAGCCGACGATGCGACGAAGTACCGGCTGATCTGACGAGGCACGGACGGCCCCCCTCAAGCTAGAGACGGCACCGGACGCGACGGGGAGGTGGGTCCGCGAAAGACCCGCCGCCTCAGAACAGGTGTCCGGACTAGCGGGTCAGGCTCCGATGTGAGCGCAGGCAAGCGGCCTGGATGCCTGCACCACACCCGCCGGAGTTCCGGCGTCGGGCGGTCGAGCTGGCTCGGCTGCGGGAGAAGCCGGTCGCGGAGATCGCGCAGGAGAACGGGATGGACGCGCAAAGTCCCTTCGCCACCGGGTGTGGTATCGGTTCACTCAGTCGTCCACGTCCGCTTGGGATCAGGGACGCGATCGTCGACCGCGCGAGACGACGCTCAGCGATCCACCCCCAGCCGGCACCTCTTGGCCTCGCGCGAGGCCCCTCGACTCCCCAAGGGGCGTCCCGCGGGTTGAGCGCTGTTCGGCCAAAGCCTCCGGCGGTGCGTCGGTCGCCGAGTCCTGGCGAGGTTGAGGGAATTAGCCCGTCCGGACCAAAGGGCATGGTACGAACGGACCCGGCGCTACGCCATCGGGTCATTCCTTTTCATGATTTCCTCGGAAGTCTCGCTACGGCGCCGTGAGAGCCCTACTCTGACTTCTCGCGATGACGGCCGACCGACCAACGTGGCCCGCCGGACCGTGAAAGGTTGTGTCGGCCTAACGCATGCGTGCCGCTGACATCCGGTGCTCGTCACCGGTCGTCCTCAGTGCGCTCGGGGGAACGGGGAACCATCCATGAACATTCGTCACGCCAACGTGTCCCTGCTGGGAAGGTGGCTCCGGCGGATCGGCGCGACCGTCGCCGCGGCAACCGTTGTCACGACGGGAGTGGTCCCGTTCGGTGTGTCCCCCGCCACGGCGGAGGGACCGAACGCCGTCGTCAACGTCGCGGACTGCAACCGCAACCTGCTCAGCCGCAACGACGACGGCTCGACGGGGCGCGTGACGCTTCCGTTCCAGCTCAACTTCTTCGGCGTCACGTACGGCGATCTGTGGGTCAACAACAACGGCAACGTGACGTTCACCGGCCCGCTGTCGACGTTCACGCCGTTCGGCATCGAGAACGCGCACACGCCGATCATCGCGCCGTTTTTCGCCGACGTGGACACCCGCTCGGGTGGGTCCAACCTCGTGCGCTACGGCTACGGCAGCACGGTGTTCGAAGGGCGCCCGGCGTTCTGCGTCAACTGGGTCAATGTCGGCTACTACAACGCCCGCGCCGATAAGCTGAACAGCTTCCAGCTGCTGCTCGTCGACCGCTCGGACGCCGCGCCGGGTGCGTTCGACGTCGTCTTCAACTACGACAAGATCCGCTGGGAGACTGGCGACGCGAGCGGTGGCTTCAACGGGCTGGGGGGCCTGCCCGCCCGGGCCGGGTTCTCGAACGGCACGGGGGAGCCGGGGACGTCGTTCGAAATCGCCGGCTCCGGCACGCCCGGCGCGCTCCTCGACTCCAACACGAGCACCGGCCTGATCCACAACAGCAGGAGCACGACGCAGCTCGGTCGCTACGTGTTCCGGATCAGGGGCGGGCGGCCGTCACGGTTCGAACGCGAGCTCGCCGAGCTGTTCGGGGCACGGCGCAACTCGGGGTACGCGAACGACCCCGTGAACACCGCGCTCGGCAACTACACCGAGACCGTCACCGACCTCGACTTCCCGGTCGCGCTGCTCGACTGGACGAGGACGTACAACTCCCTCGACGGGACGGCGGGCGCGCTGGGCCGCGGCTGGAAGACCGCGTTCACCGCGACGGTCACCCCGAACGCCAACGGCACCGCCACGTTCCAGGACGAGGACGGCAGGACGCTGACGTTCCGGCCGGACGGTCTCGGCGGGTACCTGCGGCCCGAGGAGTTCGCTGGCGTCCTCGCGCGCGACGCGAGCGGCGCGTTCACCGTGCGCTGGTTCGACGGGCGGGAGTGGGCGTTCGACGCCGCCGGGCGGGTCGCGCGCCGCACGACCTGGACGGGAGAGACGGTGACCGTCAGCCGCGACGGCGCGGGGCGGGCCGTCCGCGCCGCGCACTCCGCCGGCTACGGGATCGACCTCACCTACGCGCCAAGCGGCCTGCTGGCGCGGGTGCAGGCGGACGACGGGCGGGCCGTCGCGTACGGCTACGACGGGTCGGGCCGGCTCAGGTCGGCGACCGCGGCAGACGGCGGCGTCACGTCGTACGCCGTCGACGCGCAGGGGCGTATCACCCGCGTCACGGACGCCGACGGCGTCCTCGTCGTCGAGAACGCCTACGACGGCGACGGCCGAGTCTCCCAGCAGGTCTCGGCGTCCGGACTGCTCACCCTGTTCTCCTACGACGACGTGACCGGTGATACCACCGTGACCGACACCTCGACCGGCGGCCGGACGATCCACCACCACGACCCCATGGGCCGGCTCACTCGGATGACCGACGCGCACGGCTTCGCGATGGTCCGTGAGTACGACGCGGCGGGCAACCTCGTCAGCGTCGTCGACCGCCGCGGCAACGAGAGCAGGCGCACCTACGACGCGCATGGCAACGTCACCAGCCGCACGGGACGCGGCGACGTGACGCAGCACTTCTCCTACGACGCGCGGGACCGGCTCGTCCGGTACACCGACGGCACCGGAGCCGAGACGGTCCTGTCCTACGAAGGCGAGGAGCGGCAGCCGGCGTCGATCGTCACCCCGACGGGGGGCGAGCAGACGGCCGAGCTGGTCGACGGCCTCGTCCGGTCGACGACCGACGCGGACGGCGTCGCCAGGACGTTTGACTACGACGCCACGCGCAACCTCGTGGCCGTGACCGACGCGCTCGGCCACGTCACCCGCTACACCTACGACGCGGCGGGCAACCGGACGGGCGAGACGACGCCGCTCGGGCACACGACGCGCTCCCGGTACGACGCACGCCGCCGCCTGGTCGGCACGACGGATGCCGCGGGCGCCGAGCGTACGTACGCGTGGTCGCCTGGGGGGCGCAAGCGCTCGACCACCGACGAGAGCGGCGCCGTCACGTCGGCGACGTACGACGACGCGGGCCGGATCGCGAGCGAGACGGACCCGGCCGGCGTGACGACGACATTCGGCTACGACCTCGCGGGCAACCTGGTGCGCGTCGAGCGGCCAGGGGGCGCCGCGGAGACGCGTACGTACGACGCGCTCGGCCGGATGTTGACGCTGACCGACGAGACCGGCGGCGTGACGACCTTCGCGTACGACTCGGACGGCACCGCCGTCACCGTCACCGACCCCACCGGCGGGGTCACCCGCAAGACCGTCGACGAGCGCGGGCGTACCACGTCGCTTACCGACCCGGTCGGCCGCGAGGAGCAGTACGCCTACGACCGCGCCGACCGCGTCGTCGAGAAGGTCCAGGCCGACGGTGGCCGGGTCGTCTCCGTGTACGACGCCGCAGGGCGGAAGACGTCCGAGACGGCGCCGTCGGGCGCGGTCCGGCGCTGGACGTACACCGCCGCCGGCCGGGTGGCGACGACGGTCGAGGCCGACGGCGGCACCACGGCGTTCGCCTACGACTCCGCCGGGCAGCTCCTCCGCCAGACGGGGGCGTCGGGCGGCGTGACCGCGTTCACCTACGACGCCGACGGGCGGCGCGCGACATCGACCTCCCCGGGCGGACTGGTGACCCGTTTCTCGTACGACGAACGCGCCCTGCTCGTCGCACTCACCGACGCGAACGGCGACGTCGTCCGCAGCGCGTACGACGTCCGCAGGGCACTCGTGTCCGAGACCGACGGTGCGGGAGGCGTGCGGTCCTACGCGTACGACGCCGCGGGCCGGATGACGAGCGCGGTCGACGCCAACGGCGGCGTGACGCGCTACGAGTACGACCTGCGGGGCAACCTCGCCCGCCAGGTCTCGCCGACCGGCTCTGCCGACACGTTCGGCTACGACCTCGCAGACCGGATGGTGCGCGCCACCGACCCGCTGGGCCGGGTCACAGCTCTGGCCTACGACGCCGCCGGGCGGCTGGCCGGTGTCGACGACCCGAGCGGCCGCAGCGTGGACAACTCCTACGACGCCGCGGGGCAGCTCGTCTCGCAGGTGTTCGGCGACGGCTCGGCCCGGTCGATCGCGTACGACGCGATGGGACGGCGCACTGCAGTGACCGAGGGGTCGGCGACGACGTCGTACACCTACGACGCGGACGGCAGGCTGACGTCGACATCGCACGGGCCTGGGCGCGCGCTGTCCTACGGCTACGACCTCGACGGCAACCGCACGTCGATGACCTACCCCGACGGGACCGTCGCCCGGTACGGCTACGACGCGGACGACCGGCTGACGAGCCTGCTCCACACGACGGCGGGCCGGGTCGGGTACGCCTACGACGCGGACGGCCGTCTCGTCCGTGAGGCGCTGCCCGGCAAGAGCAGGACGTACCGATACGACGGGACGCGGATGGTGTCGTTCACCGAGGACAACCGCACGACGAGCCTCGGGTACGACGGTGCCGGCCGCATGGTCTCGGAGGTCGGCAACGGTCAGGCCGTCTCGTACGACTACGACCCGGCGGGGCAGCTCCTCGCGGTCGTCGAGGGCGCGCGCGGGGGCGGCAGCGACGTGCACTACACGTACGACGCGGCGGGCAACCGGCGCACGGAGCGTCGCGGCACGCACGAGCTGACCTACCAGTACGACGCGGCGAATGAGCTGCTCGCCGTCGTTGACGGACACGGCGAAGGCACCTTCTACGCCTACGACGCGGCGGGTCGGCGGACGTCGGCGCGGAGCGCGTCGGCCACGCTCGACTGGAGCTACGACGCGCAGGGCCGCATCTCCGAGGTAGCCACCACCCGCGACCGTGCCACCTCCACGGAGGGCAGGCGCTACGACGCCGACGGCTCGCTCGGGGCGGTGCGCTTCACGAAGGCGGACGGGTCCGTGTCGTCCGAGAACGCCCTGCTGTGGGACTCGGCCCGTACCGTCCCGCAGGTCGCGGTGCTGCGTTCCGGTGCGGTCAGCACCGACGTAGTCCACGGCCACGGCCGCGCCATGGCGGTCGAGGGCACGCGCGTGACGGTGTTCGACACCGACGCGCACGGCTCGACGGTGAAGCGCGACGGCACCGGCCCGCTTGCGCGGGCCAACGGCTACGACGCATGGGGCGAGCCGACCGACGCGGCCGTGAAGGACGGGCCCGCGTTCGGCTACCGCGGCGAGCTGCACCTCGGCTCCAACGTGCACTTGCGGGCGAGGGACTACGACCCGGCGGTCGGCGCGTTCATCAGCCCGGACCCGCTCGGCGGTACGCCGGGTGGCCCGGCGTCCACGACGCCGTACCCGTACGCGGCCAACGACCCGCTGGGCAAGATCGACCCGCTCGGCCTGACCCCGACCTCGGACGAGGGCTTCTGGGCGGACGGGTTCCTATGGGACTCGGCACGGTCGTACGCCGACTACGCGGCGACCGTGGTGTGGCACGAGGGTGTCGTTCGCGAGATGTACCTGAAGGCCGACCTCAGCGTGGGCATGGCGGCCCAGGAGATGCTCGAGGCGGGCAAGTCGGAGAGCGAGGTCGCCCGGTGGGCCGCCGAGGCTCGCAACGAGGCGCGGCGGGCGGCTCGCGCGCACAGCGAGCCGATCGTCTACGAACTGGCCCGCAGGCAGCGCGGCGCGTGGGACATGCCCTCGTACGAGATGCTGCGCTCCGGCGACATCGCCAGCGGCCGGCTGCCGAAGAGCGACATCCAGATCATCGAAAGCGCGAGCCGAGGCAACCCGACCGCCACGAAGTGGGCGGGGCGGCTGCGCGTCGCCGGGCGAATCACGATCGCCCTCGACATCGGGATCGGGCTGTGGAACGTCGCGTCGGCGCCCGAGGTGGACAGGCCGCGGGTCATGGTCGAGGAGCTGAGCCGGCTCGGCGGCGCCATCGCAGGCGGCTGGGGTGGTGCCAAGCTCGGCGCACTCGGCGCGGGCGCAGCGTGCTCGTTCATCCCCGGTGTCGGCACGGTCACGTGCGGGGCGGTCGGTGGCATCATCGGTGGGATCGGCGGCGCGATCTTCGGTGGCTGGGCCGGGGGGAAGGCCGCGGAGTGGGTCATCGACGAGTACTTCCCACCGGAGGACACCCGGGTGGAAGGCGGCTTCACGTACTGAGGACGGCGCATGCCCCAGGTGTACGGGCTGATCCGGTCCGGCGGCGGTGACCTCGTGGTCACCGCCGCCGGACCGGACGGCATGCTGACCCCGATCTGGTCCACCCCGGCCGAGCCCGGTGCCGTTGCAGTGCCGGGGTCGCCCGACGGGCCCGCCCTCCACGGTGGGCACGTGCTGTCCCTGCGGCTTCCCGGCCCGCGCTTCGTGCAGTGGCACGACGAGGCGGTCACGGTGCCGGGCCCCCCGGCGACCGGCCGGGTTCTCACCGAGCGCGCGACCGCCCACCCGGACGGGACGGTCACCGCCATCGAGGGCCTGGGCCTGCGCGCCGGGCCGTCAACTCAGGACATCCTCTGGCACTGGGTTTCCGGGAAGTGGTCGGCGAGCCCGCTGCCGGCTGGCTTCCGGTGCCGTGACGTGGCGATCGACGGGGAGGACGGATACGCCGCCGGTGACGACCAGCGGGGACCGGCCCTGCTGGCGTTTGGCGGCGCCGGTGTCCGCGAGATCGATGTAGGCGAGCGGCGAGTGCTCGACCGCGGCGGGGCCAGCATCGCGCTTGTCCGTGCGCTCTCGCCGCACCTCGTAGTCGTAGGACGGTCGTGGCAGACCGATGACGTCGCAGACAGCGCGGTCCTCGTGCGCAGCGGCGACGTGTGGCGCGGCCACGTCTTCCGCCGTGCGGAGGTGTTCGGGGTGGTGCGGCACGGCGGCGATGTGCTCGCTGTGGCCTACGGCGGCGACGCCTGGAGGAGCGCCGACAGCGGCCGGACGTGGCGGCCCGCATCGCTGCGGGACGGGCTCGCGCGCGCGTGGCCAGCACCGTCGGCGCCGTACGTCACCGCGGTCGCCGAGGCGGTCGGCACGCTCGTGATCGTGGCAACCGACGGCGAGCGCACCGGCATCGCGGTCAACCACGGCCCGTCCTTCACCGTGCACCTCGCGGAGGACGACGCCGTGGTCATCGACGCGGCTGTGATCGACGCGATGCCGCCTCGCTGAGCCAGCAGGCTCCCGCGCGCTGGACAGCGGGCGACACCCAGCAGCGCGCACTGCTATGCGCTGCTTCATTCCGCATCCCTCGTACGGCTTGCCGGACGTTGATCTAGCAGTCTTGCGCTCACATTGGGCTCACATGTGAGCGCGGACGGCCCCGGATCGGGCCGGACGAGCCAAGACCGGATGTCGCAAAACCGCAGGTCAGGCGGGGTGTCGCCTACTGCCCCGTACTGTCTCGGATGGCTGTCAGAGCCCTGCTAATGCGGTTTGGGGTAACCCCCCATCCCGGGTTCAAATCCCGGAGCCTCCGCTCTGACCTGCGGTTTCGCGGCGGTCATGCCGCGCGCGTACGCAGGATCTCCGGCTCCAGGACCGCGTGCGGTCACTCGCGGTCCACGCGCACGAAGGTCCGGCGTCTCGTCAGGGACTCGACCGTGTCCTGCTGTGACCAGTCGAGGTGCCCGGCGCGCCCTGCGGCGGGAGCCGCGCGGGCATCGGTCATGCGACGACTGTGCAGCAGATCCGTTCGTCGCGGAGGCCGGTGGGTGCCTGTCGAGGCGTTCGACCCCTCGCCCTCAGCGCCGACCCCGCGGGCTCCTGTTCGCGCTGCCTCGCACGGGAGGAAACTCGCCTGGCGTGCCACGATGACGCCATGGTGCGATTCCGCAAGGGCGACCGGGTGCTCATCACCGAGGGTGCGTTCAAGGGGCAGTGGGCCGTGATCGTCGACAAGGACGTCATCGGCGACGAGCTCACGGTGGCGCTCGGTGAGGACGGCCGGGAAATCCGTACCCACGAAGCGCACGTGGAGCCGGCGGACTAGCCGCTGCCCAGACGGCTTTGGGCGAACTGGAAGCGGAGCTGGCGGCCTTCGAGGAGGCGAGCGCTTAGTCCGCCGCACACGGCGGCCCGGGCGTCGAAGGCGACCTCGGCATCAGGCGGCCCAATGCGTGGCTCATGCGCGCATGCCGGTTGCCACGCGCTCTCCGGCCAACCCGCGCGGGATTGCCGCGACAGGGTCAGCGCGCGGCAACGGAAGCGGTATCAGCCGCCTGGTGCGCTCACATCGCTCACATCGTCGTGAGCGCGGCGGGTGGTGACCCGCCGCTTTCCGGGCGCGTCGTCGGGCACTCCTACGCCGCGAGGAGGACGGACTCCAGGGCGTCGCAGGTCCACCGGACGTAACGCTCGACCGGCCAGCCGCGCGCCTCGGTGAACGACAGGAAGACCTCGGAGCCGACGAGTGTGAGGAGCACGTCGGTTGCCTCGTCCACGTCGACCCCGTCGCGCAGCAGGTGGCGCGCAGCCAGGGTCTCCACGTAGGCACGGAAGCCGGCGACGCGCAATGAGTCGTGGTGCGCGACCACGTCGGCCACCTCGGGTTCGGTCCCCAAGGCTGCCCGGGCGACGCGGTCGAGAGCGGCGGCGCGCGTCTCGATCACCGCGACGTTCGCGACGAACAGCTGCAGTGCGCGCCGTCCGTCCTTCGTGGACGTGCCCTCCTGCCACCACGCCGTGAGCTCCGGGGGCGTGGGGTCTTCCTCCCCCATCACCGCGTGGTCGATGGCGGCGGTCAGCAGCAGCGGCTTGGTATGGAAGACGAAGTAGACGGTCTGCACGGCGACTCCGGCGCGCTTCGCGATCGCCGCCATCGTGGTGCCGTGGTAGCCGTTGTCCAAGAACTCCCTCGTCGCCGCGGCCACGATCGCCCGGCGGGTCCGCGTCGCGCGTTCCCGTCGAGACAAGCCCTTGACGTCCTCCATGGCGACTGCCAGTCTAGGCGCTAGCACTAGTGACTATTACTAGTGAATCTCATTAGCCAACGGGAGGCGTCATGTCTTCGGAAGCACGCGCGCGAGCCGGCCTCATCGGTCTGGTGACCGGGATCATCGGAGCGGGCGCGGCCGTGGTGCTGCTGCTCTGGCCGAGGCAGGTCTCCGACGACCTGGTGAGCTACCCGTTCACCACGGCGGGCTTCTACGTCGCCCAGGTGGTCTTCTTCGTCCACCACCTGGGCCTGCTCGTCCTGGTGGTCGCCTTCGCGAGGTCGGCGGCGTTCGGAGAGGGGCGGGTGGCCCGCGGGGGCGCCTGGCTGGCCGTCGCCGGCACCGCGGCCCTGGCCGCCGCCGAGCTGCTCGCCATGCGCTACGCCACCTGGGACTTCACCACGGCGAACGAGGGACTGATGGGAGCGGCGTACGGGATCGCGTGCAATGCCGTGGGTCTCGGCATGCTCGCCGCTGGGGTCGGCACGCTGCGCCGTCGCGTCTGGTCGGGGTGGTTCAAGTGGACCCCGCTCGCCGTCGGCGTGACGCAGTTCGTGGTGCTGACCCCGGGCATGTTCGGCGGGTTCGTGGTCGCGCGGCTCGCCATCGGCACGTGGATGCTCACCTTCGCCGCGCTCGGCTGGGGCCTGTACGCCGACGCGCGAGGCACGGCGCCGGCTCGTTCTCAGACCCGCCAGCATGCGGCGGCCGCCCGTTGAAAGCCCCCGGGTAGGGCGTCCGGCTCGGCGTGAACCGCTCGGAATCGGTGCGCGTCGCCCGGGTCGTGCCGTGTAGGAATGGGCCATGGCGATCGCGACGTACAAGGACCTCTGCATCGACGCCGTCGACGCAGAGGCGATGGGGCGCTTCTGGGCAGCCGCCCTGCAGCTCGACCTGCGGGTGGATGACGGCAACGTCTGGCTGGCGGGGGCGACGCCGCGGCACACCGTGTGGATCAACCCGGTCCCCGAGCCGGTCACGGTCAAGCAGCGCATGCACCTCGACGTCTACGCCGACAGCGTCGACGAGCTGGTCGCACTCGGCGCCGTGGTGGTAGACGCAGGCACGTTCCCCTGGACGGTGATGAAGGACCCCGAGGGCGGAGAGTTCTGCGTGTTCCCGACGAGGGCGGGCCGGCCGGCGGGGCTGAAGGACATCGTCGTGGACACCCCGGACCCGCTACGCATCTGCGCTTGGTGGGCGGGCGTGCTCGACACCGGCCACGTGGACGACCCCGAGGGGTACTCGTACATCGAGCCGGTGCCGGACGCGCCGTTCTACGGCATCGACTTCGTCCCCGTGCCCGAGCCGAAGACGGTGAAGAACCGCATCCACATCGACGTCACCACGCCCGGCGTCCAGCTGCTTCTCGACGCCGGTGCGCGGCTGCTCCGCGCGAAGGACGACGAGATCGGCTGGCACGTCCTCGCCGACCCCGACGGCAACGAGTTCTGCGCCTTCGCCGGCTGACCGCCGCGCGGCGCGGTGACGAATGCACCACGCCGGCAACGCCCTGCGGACACGTTGTCGAGAGCACGTCCAGGGGCTGGGGCAGCGCGGTGAGTGGCTGGGTACGTCGTGGGCTGGCGGGTCGCGACGGCGGACGTCGCGCTGGCATCTCGGAGCCGTCCGCGCGGTACGTCGAGATCGCGGGCGTTCTCGTGGACGGCACCGCCGTCGCGGGTGCGGACTACGGACCCGACACGTTCGCGGGGACGATCGTGTTCGCCGGCGAGACGACGTCGTGGATCGACGTGGCGCTGCTGGACGACGCGGAGGCGGAGGGACCGGAGACGTTCGGCTTCCGGCTCACGCACGTCATCGGGGCGGTACCCGACCCGGCGCAGCAGGTGGTCGTCGCGACGATCACCGACGACGACTGACGGCGAGGTCGCCCGCGCGCGTGACGGCGACGACCTCGCCGCCGCCGGCGAGCAACGGCGCCAGCACGTCGCGAACCGCCACCCGCCACCGCCGCGCCGCCGCCGGGTCGGTCGCGCGCAACGACTCCACGTCGGCCGGCAGCCGCACCAGTGCCACGCCGCCGGCGGGCGCCGCGCCCACCACAACCGGCGCGGCATCCACCTCGTCCAGCACCACGACGCCGTCGTCCGGCTGCGGCACCGGCGTCCCCGACACCGCGGCGACGACGCGCGGCGACGACAGGTGCCACTCCACGAGCAGCCGGTCGCTCGGCTCGCCGGCGTTGAGGCCGTCGCTCATCGGGCCGTAGAAGTCGACGAGGTACCCGACGCCGACGGCGCCGAGCTTCGCGACGTTGAACCACGCGTTCCTCCGCACCAGCGGGTCGAACGTCCACGTCACGACCTCGATCCCGCGGTCGAGCGACCAGCCGCGCTGGTGCAGCTTGAGCGCCCACCCGACGTTGCCGCCGCGGGCATCCGGGAGTACGCCGGTGATGTGCGAGTGCAGCCGCACCTCGCGACCCGGACCGGACGCGAGCAGCGCGAACGACGCGCCGACCAGCCGCGAGCCGTCGTACGCGCCGGCGACGTAGCACCCGGCGTGCTCGGCCGCGCGCAGCAGCTCGGCGGTCACCTGGGGGACGGGGTTGCGCCACACCTCCTGGAACAGCGCCTGCGCCGCGCGCAGCTCGTCGAGCGTGTCCAGCGCGCGGATCGCCACCGTCACGCCAGCAGCTCCCGCACCAGCCCGGCGACGAGCGCCGCGCGCTCGGGCATCGCGGACACGCTGACGTGCTCGCCCTCGGCATGCGCGCCCGCGCCGACCGCGCCGAGGCCGTCGAGCGTCGGCACGCCGATGCCCGCGGTGAAGTTGCCGTCCGAGCCGCCGCCGACCGCGATCTGCGCCAACGCCGGCATCCCGAGCTCGGCGGCGACGCGGCAGGCGAGCGCGTAGAGCGACGCCGACGCCGACGGCGGCAACGGCGGCCGGTTGATCCCGCCACGCAGCTCCAGCGCCGTGCCCGGCGTGACCGCGACGAGCGCGCGCAACGCCGCGTCCACCCGTTGCTGCTCGGCCGGCTCCGCCGCGCGCGCGTCGATCGCGACCGACGCGAACGCCGGCACCGTGTTCGTCGTCGTGCCCGCCGACAGCACCGTCGGCGTGACCGTGGTCCCGCGTGAAGGGTCGGCGAGCGCACCGAGCGCGAGCACCTGGTGGGCGAGCTCGACGGCGGCGTTGGCGCCGCGCTCGGGTTCGAGTCCGGCGTGCGCGGCGCGGCCGTGGACGGCCAGCGTGTACATGGACACGCCCTTGCGCGCGGTCTTGACGGCGCCGTCGGCGGCGGGTTCGAGGATCAACGCCGCGCGCGCACCGGCCGCGACCTCCTCGACCAGCGCGCGCGACGTGGGGGAGCCGACCTCCTCGTCCGTCGTCACGACGAACCGCACGCCGTCGAGGTCGCCGACCGAACGCAGCGCGTGGATGCCCTGGACCAGCCCGGCCTTCATGTCGAAGCAGCCGGGCCCGGTTGCGACGTCCCCGGTGACCGAGAACGGCCAGCGCGCCGTCGTGCCCAGCGGCCACACGGTGTCGGCGTGGCCGACCAGGACGACGCGGGCGTCGCCGCCGCCGGACCACACGAGGTGCGCGCGCGCCTCGGCGACCCGCCACTCGCCGCGGCTGCCGAGGTGCCGGAGGAACAGGTCGTCGACGAGCCGCAACGCCGCCTCGGTCGCGCCGGCGTCGGCGGACGGCGACTCGACGTCGACGAGAGCCTCCAGCTCCTCGATCACGTTTGCTCTCCTTGGCGCGGCGGCGGTTCGTCCGGCATGGTCGTACCTACCCTGCCCGAGCCGGAGGCCGCCCGTGAAGATCAGCGCCGTCGAGCTGCACCGCGTGCGCATGCCGCTCGTCGCGCCGTTCCGGACGTCGTTCGGGACGCAGACCGAACGCGACGTGCTGCTGGTCCGCGTCGTCACGCCCGACGCGGAGGGCTGGGGCGAGTGCGTCGCGCTGAGCGAGCCGGTCTACAGCTACGAGGACGTGGAGACCGCCGCGCACGTCCTGCGGACGCAGCTTGTGCCGCGGGTACGCGCCGCGCGCGGCCCGCTGACCGCCGCGCGGGTCGCGCCGATCGTGGAGCCGGTCAGGGGTCACCCGATGGCGAAGGCGGCGTTGGAGCTGGCGATCCTCGACGCCGAGCTGCGCGCGCACGGCCGCTCCCTCGGCGACCACCTGGGCGCGGTGAAGGACACGGTGCCGGCCGGCGTGAGCGTCGGCATCTTCGACGACGTGCCGCGGCTGCTCGACGCGGTGGAGCGCTACCTCGACCAGGGGTACGTGCGCATCAAGCTGAAGATCGAGCCTGGCTGGGACCTCACCCCGGTGCGTTCGGTACGCCAGCGCTTCGGCGACATCGGTTTGCAGGTGGACGCCAACGCCGCGTACATGCTCGCCGACGCGCGGCACCTCGCGAAGCTGGACGAGTTCGGCCTGCTGCTCGTCGAGCAGCCGCTGCCGGAGGACGACGTGCGCGGGCACGCCGCGCTCGCCCGCCTGATCCGTACGCCGATCTGCCTGGACGAGAGCATCACGAGCGCGCGGTCGGCGGCCGACGCGATCGCGCTCGGCGCCTGCTCGGTCGTCAACGTCAAGGCCGGCCGGGTCGGCGGGTACCTCGAAGCGGTCCGCGTGCACGACGTCGCGCAGGCCAACGGCGTCCCCGTCTGGTGCGGCGGGATGCTCGAGACCGGCCTGGGCCGTGCCGCCAACGTCGCTCTGGCGGCGTTGCCGGGGTTCGTGCTGCCGGGTGACACGTCCGCGTCGGACCGGTACTACACGCAGGACGTGACGACGGCGCCGTTCGTGCTGGAGGACGGGCACGTCCGCGTGCCGACCGGCCCCGGCCTCGGCGTCGAGCCGGACCGCGACCTGCTGACCAGCCTCACGACGTCCGTGGAGACGCTGGCCTGACGGCTACGGCACGACGGCGTACGCGCGCACCGGCCAGGTGCCTACGCCGTGCCAGGCCGGCGGCGCCGCGTGCAGCCGGGCGCCGCGGGCGGGCAGCGCGCCGAGGCCGGTCAGGTGTTCGAGGATCAGCACGCCGGCCCGCAGCAACGTCGTGTGCGCCGGCCGGCTGCCGTCGTCCAGGTCGTCGATGTTCACCGAGTCGATGCCCACGAGCGCCGGGTGGCGGTCGGCCAGCCAGGCGGCGCCGTCGGCGGTGAGGAACGGCGCGTCCCAGGCGTACTCCGGGCCGCCCCAGCCGGCGTCGCCGCCGGTCCGGAGCAGGACGGCGGTGCCGGCCAGGTCGGTCTCGCCGAGCTCGTCGCGGAGGCGCGCGGCGTCCACCGCCCGGGCCGGCGCGTCCACGACGAGGACGGGCAGGTCCGCGAGCGCCGCCAGCGGGATCGCGGCGAGGTCGGCGCCGTCGGCGAAGCGGTGAAACGGGCTGTCCACGTAGGTGCCGGTGTTGCCGACCAGCTCGATCCGGTCCACCTGGAACGTCGTCCCGTGCGCCGCCTCGAACTCCGCGCGGCTGCGGAACGGCGCGGTCACCGGCCCGGGGAGGCCGGGGTGCGTGAACATCCCCGGGCGGATGTCGTGGCTGAGGTCGACGAGTGGCATGCCCGCCATCGTGCCACCCGGCAGGGGGCGCCACGGCGGGCGCCGAAGTGCGTTCGTATGCGTCTCCGCTCCCTCGCGCTCTCCCTCGCGCTGACCCTCCCGCTCGCCCCCGGCCTCGGCGCCGAGGCGGCGCGCCCCGCCGGCTGCGCCGGCGTCGTGCGCGGCATCGACCTCGACCGGGCGACCGTGCTCGACCTGCAGCGGGCGATGGCCGCGCGCAAGGTGACCAGCGTCGAGCTGGTGCGGACCTATCTCGACCGCATCAAGCAGTACGACCAGGGCCCGGCGAAGCTGAACAGCATCCGCGCGCTGAACCCCACCGCGGTCAAGCAGGCCGCCGCGCTCGACAAGGAGCGCCGTCGCGGGCGGGTGCGCGGGCCGTTGCACGGCATCCCCGTCCTGCTCAAGGACAACGTCGGCACCAAGGACCTGCCGACGACCGCGGGCTCGATCGCGCTGGCCGGGAGCGTGCCGAAGAACGACGCCACGATCACCGCCAAGCTGCGTGCCGCCGGTGCGGTGATCCTCGGCAAGGCGAACCTCTCGGAGTTCGCGAACTGGGTCGACCTCGACATGCCGAACGGCTACTCGTCGCTCGGCGGCCAGGTCGTGAACCCCTACACCGAGGGCGACCCGAGCGGGTCGTCGTCCGGGTCGGGCGTCGCGGCCGCGATGGCGTTCGCGGCGGTCACGATCGGCAGCGAGACGTCCGGCAGCATCCTCAGCCCGAGCGAGGCGAACAGCGTCGTCGGCCTCAAGCCGACGCTCGGCCTGACGAGCCGTTACGGCATCCTGCCGCTCGCGCCGGGCTTCGACGTGGCCGGTCCGATGACGCGCAATGTCACCGACGCCGCCGCCGTCATCGACGCGATCGCCGGCGCCGACCCCAAGGACGCCGTGACCAACGGCGCGAAGTCGCCGGGTGCGCTGAAGGCGTTGCGCCGCGACGCGCTGAAGGGCGTACGCCTCGGCATCCCGTCGGCCAACAACCAGCCGGCCGGCGCGCGCGGGCAGCTGTTCGACGCGGCGGTCGCGAAGCTCAGGGCGCTCGGCGCGACGATCGTCGAGACCGACGTCGTGCCCACCGCTGGGCTTGCCTCGATCACCGAGATCGGGCTGATCCCGAACGAGTTCAAGTGGTCGCTGAACGAGTACCTCAGGACCGAGGCGCGGCCGAAGACCGGTGTGAAGACGCTGAGCGACATCATCGCGTTCAACGAGAAGCACCCGGACAAGGTGAAGTACGGGCAGGACCTCCTAGAGGCCTCCGACGCGACGCCGGGTAGCGGCGAGCTCGCGACGGCCACCGCGCTCGTGGTGCGCACGCAGGCGCAGCAGGTGATCGACGCGGCGCTCGCCAAGGACGACCTCGACGCGATCGTGGACGCCGGCGCGTCGAACGCGAACGTCGGCGCGGCGGCCGGGTACCCAACCGTCGTCACGCCGATGGGCTACGTCAACGAGTCCGCGCCGGCCGGGTTGGCGTTCACGGGAACGAAGCTCACCGAGGCGCGGCTGCTGGCGTACGCGTACGCGTTCGAGCAGAGCGGGCGGTGGCGGCAGCGGCCGACGGCGTTGAACCCGGACCTGCGCCCGCGCGCCTGCCGCTGAGGCGTATTTGAACGACGGGCCGGGCCGCCGACTGCTGCGCGACCCGGCCCGTCGAAATCGGGCGTGCGTCCTACCAGTTGAAGCCCGCCGGGTAGGTGACGGAGGCGAGCACCTGCTGGCCGGAGGTGTTCGGGTGGAAGTAGTCCCACGTCGACACCTGGCTCAGCACGAACTGGTAGTTGAAGACGGCGTTGCCGTCGAAGTCGCAGTTGGCGCCGTACGCGGTGCACGCCTGCGCCAGCTGCGTGTTGAAGTCGACGACCCGCTGCCGCACGCGCTCGCGGCGGTCCACGTCGGCCTGCGCGGTCGACTGCGGGTTCGCCAGCATCGACTGGCAGATTTTGAAGCCGGACCACGCGTTGCGCGCCGAGCTGCTGTCCTTGCCGATGAACCACAGCCGCTTGACGTCCGGCACGCTCGCGACGAACACCGCGGCGTTCGGCAGGCCGGCCTTCAGCGTCGCGAGCGCCTGGTCGAGCTGCGCGCGGTACGTCGCCACCGGCGTCATCGTGGACTCGCTGCTGGTGCAGGCGTCGTTGGCGCCCATCAGGATCGTGACGTACTTCGCGCCGCGGCTGACCGCCGTCTGCGCCTGACCGTTGAGGTCGACCATCTTCGCGCCGGACCGCGCGTCGTTGAAGTTGAAGCCGTTGATGGCGGCGTTCTTCGACCTGATGCGCAGGTAGTGGCTGTTGACGCTGGCGTAGCCGCCGGTGGACCACGAACGGTCGGTGCAGTCGCTGTACCAGCCGCAGGCGTTGAAGCCGCGGGTGATGGAGTCACCGAGCGAGCTCATCGAGCTCGGGATCGGCGGGATCGCGTGGGCGGTGCCGCCGGCGGCGAGCACGCTGCCCGCGACGGTTGCGATGAGGAGTGCGGAACGGATGCGCATGTAGGGGCTCCCTCGTTCGTACCGGCGCACGCCGTCGTGCGCGCGGATCGGGAGATGCTCGCAGCGGCGGCTTCCCCGCACAAGATCCACCGGCGGCCAACTCGTTCGGCGGCGCGCCGCCGCTCCGGTACGATGGCGCGACACCAGCGCTCGTAGCTCAACGGATAGAGCATCTGACTACGGATCAGAAGGTTGGGGGTTCGAGTCCCTCCGAGCGCGCTCACAAAGTCGCAGGTCAGAGGCTTGCACGGCTGTCACTGACCTCGCGGTCGGACCCTCCAGAGGCCCGACTTCTAACGAACTTCTAACGGAGCTCTCCGGGTCGCGCGGTCCGGATGTGGCCCTACCGGCACCTACTGTCGGAGTGCCGCGATCGTTGCGGCCGTGGGCCGGAGGGCCGAGAAGTGCGTGGTCACGTAGCCAAGAAGGGCAAGCGGTACTACGTCGTGCTCGACGTGGGCGTGGACGAGCGCGGCAAGCGGAAGCAGAAGTGGCTCTCAGGGTTCGACACCAAGAGCGAGGCCGAGCGCGGCCTCACCGAGGCGCTGAGCGCCGTCGACCGCGGGACCTACATCGAGCCGAGCCGACAGACGTTGGAGCGGTACCTGCTCGACGAGTGGCTGCCGGCCTGCGCCGCGCGCATCCGCCCGACGACCGTCGAGTCGTACCGCCACCTCATCGAGCTGCACGTCGTCCCGGCGATCGGCCGTACCCCGCTCGCGCAGCTCACACCGCTGTCGCTCACCAAGTTCTACGGCACGCTGCTCACGAACGGACGAGTCCGTGGCTCCGGTGGTCTGTCGCCGCGCACCGTGCGCTATGTCCACTCGATCATCCGCAAGGCAATGTCGGACGCAGTGGCATGGCGGCTCCTGCCCACGAACCCCTGCGACGGCGCCGTACCGCCGTCCGCCGCCGCGGCGAAGTCGCCGGAGATGAAGGTCTGGAACGCCGACCAGGTCCGCGCGTTCCTCGACTTCACCCGCGAGGACCGCGACTACATCACCTGGCACCTGGCCGTCTCCTGCGGCCTCCGCCGCGGCGAGGTGTGCGGACTCCGCTGGTCCGACCTCTCGCTCGATGCGACGCCGCCGACGCTCTCGGTCAAGCAGCAACTCGTGGAGTCGATGTACCGGCTGACGTTCGCGCCGCCCAAGACCGCCCGCGGCAAGCGGCTCGTCGTCCTCGACCCGGTGACTGTTGCCGCGCTGCGGGCGCACCGTGCCCGCCAGGCTGCCGAACGGCTCGCGCTCGGCGCCGCGTACGACGACCACGACCTGGTCGTCGCGCGTCTCGATGGGACGCCGGTGCATCCGAACAACGTCGGCCAGCATTTCCGACGCCAGATCGTCAAGGCTGGCTTGCCGCTGATCCGGTTCCACGACCTCCGGCACACGCACGCGACCCTCGCGTTGCAGGCCGGCATCCATCCGAAGATCGTCAGCGAGCGGCTCGGACATGCCAGCACGTCGTTCACCCTCGATGTCTACAGCCACGCCACGCCGACTATGCAGCAGCAGGCGGCTGACCTCATGTCTGCGGTGTTGAGCAGGTGAAGCGTTGCAACAACGTCGCTGCGCACCCGTCGCCGGGGCAGTCGGGACTCGTGTGGCGTGGCGGGGCCCTCATAATCCCTGGATCGCAGGTTCGAGCCCTGCCTGCCCCACACCCAAAGGCGCAGGTCAGAGGCCCGATCCGGCGCCCTGGCGAGCCCATCCGAAGATCATCTTCGGAGCCGATGCTGACAGATTGCTGACAAGCGGGTCGGGAACCTGCAACAGGTCGTGCGACCTTCCTCCTCCCGGGATCGCCGCCAGCGGCACCGGATGTCCGCCTCTGCGGGCGGTGCGAGGAGGATCCTTATGGGACGACCGCGGCAGCTATGGGCCGGGCCTGTCACGACGCGGCGACACCTACGTCTACAACTGACGCGACGCGAGCGGCCAGGTGTTCCGCCGGAAGTACACCCCGAGGAGGCCACGCCCACGCGTGGGCAGTTCCGGCTGGGCTGGGGAGGTCTCGTCCTTCGTTTCTGCCTTCCATCAGCGCGGCATCGACCGCGATCTCAGCCGGGGTGGGTGACGACCGCGGCAATCTGCTCCGCAATCTCCTCGATGGTGAACTCGGCGGTGCTCATCGCCACCTTGTCCGCGAGCGACGGGCTGAACGCACGCACGTGATCGGCGGTCAGGTCGTGCCATATCGGCAGCAGAGACTGTTCGCCGGCTACGGTTCGGGTCACCAGACCGTCGAGCTCGTGGTTCGTCCACCCCTTGCGGAAGAACGCCTCTGAGAGAACGACGACGCCGAAACGGCTCGAGCGGATGCCGTCGTCGATCTTGCGGCGCAGGCTGTGCCCGATCCGCATCTGGGCCTCGTCGAGCCACACGCTGATGCCCATTCGGGTGAGCGCGTCCCGCAACGGCCTGGCGACGGCCGTCTTGTCCTCGCTGGCGTGGCTAATGAACACGTCCCAGGTCTGCCCGCCGAGCAGATCGCCTTCGGGCACCTCAGGGTTTTCGCGGATCGCGACCCGTGACGCCGGGTTCTCCTCGGCGGAGCGCGCTGTCGGTAGGAAGCCGCGGGGCGGCGGTTGGACCGCGACGCTGGCTGAGATGCGTCCGGCGTACCCGCCGAGGTCGATGGCCACCACCCAGTGACCGTTGGATGGGACCGTGACGCGGAAGGGCGATCGGGTGACTCGGCCGCCGTGGTAGTGGTACCGGCGTCCCGCCTTGTAGTTTCGGTACTCGCTGCTGGTCATCAGTTGGACGTTTGCCTGGTTCTTCAGGGTCACCACGACGGTGGATCCCTTCTTAAGATTGCCCAGGTCGAAACTCAAGTGCTCCATCGGTGCTTCGCCTACCCCTGGGCCTTGCGCGTCTGTGCCCGCTCTGCCGCTGCCCGCTGGGCCTCCCTGCGCACGTCGGTGTGGTGAATCTCGGTTCGCAGCCGCTGCTGAGGGGAGGGCGACCCTTCTCTCACCCACTGCTCGAAGACACCGGCTTCGGCATCGAGCGCGTCGTCGTCGCCAATCTCGGCCGCGGTGAGCACTTGCTCGAGCCAGTCCCACAAGATTTCAGCTTCCGTCAGGACTGGTGCAGACGCGCTGCGCAGCACCTCCAAGGCCATCTCAGTACGCGTGTAGTGCTTTATGAGTCGTTGTTGCAGCACGTAGATGCCCTGGTGGGACAGCGTGGCAATGCGGCGGCTGCGGGTCAGAAGCTCGACGGGGCAGGCCGTGACGTCGATGAACTTGGTGGCGAAGTGCTTGCCGTCGGCTAGCTCTGCGAGCGGCATGATCCGAGGGTTGCCTTGCCATCCTGTGCCGGTCACCAGTTGGTACCGCTCGACCGGCGCGACGGTGATGCGCGGGATCAGAGCGGCGCCGGTCCGCATCGCGCATGGGTGGGCGACGATTTGGACCTTCGTGGGTTCCTCGCCGAAACCGGGCAGAACGACGTCATCGAACACGTCACCTTGAAGCACGGGGCGTGCTCTGCTGACGTCTGCTCGCTCGTCGTACAGAGCGTCCGGCTCGATCTGATCCATCTACTCTGGGTGCCTACTCGTCTCGTCGTCGGATTGAGCGTTCACCGTCATCGTCGACGATCACCTCGAAGTCGCTGCGACCCTGGCGCCAGTTTGGTCTGACCCGGTCGAGCACCTGGGCCGTCGTCTTTCGTTGCTCGGCAAGTTCGATCAACTCGGTTACATGCCCTTCGAGGTATAGGTCGAGGGGCCGAATGAAGTAGCCTGCGTCGAGGGTGAAGTCCATCTCCATCCACGCTGCGGGATCCTCGATTACACCCTTCTCCTCAAGCACGTCAAGGAGGGCTGCAATCCGAGCGAGCTTAGTGCGACTCTCCGCGCTAGCGACACCGCCCTGGCGCCACTTCCGGACGGCCGAGACGCTTACGCCGACGACCTTGGCGATATCGGACCAGCCCATGCCACGGATGTTCGAGAGTTCCTCAAGGAGGCTCGCAACGGACTTCTTGCTCTTCTCCAGGGACCGGTCAGCCAGGTCTTGCTCGCGGACCTCGCTGTGTAGTTCTTGCACCTCGCCACCGAGCAGTTCCACCTCCGTGCGCAGGTAGTCCGCGCGCACCGAGAGAGCTCGAGTCTCATTTGGTGCCGACGGCGCGTAATCGGAGACACCTCCGGTTGAGGTGCCGGTGGGCTGGCCGCCTGTTGTTACCGTCATGACCGTGTTCCTCGGAAGAGTTCGCGGGCTTCATCAGTAATAGATTGCTGGAATGCGGTCCCGCAGGGCACATGAACGGTGGAGAGGGAGTCACGGACTGCCTCAGCGCTGAGCGGGACAGCGTCTGGGCCGCTGAAGTCCTGGAAGCCGTCGAAGTCCAGGACGAAGAACGGCCCGGAGGGGATAGCAGGGCGTTTGAGGAACTCGGGGACGACGATGGGGCCTTGGTTCAGGGCCGCGAACCGACAGTTGAGGCCCCTGCCTTCCCCCAGGTCGTAGGTGCTGACGCTCTGCGCTCCTGTTGCGGGCACACCCTCAGGGCCTACCTCGAGGTACCCGATGAGTCGGTCGTTGATCCACGTGCTCCACTGCCGGACGTCGGTGAACTGCGCGGACACGCGCAACTCATTGATGTAGCGCAGGCCGACGCGCTGAAGGGCGGGGCGTACCTTCGCGGAAGCTAGCGCGCCGATCGCTTCCGTGACCGCTTCTATGAGCTTCTCAACGCTGGTGTATGTGGTCGTCTCATAGGTCAACGACTCCGACATGATCGTGAGCGTTTCGGTGCTGCTCGCGTTCTTAAGCACGACTCCAAGCCGCTCCTGAATCTGGGGCTGCCCTCCGCCTGGGATCAGGTTCAAGCTGACCTCGGCCCGCTGGAGCGGCTCAGCGAAGGGGAAACGCTCTTCGAGCGCGATCGTCACCTCGTCCTTCGTCTGCTGTTGCCGCAGCCGGGCCGCATCGGTGAAGCGGATCTCGGCTGCGACCAGCGCAAGCGGCGCGTTCGGGAAGACCTCGCGGTGGGGGTACACGATCGGTGAACCTACTCTCCTCGTATCGGTACAGTACCTAGACGCGCACCGAAAGTGCAACCGAAACGTGTACCGCCGCACGCGACAGCCGACCTCGTCGACTGGTGGGGCGCGGTCGGCGATGTCACCCCGTTCCGGGACATGCTGTACGCGGTGTCACGGATCGACGAGGTCCGCTCGGGGTGGCCCGTCTAGCCACGCCAAGAGACGCCGCCGCGGCACGAGGAGCGACGACGGTCACGAGTGGTCGCGCCGCTACCACCGGCGGGTGCTAGGCCCGCGGCCGGCCGAGCAGTTCGGCGTTGCCTTCGACGGTGGTCGCGTGGCGGGCGTTGCGGCGCAGGTCGTAGTAGAACTTCGGGACCCGCGGTGCATCCCGACGTAGCCGATACGCTTCGTCTTGGACGCGGCGGCATTCGCTCGCGGGCACGTCGGCCAGCGACGCACGGTGTTCTTTCACGAGGTCGGTCATGTCCCGGACGAGGCGCTCGCGTCGGCCGGCGAAACGCAGATGTGTGCGACCCAACTCGACGGTGTCCAGCAGCGCGGGGCTGATCGGCAGCCCGAGCTTGATCAGGTAGTCGACGAGGGTGAGGTCCTCCAGCAGGCCGAACGCAAGGGTGCCGAGGAAGAGCATCGCGGAGACGGTCAGCAGCGCGAGACCGTAGCCACGATGGTCCGCGCGGCTCCACACGGCACTCTCCCGTTGGCACAGCAGGGCGTCGGCTGGCCAGGGCACGCCGTCGAGGTCGGTGCGGAACCACGCGTCGAAGCGACTATCCGGCTTCATCTTGCGGGCGGCGTCGGTGACGACCTCCGGTAGCGGAGGCTCGCCGGACACCGCGGTGTTCCACGGCAGCAGGAACAGTTCGGTGTCGTAGAGCTCTTGGACGTTGACGGCGGCCTCGACCTGGCGCGTCTCTGCCCATCCGAGCAACAGCCGCGACACGATCAGCCACGCTCCGGCGGCGGCGGCGACGTAGTCCGCAATGCCGGGCAGTTGCCAGGTAACGAGCGGCGCGGCGGCGAACGCCGCGGTGCCGACGGCGCGGATGATCCGGTAGCGCTGGCCGACCCGGTAGAGGTGGCTGTAGGCGCGTAGCCGACGTGTGTGTTCGTCGTCGTCCTGCCGGAGCGTGATCTGTGCGGACGCGCCGTAGGGAACCGGTCGGGGCTCGGTCACGACGAGGGGAACAGCGGCCCGAACAGTGCTCGCCACGCAGCGAGCGCGTCGCTGGTGCGCTTGGCCCGGTCGAGGCGCATGGCTTCGGTGCACGAGGCTTCCGCGGCACGCAGCGCAGCCTTCGCCGTCGTCATCTTCGCTGGCGCGCCGTCGAGGATGTCCGACACGTAGGGGCCGAGTTCGGCGGGGTCGGGCCAGCCGTCGTCGATGCGCTCGGCGGCAGAGGCGAAGAACTCACGCAGTAGGTACGGCGTCTGCCCGGTCCACGGCGGGCAGAGCAGATCCAGTGCCATCACCTCGATCAGGAACGACGGCTCCACCGGTCCGCCGGCGTGGTCGTTCCACTTCTTGATCATCTTCACCAGCGGCTTCCAGTGCTCGTCGAGAGCCTTGTTCGCCGCGGTCGCCTTGTCGGCATGCACTGTCGGATCGGTTTTGATCCACTCGCCGCTGTGGTCGTCGGGGATGAGGTAGTGGTCGCCCTCGGTGAACGCCGGGACCACGTCGAAGGAGATGACCTCGCTGCTGACGTCGTTGACGACGCTGACCCCGAAGTCGACGCGGACGGCGAAGCGATCGATGCAGACCCGGTCGGCGCCGTAGAGCGGGTCGAGGATCGCCTTGACCGCGTCGAGGACCTTGCGGGGACGCTTGTCGAGGTAAGCGCGGTCGTCGAGGACGACGAGAATGTCGACGTCACGCAGCGGCTTGGTCTTGGTGTGGCGGGCGTAGGCGCCGATCAGGAAGTCGTCGACGACGTCGACCCCGCCGTCCTTGACTTGCTTGCGCAGGTTGCGTTGCCGCCGCGACGCCGAGTCGGACTCGGTCTCGGTGATCTCCAGGCGGCTGCTGAACTCGGTGAACGCCTCGGCGACGGTTCTCATGCGCCGCTGCTGGTGTAGTAGGACAGGCCGACGCCGAGGGATCCCCCGCCGAGCGCGGTCCCGGTGGCGTGTTCGGTGAATCCCGCGGTCGACCGGTAGGAGGTGCCGCTCCAGCCCGCGACCGTGGCGGCGCCGGGTGCGTTCTTGGCGATCACCCGATAGGTACAGCGCGAGGGGATCGCGCCGGCGCGGCGGACCGCGTAGGAGACCGTGTCCGGGTCGAGCCACAGGTCGCCGTCGCCGTCGGCGTAGTAGCCGTAGGCGATCGCGAAGTCGAACCGGCCGACCAGGTCGCGGCCGGCCTGCTTGGTCGGGTCCCAGATCTCCAAAGTGAGCTTCTGCAGGTGCCGGGAGCTGAGCCAGGTGGCGATGCCGAGTTCGAGGGTGTCCCAGCGCCCGAGCAGGTAGTCGGTGCTCAGGCCCGCTTCCCGGACGATCTGGCGGATGCTTTGCAGCACGTTCGTCGCGACGTGCGTGGTGGCGTACGCCGCGGTGTTGACGCGGACGGCGGTGGCGGTCATGGGCGCTCCAGCTCGGCCAGGTCGATGAGGTTCCCGCCGGACGAGGTGGCCGAGGCGGCGGCGGTTACCGCGGACGCGTCGTCGTCGTCGGCGTGGGCGGCGACACGCGGATGTGCGGCGAGTGCCGCCGCGATGCTCGCGAGTTCGTCTGCCTGACAGGGCAGGGCCACCTGCCACTGGTCTTCGTCAGTCGGGTAGGCCGCCAGCGGGGACTCGTTGACCTCGTCGTCGTCGAGGGCGTCCTCGCCGTGCACCGTGTAGATGCGCACCCGAGGGCCGGCGGCGGCGGTGACGACGATCGGGTTGTCGCGCGTGCACTCCTCAGCGATGAGCATGCCGGCGACGTTGGTGACCGCGGTGAGTTCGGCGTGCGCCGGCGAGCCGGGTGCCGCGAGCAGCGCAGCGATCGCCCGCCAGGTGTCAGTAGAGGTGCGCTTCGGGACCGCGGCGATCCGCCGCGCGAGGACGGTCACGGCGCAGCGCTCCGTTCCCGCATCGCGGTCAACAGGGCTGTCTTCGTCAGCTTCGCGGGGTCACCCGCCGCGGCCGGGTCGAGTGCGCACGCCGCTGCGACGGACTTGCGGATCGCGCGCGCATCGAGCCCGTCAGCGGCCTCCGCGGCGGCCGCGATCACAGGGTCGGTGATCAGCTTGCGTACCGGTGGGAACTTCTCGGCGACCGCAGTCAAGGTGTGGCGCACGATCGTGGCGCGGGCGTCGCGGTCGGGCAACGGCACCTCGATGGTCCAGTCGGCGCGCGACAGAAACGCGCTGTCGATGATCTGCGGCACGTTGCTGGTGGCGATGATCACCACGTTGCGGTGCTCGCGGGCCAGCGCGTCGAGTCCGACGAGTGCAGCATCGACGGCGCGGTGAACGTCGACCGGGTTCGCGTCCATCGACAACGCGGAACGATCCGTGACCAACGTTTCCACCTCGTCGAGCAGCACCACCAGCGGGCCGGCCGCCGCCTGCTCGGTGAGCAGGGTGCCGAACAGCTGCTCGACGCTGCGCTGGCTGCGGCCCAGCGACGACGACACCAGCGTGTGCGGATTGATTTCGAGGTACAGCCACTCGCCGAGGCCCGGTACGGCCAGGGCGACCCGGTGCGCCAGCCCGCGCGCCACCGTCGTCTTGCCAACCCCCGGCGCGCCGGTGAGCAACACCGTGCCGTGCAGCGGCATCGCGGCCGAGTCGACCGCGTCACGCAGCAGCACCGTCGCCGCGACCTGACGCAGCATCCGCGACTTCATGTCCGCGGGCAGGATGATCGCGTCCCAGTCCCGCGCGAAGTCCTCTGACGGCAACAACCGCGCGTCACTGATGCCCGGCGTGTCCGACGCCCCCGGTACCCGGCGACGCGCTCGCAACGTGGTTGGCCGTGTCACGGAACCCCCGTCCTACGTACCGAACGTCTGTTCGATCAACGTTAGCACTCTTGATACCCGAGTGCTGACGACACGCCCGAGTGTAAGCCTCGTCCGGACTGTCGACGGGCCCGACATACCCGGTCTCGTGGCGGCGCGCGGACACGGCGATCCCGGCCGCATCACCGTATCGATCGGGGCTCAAGCCACCGGACGTGGTCTTCGGGCTTCGAGCAGTGGGCGGCCGGCGGAGTAGTCCGACGCGCAGGGCGATCGTCTCAGGTGCCGGCGTCCCGCGGGCATCTCATCTTCGTGATCGGCGTAACTTCGCGAACGAGACCGGCTGGCGGGGTCATGCTCAGCAGCGTGTCCCGCCGCCCTTCACCGTGGTTGCCTTTTCGCCGCGGCCCGTCGCTGCTCGACCCCGGCCCGCTGCCGAGCACGGTCGAGGTGCTGCGCGTGCCGTACGCGTTCAGCCAGACCGGGCTACTGACCCCGGAAGCGTTCATCCGGAAAGCCCGGGAGCGTGGCGTTCGCCTCGACCGGGATCTCCTTCAGGTGCTGCACCGCCGCCGTCTTCTGGCTCCGTTCCTCCAGCTCCACCACCGGCCGGTCACGACCTCGGTGGACTTCCCGACCCCCGGCGCCTGGGGCACCACCGGGTTCATCACGGCAGCAGCCGCCGACGGGCGGCTCACCGACCCGGCGGCGCGCCGCTACCGACCGTGGCCGGCGCAGCGCGACGTCAACACCATCTGGTACTCGACGTTCCAGCTGCTCGCACTGCCGTCGATCAGGGTGACGCTGCGCGCGGCGACCCACGCCGACCCGGCGAGCGGCCGCTGGCACCTTCCGCCCGCTGATCGGCCTCGACGCCTCGACGCCGCCCGCAGCCGCGCCCTCGCCGTCACCTTGGAAGTCCTCGCCCCCCGTTACCTACCTCGCGTCATGGCGCAGCTGAAAGTGGACCGCGACGCCGCCGACGAGATGAACGCCTACGTCGATGACCACGACCCGCGCCCCCTGATCGAGCTGCTCCGCTTACCCGGCGAGCGGCTCGCCACGCAGGCCGAGGAACTTCTGTCCGACGCCAAGTCCTTCGATCCGCTCGGCTCGTGGCATCAAGTCGTCCGCATCGGTGCCCCCGGAAAATGGACCGACCTGCGCTACGACGCGCTGCTCGCTGTCGAGTACCGGATCGCCGCAGAGATCCTGCTGCGCTGCCACGACGACATGGCAGCCGCCGGCTACACGCCACCCCTGCCGGAGGTCACCCCGCATTGGTACCACCCGCACCACGACCGATTGCAGGTCAGCGCCCGTGACCGCGCCGAGACGCTGCACGACTTCCGGCTCTCCGGCCAGCCCGCGGTGTACCTGGCGTTGGAAGGGCAGACCGAGATCCGCACTGCGGAACTCGCACTCGCCGACCTGTTCGGCCTCGACGGTGACGCCAACCTGGTGCGCCTCGTCGACCTCGACGGTGTCGACCACGACCTCGCGCTGCTCGCCCGCGCCGTCGCCGTGCCCCGCCTGGACTTCACCGGCGACCGGCTCGCCACCGCGCGCTCACCTTTGGTCGGACTGATCGTCGCCGTCGACCCCGAGAGCCGCTACAAGACCTGCGAGCAACAGGCCAAGCATCGGGCCAACATGATCGCCACGGTGCTGAAATCACTGCCCAAGCACGCCCGCACCGACACCATGCGCGACAACATCGACCACCTCATCGACCTGCGAACCTGGGGCGAGCACAGTTTCGAGTTCGCCCACTTCACCGACCTCCAACTCGCCCGCGCCCTGCGACGTCTCGCCGGACGAGCCGCTCCGCCGCTAGCCGAACTGCGCGCCGCGCTCGCCGACTACCGCGACCGGCACCGCAACCTCGACAAGTTGTGGGCTGACTGGCCGGCGCGCATCACCAAGCCCGACCTCGCTGCGACGCTCTGGCCGATCCTGCGCCGTCGAGCGACGAGCCGGTCACGGCAGCCGCTGCCCCCTATCGTCGACGTCGTCGCCCAAGCCGTGGCCCTCGCCCACCAACTACGCCACGCCAGCGGCATGGCTGTCGAACCCGACCCGGCACCGGTGCACCCCGCTTAGCGGACCAGGCACGCCGACACGCGACCCACTGAGTGGTAGCCGCGCTACCGGTGCTGTCGGCGCCCACCGGGGCCGACAGTTCAGCGCGTCCGCCGCCACGATTCGGCGTAGACACCGCGACCAGGCCGACCGATGCTCGGTCGGTGTCGGAACGCAAACGTCAAGCAATGTTCGACCGAGGTGCCGCCGCGTTCGCCGCAGTCGCGCCTGAGGCCCCGATCGGTCTCTACGCGTGCCCGCTGTGCCTACGCGGCTTTACCCGAGACGAAACCGCACCCGGACGCGCGTTGACCATCGAGCATGTGCCGCCGCAGGGTCTCGGTGGCCGAGAGATGTGCCTGACGTGCCGGGGCTGCAACAGCATCTCGGGGTCTGCGCTGGACGCACACATGGAACGACACCGGACTTTCGTCGACTTCCTCGCCGGGGTCGACACTCGTGATATCCGAGCCACGTTCACGGTGGAGGGACGTCAGCAACGCGGTGTCGTCCGATGCGAGAACGGGGCGTACGTGCTCGGCGGCGTCCTGGCGCGTGACCGGCCCGGCATCGCCGCTGCCATGATCGACCACCTCGATCAGATCGTCGCAGAGAAGGCGACTGACTGGTCTCTCGGCATCACGTTCGAAGACCCCTGGCAACAGCGACGCGTGAACATCGGCTGGCTGCGCGCTGGCTACCTGGCGGCGTTCGCGGCGCTCGGCTACCGCTACATCGCTCAGCCCGCTTTCAGCGCGGTGCGTCAGCAAATTCTCCGCCCGGATGACGATGTCGTGCGCTTGACGGTCATGCTCGCGCGTGGCGACGCACCGCACACCACCCGCTCGATCCTCCTAGTGGAGAAGCCCAGCGAACTCCGTTCGGTCGTGGTGCAGATGGGTCGCGCGGTCGTGCTACTTCCCTATATCGGGTGCTCCGCGGGTGCGGAGATCTTCACCGACCTACCTCTCGCGGACGCAGGCAGCACCGATCTCCACGGTCAACTCCTGCCGTGGCCCGACCGGGCCGCATTCCTCCTCGACACGTGAGGTCGTGCGTCGACCGGGCGCTGGCAACACCGCTTGCTATCGCTGCTCGCGCTGCTTAGGGCCATGCAGGACAACACGCCGCCACCACGGCGTACGCGACCGTGGACGCGGCGCGTCAGCCCCGTGCGCCAGGTAGTAGGCGACAACCTCATCATCGATCGGCCCCCGCGATCGGAATGCGAGTCTGCGGATCTCGACAGGCGTCAGGTCATGTACGGCCGAGGCTGGCAGAACATCGCCGTGCAAGGCGAAACGAGAGTGGGCCGCGGTGACCCGCGCAGCCAAGTCGTCTACCTCAGCGGCAAGACGTCGGCGGCGGCGCGGCCAGCCCTCGGAAAGCCCACGAAGCTGTGCAAGAAGTTCAGTTGCGCGCTCTTGGTTGGCCCACCACTGTGACCCCAGGGACGTGTCGCGGGGTCCGGTCCACGCCGCGGTGAGAGGCGCGACAACGTGGGGCAGGACCATGGCGAGTTCCAGCACGGCCGCTCGGAGCTGGCGCTTGCGCTCAAAGCGTTCGCTGACAATTCGTTCCAGCACAACACCGGCGATAACTGATAGCACGGTCGCTCCGGCCACCAGCCAGTCGGACGCAGTGATCCCCTCGCCTGTGGTCCCAAGCAGCGATTGCACCAACTTCCTCCGACCATCGAACCGATGATTGTTACGCTACGCGTTCCGCTTCCTGGGGCGGCGCGCGGGCCGACCTCGGCCGGCCTGGTTCGTCTCGCCGCGGTCACGCCGTCGCGGCGTCATCGAGGCCGAGCTTCTGCCGGAGCCGGTCTCGCGGCACGAGGATGCGCCGCCCGATGCGGATGCTCGGGATGTCGCCGTTGCGGACGGCGGCGAAGGCGAGGCCGCGGCTGATGCCGAGCACCTTGGCGGTCTGCTCGACGGTGAGGATGGGCGGCAGGTCGTCGTCGAGTGTCATGACGCGTTCTCCTTGATCTCTTCGATGGCGGCTTCGGGAGCGAGGTCGAACCATTTGGGCCAGAGTTCGCAGGGGTGGTGGCCGAGGGCGATGGCGACGCGGTCGGCGATGTCCCAGCGCAGCCGGGGCGAGGCGAGGACCCGGTGCAGGGTCCGTTTCGGGAGCCCGATGGTGAGGGCGAGCTCGCAGAGCGAGAGGCCGGCCTCCCGGGCGCGGGCGGTGAGGAGCGCCCGCGCCGGCTCGGCGTCGAAGTAGTCGGCCATCACAGGTCCAGCCCGGTGTAGGCGTGGGTGTGCGGGCCGCGGTACACGTCATACGGCGGGTGCGCGCGGTGGATGTTGACGCCGGCGTAGTACGAGGTGCTCTCGACGTGGACGACGACGCGGCGGGTGCCGCAGCGGACGACGGCGGAGGTGCGGGTGACCTCGCTGGCGCTGGTGCAGCGGCCGGCGCCCTCGAGCTTCGCGTTGGTGTGGACGTCGTCCATGACGCGGCGCAGGTGGCTCATCGTCTCGTTGGACAGGGCGAGCCGGCTGCGGCTGTTGAGCTGCTGGGCGGCGGCGAGGTAGTCGCGCTGCTGTACGGCGCGGAGGAACCGCAGCGCGATCTGCGGGCCGGTGCCCTTCGGGTCGCCGACCCAGAACAGGTCGTCGAGCGTCTCGTTGCCGGTCACCCGCAGGTCGACCGAGTCGTCCCCGGTCGGGGAGGGGCTCGGCGTCGCCGGGCTCGTCGGCTCGACCTCGACGTCGGGCAGGTCGGGGATCGCGACGATGACCGTCGGCGCGGCCGGCGGCTCCGGGGCCGGGACCGGCTGCGGCTTGTCGTCGCGGCCGCACGCCGCAGTCGCGAGGGCGATCGCGAGGCCGGCGACGACGGCAGTGCGGGTGTGGCGGTGGCTGGTTCGCATGGTGCGCTCCTCTGCTTCGGGGCCGCCGGTTGGGGGCGGCTGGAGGAGCGAGAGTCGGCGCGGAACTTCACCGGAACCTCACCGGAACCTCACGAGCGCCGTGAGGTTGCCGTGAAGTTCTGGTGAGCCTTCGTGAGGTTCCGGTGAGGTTCACCCGCGAGAGGCGGGTTGTGGCATCGCGGCTGCTCACAGTCGGTGTCCGCGGCGGGCCGTCCGGCCTTCCGGTGTCGGACCCGACCAGGAGGCAGCCATCAACACCTTGGGGTACGCGGCTCCGCTCCCGGCCATGCCGGCGTCGGACGTGCCCGCCGCGTTACGTGCATCGGGTCCGATCCCGAACCCGCTCGACTGGGCGCGGGACAAGATCGTCGACGGGTTCGAGTCGCTGCTGCGCCGCATCGTCGAGGACTTCATGGAAGGCCTCGTCGAGCCGGTGTCGCGGTTCGTCCTGCACACCCCGGACCTGCTCGCCGAGGACACGCTGCGCCGGCTGTGGCTGGTGTCGCTCGCCGTGCTGTTCGCGGTCGCGGGGCTGCTGGTCGCGATCAGCGCGACCGCCCTGATGACCGGCTCGACCCGGCTCGGCCTCGCCGCCCGCGAAGCGGTCAGCACCCGGCTCGCTGGGTCGATGCTGACGGCGGCGGTGTCGCTGCCGCTGGTCGCGCTGGAGGTCCAGCTCGCCAACAAGGTCGTGGACGCGTTCGTCTCCGAAGGCTTCGGTGCGGCGAGCAACCCGCTGTGGAAGACCCTCGGCAAGGCGGCGCTCGGCGACCCCGGTAGTGGCCTCGCGCTGCTCATCTCGTCGGTGGTCGCCGTCGTGCTGCTCGTCACTCTGGTCGTGCTGGGGCTGGCGCGGTGGGCCACGCTGTGGCTGCTCGTCGTCCTCGCCCCGATCGGCATGGGGTTCGCGCTGCTACCCGGCGGCGCCGGTGTCGCGCGGACCTGGTGGCGGCTCCAGCTCGCGGCGGTGTTCCTGCCGATCGCGAACGCCGTGCTCCTCGCGACCTATCTGGCGATGTTCTCCTCCGAGTCGTCTGGCCTGGTCGGCGCGCTGTCCGGCATCGCGGTCCTGGCGTTGATGTCGAAGCTCCCGGCGTGGGCGGCCGGCGCCGCCATCGGCATCGACGGCCACGACGTCACCGCCCGCGCGCACCGCGCCCGCAACACCGTCCGTCGCGTGGCGACGGTCGCCGCGGCAGGCGCCGCCGGCGGCCCGGCAGGGGCGGCGAAGGCCGCGGTGATGGGCGCTAACGGCGGCCGTAGGGGTGCCTCGGTGGGTCGGCAAGGTTCGAGGCACCCCACGAGGCACCCCCGACAGGGTGGGCCGCCTCCGCCGCACCCCCGCTGACCTGCGTCTTTGCCGCCGCTGACTCGGTTGCGGGACTAGGTCGGGGAACGCTTCGCGCCCCCCGACCTAGTCCCACTCCCTCGTCAGGACAGAGGCAAAGAGAGGGAGGTCAGCGGGGGTGCGGCGGAGGCGGAGGTCAGCAAGCCCAGCAAGCAAGCAGAAGCAGGCAAGGAGTGGGTGGAGATGTGGTGGTCGAGAAGGTCACGGAAGTCCGGTAAAGGCGGTGGCGACGTCGGCAGGGCGGCGTCGCGGGTGGGTGTCGTCGTCGCGGTGGTGGCGGTCGCGGTCGTCGTCTGGGCGGGGGTCGCGCTCGCGCAGCAGGGCGGGATCGCCGAGGTGCAGCGGTTCGCGTCGCGGCTGACGAACTACGTAACCGCGGTCGCCGCGTCGGTCGCGGTGCTGTTCATCGCGGTCAACGGCGTCCGGTGGACGATGAGCTCCGGGAACCCGGCGAAGCAGGCCGATGCGAAGAACGGGCTCACCGCCGCAGGCACCGGGCTGGCGATCGCGTTGTCGGCGAACCTGGTCGTCAACCTCGTCGTGGCAGCGCTGGCATGAGCCGCGACCCCGTCGTCGTGGTACCCGGCGACCTCGACGTCGAGGACCGCATCGCCGGTCCCGTCACGTTCCGCATGGCCGCTTGGCTCGCCGCCGCGGTGGCCGGTGCGGCGCTGATCGCGGCCGGGCGAGGTGCGATCGCGCCGACCGTGCTCGGCTTAGTGCTGCTCGTCGTCGGCGTCGCCGGGGCGTGGTGGCGGCCCGGCGGCCGTCCCGTCGTGGCGTGGGTCGCGCCGCTGCTCGCCTTCCGCAAGCGCCGCCGCTCCTACCTCGCCGCGACAGCCGCCGAGGAGGACGCGCCGGAGCCGGCCGTGGTCGAGCCCGAACCGGAGCCGACCGAGCCGCCGCCACCCGACACGGAGCCGATGAGCGAGCCGACGCAGTCCGGTCCACCGTCCAAGCAGCGCAGGTCGGGGCGGGTCGTCGCCGCTGCCGTCACCAGTGCGGCGGTCGTCACCGTAGCGGCGGTGGTGTTCACCACGTCACGCGGTGGGGAGTCCGCGCCCGCGCCGCACATCGTCGAGGTCGTCGCGCCGGAGCCGACGGCGAACCCGCCGGTCGTCGTCGTGGTGCCGGTCGACCCGTTCACCGGATGGGAGGTCGGCGATGGCGTCGACCCGTTCTGCGGATGCTGACCGCGTCCTCGCGCTGACCCCGCCCTACGGGCTGCGCGACGCAGACGGCCGGGCGGATGCGCTCGCCGATCTGACGGCACTGGTCGTGGGGCTCGACGCGCCCGGGCAGGTCTGGCACGGCCCGGCGCGATGCGACGTCACGGTCACCGGCGCAGGTGCCGCAGCCGAGCTGACGCGACGGCTGGCGGAGACGGCGCGTCCGCGGGAGACCGTCCTCGCCGCAACTGCATCGGAGGACGAGCCGGTCGAGGTCGTCGCCGAGAGGCGTGACCACGTCGTCCTCGCGGACGGGTCGCTGGCGCGGGTGTTCGCGCTGACCGGGTGGCCGTCGTCGGTGACGCCCGGCTGGCTCGACGACGTCGCGGTCGGGTGCGCGGTGGTCGTGCTGCACTTGGTGCCGGTGGCGCGGGAGGACGCGCTGCGGGTGCTGCGCCGGCGGCTCGCCGCGCTGACCTCGACCGCCTACCTCGATGAGCAGTCAGGGCGGCTCGCCGACCCGGTCGCAGCCGTCGCGGCGGAGACCGCGGAGGGCTTGCGGGACGCGCTCGCCCACGGCACGACGCGACTGTTCCAGACGCAGGTGCTCTTCGCGGTCACCGCGCCCGACGTGGACGAGCTGGATGCGCGGACGCGCGTGCTGCACGCGGAGCTCGCGGCGATCCTCGCCGAGGCGAAGCCGCTGACCTGGCAGCACGCGGTCGGCTGGCGGGCGGTGCAGCGCGGCGGCTCGGCGATGCGGTGGCCGTGGCGGCTGCTCGACGCGACGACCGTCGCCGCGACCATCCCGCATCCGGTCGGACCCGCTGCCGGGGTGCGCGGCGTGCTCGTGGGCATCGAGCCGGAGTCCGGGGTGCCGCTGCTGGTGGACCGGTTCGGGGAGCACAACCCGACGCGGCTCGTGGTCGGGACGTCCGGGGCCGGGAAGTCGTACGCGGCGAAGCTGGAGCTGATCCGGCAGCGCGTCGCCGGGGCGTCGGCTGTGGTCGTCGACCCGGAGGGCGAGTTCGGGCACGTCGCGGACGTGCTCGGTGGGCTGACGCTCGCCGTCGGCGAGGAGCCGGCGGGCCTCGACCCAGTCGGGCTGGCGACGCGGCGGGGGCTCGCGGCGGCCGAAGGGCTGTCGGTGCTGGCGTCGTGGGCCGCCGCACTGCTCGGCGGGTCGCTGTCCGCGATCGACCTGGCGCTACTCGACCGGGCGCTCGACGTGCTGCGCTCCGACGCCACGGCGGCCGCGACGGCGGGTGACCTCCTCGGGGTGGTCGCCGACCTCTCGGCGCACCCGCCTTTCCAGGGCGCGGACCTGGCGGCGCGGCTGGCGCCTGCCGCTGCGGGGACGCTGGCGTCGCTGTTCGCGCCGAACCCGGACCTCGCGGACCCGCCGCCGCTGGTGGTGTTCGACCTGCGGGCGGTGCCGGCGCGGGTCCGTCCTGCGGTGATGGCGTGCGTGCTGGCGTGGGCGTGGTGCGAGACGGTCGGCGCGTCCGTCGTGTCCCCGCGCCTCGTCGTGGTGGACGAAGCGCACCTGCTCCTCGACGACCCGCCCGCCGCCGAGCTGCTCGCACAGTTCGCCCGGCGCGCGCGGAAGTACGGGGTCGGGCTCGAGGTCGTCACCCAGCGACTGTCCGATTTCCTGCGCCACCCGGCTGGCGAGGCAGTGCTGGCGAACGCGGCGACGAAGCTGCTGCTCGGCTGCGAGGACCACGAACGAGCCGCAATCACCGCCGGTCTCGGGCTGACCGAGCCGGAAGCCGACGAGCTGCGGCCGGGGCGGCGTGGGAGTGGGTTGCTGCTCACCCCGACCGTCCGGACGCGGATCGAGATCGTCAGCGCCGAGGTGGAGCATGCGCTCGCCGGCGCGGGACCGAGGACCCGATGAAGCGCCTGCTGGTCTGGACGTTCGCCGCCGTGTTCGTGCTGCCGCTGTTGATCGGCGGCGCGGCCCTCTCCGAGGGTGAAGAACCAACAGGATTTACGGAGCGTGGTGGCGGTGGCGACGAGGCGCAGGCTTCGGCGTCCCCGCCCAAGTTGCGGCCTATCTTCATCGCGGCGGCAAGGCGGTTCGTGCTGCCGCCGGCGCTGCTCGTCGCCGTCGCCGAAGTGGCGGGTGACACGTCATCCCTGATGGGACTCACCGCGTCGGAGTGGAGCCGCTTCGGCCACGGCCACCGCGGTGACGCACAGGCTGAGGTCGACGCAGCGTCGCGGCTGCTCCTCGCCGCCGGAGCGGCAGGCGACGGAGGCTGGGACGCCGCCCGCGGCCTCGCCGGCTACACCGCCACTACCGGACGTGTCGGCGAGGTGCTCGCGCGGGCCGCCGAGTACGGCTACCGCTACAGCGCCTCCGGGCCGCCGCTCGACCCCGACCGCTACGTGTTCCCGCTCGTCGGCGACGTGTCCTACGGGCCGGCTCACCACGACTACCCCGCGACGGACATCTTCGCCGCGATCGGCGTTCCGGTCGTCGCCGCCACGCGGTCGGTGGTGCTGCGCGCGTCGCCGAGGGAGGTCGGCAAGGGCGGCATCACGGCGACCCTGCGCGGCGAGGACGGGTGGCGCTACTACTACGCACACCTCGACCGGCTCGCGCCCTCGATCCGCCCTGGTCTCGTCGTGGAGGCGGGCACGCTGCTCGGCTGGTCCGGCAACACCGGCAACGCCCGGACGACGCCGCCGCACCTGCACTTCGGCGTCTCCCTCTACGGACCCACCAAGGGCGAGATCAGCCCCTACCCGTACCTCCAGATCTGGCCGAGGGAGGCGCCATGACATCGCAGGTTCCGCGCGGGTGGCTGCGGCTCGTGGTGCCGCGCGACAACACCTCCGCGCCGTTCACCGCCGAGCAGCTCTACGCCGCGATCCACGCCGGCACCGGCCGCCGCGAGAGCACGCAGATCCTCCTGGCCGGCTCACCAGGCGAGGTCGGCATCTGGCTGCGGGTCGAGGAGCATCGACTCGACCCGCTCGCCGCGATGGTTCGCGCCACCTACCCCGACGCCGAACTCGAACGAGTGCAGCCGCCGTGGCCCCGGCTGACCGCGGGCGCGCACCTCATGGGAGCGCGGTGGTCGCTGGCGCAGGAGGCGGCGTACCCGATCAAGACGGTGCGAGCGTTCGAGCACTCCGAACCGATGGCGATGACCCTCGGCGCCCTGGCCGAAGCCCGCGAGGGCGAGTTCGGTGTGCTGTCACTGGTGCTGACCCGCGCGCCGGCGCGGTTCGCGCACCGGTCCCTGGCGTTGCAGCGGGCGCTCGCCACCGGCGGCGACACCGGGCCGCTGTGGCAGCGCGCCGTGCTGCTGCCCCTCGACGCCGTGACCGCCATCGTGACGTCGCTCGTGTCACCGGCATCGCCGGAAACGATCGCGCCGCAGCCTCGCCTGTTGCTGGACGCCGACCTGGAGGCGCGGCTGAAGTGGGTGGCCGGCAAGGTCGCACAGCCCGCGTTCGCGGTCACGCTGCGCACCGCATGGCTCGCGCCCACCGCGTCCCGCGCGGCCGGCGGGCACGCGGGGCTCGCGAGCGCACTCGGGCAGTTCGCTGTCGTCGGGCAGAACGCGTTCACCCCGGGCCGCGAAGACCCGCGCGAGTGCTGGCGCGGCATCACCGCGGGCGAGGCCGCATCGCGGGAACGGGTGGTGCTCGCCATCGACGAGCTCGCCGGGCTCGTGCACAGCCCCGGCGCCGACCTGGTGATCCCGCACCTGCGCCGCACCGGCGCCCGCACCCGCGCCGCCGCCCCGATGAGTGACGGCGGGCTGCACCTCGCCGACACCCTGCACCGCGGCGAAGCCCACCCCGTCGGGGTCACCGTGCAAGACCTGATGACCCACGCCTACGTCGTCGGCCCGTCCGGCACCGGCAAGACGACGCTGCTCGCCCGGCTCGTCCTCTCCCTCGCCGAGTCCGGGACAGCCGGGGTCGTGCTTGACCCGCACGGCGACCTCGTGCGGCAGGTACTCGCGAGGCTGCCGGAGGAGCACGCGCAGCGGGTGGACCTGTTCGACCTGACCGAGCCGGCGACGTTGCCGACGATCAACCCGCTGTGGGTCGACCCGGCTGCGCCCGGCGGCCTCCCGGTCGCCCGTGCGGTGCGGTCGGCGGCGGTGACGGCGGTGTTCGCGGACCTGTGGGGGCTGCACCGCGCCACCACACCGAACCTGTTGCACTTCCTCGAAGCGGCGCTCGCCGCGCTCATCACGACCGGCGAGGGCACCCTCGCCGACCTGCCACGGTTCCTGACCGACGGTCCGTTCCGCGCGTCCGTGGTTCGCGCGGCCGGTGACCGGCGCATTGCCGCGCGGTGGGCCGAGTTCGCGGCGCTTTCGACCGACGACCGCTCCCGCACCGTTCGCGCGATCCTCAACAAGGCCGCCGACTTCGACCGCAACCCGATCCTCGCCGGCGTCTTCGGCGACCCCGGCCCCGGGCTGCGTCTCGACCACGTCATGGACAACGGCCGGGTGCTGCTCGTGTCACTGCCGCGCGGCCTCGTCCCCGAGGGCACCGTCGAGCTGGTCGGGTCGCTGCTCGTCAGCCTGCTCTACCAGGCGGCGCTCGCCCGCGAAGCCCGCCCGGCCGAACAGCGGCCGCCGGTCGTCGCGGTGATCGACGAGTTCCAGGAGTTCGCCCTCACCACGTTCGCCAAGGTCGTCACCGCCACGCGGAAGTACGGCCTCGGGCTGGTCGTCGCGAACCAGAACCTCTCCCGCGTACACGCCGTCTCCCCGGACGTGCTGGAGACGCTGCTCGCCAACGTCGCCACGCTCGTCACGTTCCGCACCGCGCCGGGCGACGCGGAGGTGCTCGCGCCGTTCCTGGCGCCGTTCGACGCCGATGACCTGCTCACCCTCGCGCCGCACGAGTGCTACTGGCGCATCCCCACGGCGGTCGGACCGCGCCCTGTCGCGGCGCGCACCGCACCGCTACCACCCGCGCTGCGTGCGGGCGACGACCTCGACCGCCTGGTCGCCCGGCTGCGCGCGAGCACTCGGGAACGCGGCGGGGGCGGCAGCGACCTTCGTACGGACGACACGAGGCGGATATCATGAGCATCGCCCTCACCGACCGCGACCGGCGGCTCATCCACGCGGCCTGGTCCCTCGGCGCCGCCACCCACACCACGCTGCGGGCACTCGTCACCCCCGAGACCCGGGCCAACACGCTGCGCCGACGGCTCCGCCTGCTGCACACCGAGCGCTACCTCATCCAACGCCAGCACGTCGGACCCGCTGGATGCCTCTGGCTCTACAGCGCCGGGCCACGCGGGCTCCGCTCCACCGATGCCCGGCCCTGGCGACCGAGCCTCGCGCAGATCGAGCACACCGTCGCCGTCGGCTACACCATCGTCGCGCTCACCCGCCCCGGCTTCGTGCCCGGACTGCACGTGACCGGATGGCAAGGCGAAGCCGAGCTCCGCTCCTGGGCGGCGCCCGGCGAGCCGTTCCCCGACGCCCGCATCACATGGGAACACGGCGGCGCATCCGGCGCGTGGCTCGTCGAGGTCGACCGCGGCACCGAGTCACGCAGCGCGTGGCGGCGCAAGCTCGTCCGATACCTCATCTCGGCCACCACCGAGACCGTGCTCGCGGTCACCACGACGCAGCGCCGCGCCGCCGGCTTGGCCGCCGTCGCCGCAGACATCGGAGTCGACCTGATCGCCACCACCATCGAGGACGTCGTGCGCGAGAACCCGGATGTAGTCGACGTGCGGACCGGGACGCGCGTTCCGTTGTCCGAGGCGGGGGTACGACGAGGACGCACCGCCGCCGTGTCCAGCCGTTCGTGATGTCGCCTGCTGGCAGGCCCCGGCTACCACTCGTTGGCGAGGATAGGAAGGCGTGACAGCCGTGTCTCTCCCCGGCGTTCTAGTGCCGTGGCAGGCAACGTTTGCCTCATTGCTGGCGTGACTCCGAGCCGGCGTTACGGGTCACTCGCTCGAGGCAGATCGACGCCGAACGCGCTTCTCCTGGGCTGATGACACGCATGAGCGAGGGATCGCGGATAGCGAGGCGGTGGAGGATCGGAGAGAGCGCCATCTCGCGAAACGTCAGCTACGGAACGACGAGGGCACCCCGGGCACGAGGACGAGCGGACCGATACGTTTCGCCCCAGTTCAGGACATGGTGGAGGTGGGATCCGTGGTGTGGACGTATTCGACCCCTGGCCACGTCGATGACGATCTGCCCGACAAGGTCAAGTCGGCGTGGCACGTAAAGATTCAGGAGATCGTCCGGGGCCGATTGGCGGAGATCGGGCGGATGAAGAGCGACGGCGGGATCATCCCGTTCATCGACCCAACTGCCGAAGCCGGGGTCCCCGATGCCCGAGAACCGCTTCCGGTGCGGTGGCCGGGCTTCCCCGCCCAAGTGGCCCTGACCGCGCCCAACCCCCAGCAGGCGCTCATCGATGCTGAGCACAAAGGCTTGACCGACCTCCATCCCTCCGCGACCGATGTGGTCGATGAGTCGGGTGCGTCGGTCGACTGCCGAGTCCGCCACCGACAGGACGAGTATCTCGAGTGGGAGGCCGAGCACGACGCCGACGGGCGGCTGGTGGCGGTCACCTTCGTGGCGGAAGGGTACGACTACTGGTCGTTCCTGTTCGAGAAGGACCCGGAGCGGGTGGCGAAGGCCTTCCGGGACTCGACCGGCGATCCCTCGATCACCCCGGATGACCTCGAGGCGCGGGGCGATCTGTTCGTGGTCCTCGCCGATGGACGCCAGGGACTGATCGTGAAGAAGGGGAAGTACAACCCGCGGCACCAGTTCAACCAGGGGCCGGGCATCCTGCACCTCTCGCACGACGCGAACTCGCTCGGAGCCGAGTTGAGGCTGGCGATCGACTCCTGTCTCGGCCGTGAAGTCATGCTCGACGGCAAGCTCGTCCTGCTCGATGGATCCGATCCCAAGCGGTTGATGTGCTGCTCTGAGGGTGGCGCGGTGAACCGGTCCAGCGACCCGATCATCGGCGCCGCAGCGTACGCGGCCGTCACCGCGCGCGAGCCCAGCCTGTTCACCCTCACCGACCCGGTCGGCCTCTATATCCGGTCCTTCAACCACGAGGCCCTCCGGCCACCCCCGGGTAGCGATCCGATCTCTTCACAGGATGTGTGCGACGTGGAGCGTGGCACGGGCCTGCCGGACAACGTCGGGAAGAACGGCGACGAGTCTCGGATCCTCCGCCTCCGGGTGAGCGCCCCGGAAGGCGCGGGATACGTATTGGGCGAGATGACGGTGGGCCCGGTGCCGCTGACGTCGGGAGCGCAGCTGGCCCAGCTGGTCGACATGCAGCTGTTCGTCGACATCTGGCCATCCCCGGGACCGGCCCGACGAGTGGCGTGCACGGGCGCGTGCTGCATCGGCGAGGCCCAGATCCTGGTTCCGGTCAAGCCCACCCAGACCTGCGGGCCCGGACTGGTCGATGCCTTTCCCGAACTCCGCCCGGAACAAGCAACACCCGTCCCTAGTGCGCCCAAGGCGATGGGCCGTGGCGGACGACGCATAAGGGACCTCTGACCGATGACGACCATCCTCCCGGGTGAACCTGAGTTGGAAGTCGACGACATCCAGGCGCACGTGCTCATCGGGTTCGGGAGCACAGAGCAGGCGATCGGTGCCTTCACCGGCGACGACCTGCCCGCCCTCGGCGCCGTGCTCGCGGACTGGGCGGCCCGGGGACGCTTCAGGTCCGCCCGCGACCTCATGCCCCGGAAGGGCCTCAACGCCCGCCGCTTCCTTGCCGGCGCCGACATCCGCCACGACCGCACGTCCGGACCCTGGCTCGCGGCGGCCGTGTCGAAGCGCCTGCTCGCCGCCTGCGGCGTCCCGCACCAGTTCGACGACCTCTGGTTCTCCGCCGAGTCGATGCTGGAGGTCCCGGAGCTGGGCGATCGGCTGCCAGCCGGCGGCGGCCAGCTCGGCGATGACTGGGAGGTCGGCAACGGCGAGCGGCCGGTCGACGTCCTGCTGGTCGTGGGAGCCGCTCGCGCCTCGGCGGCCGACGAGATTCTGGACTGGTTCCTCGCGGCGGCGGGACCGACCGCACGCGAGGTCTACCGGGAGGAACTCCTTCCCATCGAGGGCAGCCTGGAGCATTTCGGGTTCCGGGACGGGATCTCGCAGCCAGGGGTTCTCGGCCTCGTGGGCGGCGAGCCGTTCGAAGCGTTCCGCCAAGAAGATGCCACGACCTTTCCCGAAGGTCTCCCGGGCCAGGACCTGATCTGGCCGGGTGAGTTCCTGTTCGGCTACCCGTCGCAGGGTCCGGTTCCCCGGGTCCGTGCGCCGATCCGGAGGCTCGCCGACGCCGACACGGACGCGATCGCGCGGAACGGGTCGTACCTCGTATTCCGCCGGCTCCTCCAGAACGTCGCCGCGTTCCGCGCGTTCTGCGACGCGAAGGCCGCGGAGATCCGTCACCTCCATCCAGAGGCGGACGGGGACTGGCTTGCCACCCGCTTCGTTGGCCGGACCACCGCTGGAGGGCCGCTCGTCAGCGAACCGGGTGCGCCGTTCGATCCCGATGCATCGAACGACTTCAGGTTCGATGGCGATCCCATGACCTCGGGCTGCCCGCTGGCTGCGCACATCCGTAAGGTGAACCCTCGGCGCGGGCCCAGTGATCAGCAGATCAACCCGAGGATCATCCGGCGTGGCGCACCTTTCGGCAGGCAGCACGAACCGGGCGAGATGGCGCCGCCCGGGCGCGGCCGGGGCCTGGTGTTCCTCAGCTACCAGCGGAGCATCGACCAGCAGTTCAACACTGTGATCGTCCGCTGGATGAACGATCCGTCGAACCCCAGCGGCGGCGGCCACGACATGCTCATGGGCCAGCCGGGCCGCGGTGAGTCCCGTCACTTCACGGTGCCTGGCGAGCCCGACGACACCGAGGTCGTGGCGGGCCCCTCCGAGGCATGGGTACACACGACGGGCGGCGCGTTCTTGTTCGCTCCGTCGATCTCCACGCTCACCCGACTCGGCAACCCCACGGAGGCACGATGACCGACGAGGTCATCTACCACGTCATCTACTTCAACCCGGAGGACGCCCCTGGCCGGTACGTTCTGCGGCGCTGGCACCAGGGCGAGAACGGCACCCAACCGGGCGATAGCGCCGTGTTCGACTCGCTGGAGGACGCGCGCGCCGCGCTGCCTGAAGGCGTCGAGCTGACGAACTTCCCCGAGCCCGATCCGGTGATCGTCGAGGTGTGGTGGTGAGCCGGCCCGGGCCGTCCGTGCGACCCCACGTGAACGACAGGATCACCCCATGACCGCCATTGGTCCGGTACCGCCCGACACGAGCTGCGGCGCGCTGAGCAACCTCACGGGCCTCGAGCCGACGAAGATTCACCGGTTCATCGTGGGGCGAGACCAGACGCCGGCGATGATGGACGTGCGCGAGCTCGGCGACCCGTTCGCCGCGATCGTGCTGTCGTCTGACCCTCCGCCGGCGACGGCTGAGGACGTCATTGCCCGGTTCCGGGCCGCGTTCACCGAGGACGACCCGCGGGCGCTGGAGCGGTCCTTCCTCGTCGGGGAGGGTTCCCAGATCCCCGCGGGCGACCTCGACCCTGGCGCCCGGACGGTGCGCTTCGTTGTCGCGCTCGGCACCGACCCTGTGGACGTGATCCTGAGTGCATTCAGCCCCGACAGCACCTCCGTCGAGGTCATGGCGTGGGACGAGCAGGCGACGGGGTTCAACTTCTACCGAACGTCGGCGGACGGCGCCTGGGTGTTCGGCGGCAACTCGCGGGACGCGCTCGAGATCGACACGGACGGCAAGGGGCCGTTCGAGAGCCACACGAGCGGCAGCCTCCTCATGAAGGAGCTGCGCTTCCCGTGGGTCCACTGGCACTCCGACGCGGCCGACGCCCTCGTCGACCCAGCGGTGCTCCAGCCTGCGATCGCCACGCATCGATGGGCCCGAACCGTAGCCCAGAGCGGGACGCTCGCCGGGGCCGAGATCTGCGAGACGCAAGTGGCGATCCCTTCGATCAAACGCTGGACCGACGCTCGGTTCGCGGCGATGCGATCGGGGAGGTTGCCTGTCCGTGCCGGGCGCGTGATGCGGCAGGTCCTTACCTGCCCGACCGTGAACCTCGTCACCAGCAACACCAAGACCAGGGACGTGACTGCGGCGACGGCGGTCGATCTACCCGCCGCGTTCTTCGTGGACGTCGAGACACTGTGTCGAGCCGACGGCCTGGGTCTCGCGCCACCTCCAGTGATCGCCGTGTCGGGCGAGTCGTTCCTCGCCCTCGTCGACGAGCTCGACGTCCACCTCGATGACGGCCGGGGTTTCCACCGAGACGGCGACACCTTCTTCCCGTTTCTCGTGCCCGAGCGGGCGTTCGAGGACATCGCGGCGGCCCTCGCCGGCATCGACTTCCTCTACCTCGACCGGCTGCTCGCGGCGCTGCTGCTGGTCGACCTGTCGAGCCCCGTCTTCTCGTCGGAGCGGTCGACTCTCCTTCCTCTGATCGCGTCGGACGACGATGTTCCCGAGAGCACCGCGGTCTTCTCCGAGGTGATGGCGGAACGGGTCCGAACCCGAGCACCCGAGCCGGCGAAGGCCGCGTTCCTCGAAGTGTGGGACGCGGGCGACGCGTGGCGGGACGTGGCGAACAGCCGCCTGGGCGCCTACTACGCCCGGTTGACGGCACGCCTGACCGACGATCCGACGAGCGCCTTCCGCGACTGGTTCAAGGTGGCCGAATCTCGTCGGCGCCACGCCGCGATCGACCTGCACCTGCCCATCTTCGAGTTTGCCCTCCTCATGTCGCGGTGCAACATCCCTGCGAACCAGCGGTTCCAACTCCTCCTGGACGGCAACGTGCGCCAGACCACCATCGACGCCTGACCAAGGACGTCCAAGCTCGTTCTGCTAACGAATGGCAGGAGCCGTCCCCGAAGTGCCGTTGTAGGACAGGGCGAACGTTGCCTGACGCGGCACTAGGAGCACCCGATTCGCTCGGGCTCAGACGTTCTCGCGAATTAGACGACCATGTCGAGGCGCGCCGGGCCGCGGGCCGCGCATCCTGCGGGGCCGCCCCTCCAAGTTCAAGGGCGCTCGCTTCGCTCGCGTCGCTGCGCGACCGCCTGCGGCGGCCCTTGATCTTGGAGCCTCTGCGACCCCTCCGGACAGGAAGAGCGGGCAGGCAGGAACGGCCTGCCCGCTGGGCGCGCGGCCCGCGGCGAGGGGCGCGTGGCGGTCGCCCTGGAAACCCCCGTGGTTTGTGGCGCGATGCGTGCTTACTCTCGGAGGTGGGAGGGGTGCGCTATGCGGGTCGTCGTCGTCGAGGACAAGCCCGCGCTGCGCTCGTATCTCGTGCCGCTGCTGGAGCGCGACGGGTTCGACGTCGAGGCGTTCGGCACCGGGAGCGAGGCACTCGCGGCGATCCGCGACCGCCGGCCGGACGTCGTCCTGCTCGACGTCGGCCTGCCGGACCTGTCGGGCCTGGACGTGTGCCGCGAGATTCGCCGCCTGCCGGAGTACGTGCCGGTGGTGATGCTGACCGGATTGGACTCGGCCGAGGACGAGCTGCGCGGCTTCGACGCCAAGGCGGACGACTACGTCACGAAGCCGGTAGTTCCGGAGCTGCTCGTCGCCCGCATCCGCGCGCTGCTGCGCCGCACGTCTGCGGCGCGCGACGGTCACGTCGTGGCACTCGGGTCGGTCGAGGTCGACCTGCGCGCGCGTGAGGCACGCCGCGACGGCGCGCCCATCCCGTTGGGCGCGAAGGAGTTCGCGCTCCTCGCGTTCCTGATCGAGCACCCCGGCCAGGTGTTCGGCAAGACGCAACTGCTCAACCATGTGTGGGGACCGGACTACGACGGCGACACCCACGCCGTCGAGAGCCGCATGTCCCGCCTGCGAGTAGCGATCGAAGACAACCCGAACCAGCCCGCGCACCTGCACAGCCGCCGCGGCGTCGGCTACTACCTCACGCTGGAGCCGAAGCCATGACCCTCGCGCTGCTCGTGACCGTGTGGCTGCTGCTGGCGGCGGTGCCGTTCGCGTGGTGGCTGACGACGCGTCGGCGGGTAGACGTGTGGCGGTCGCTTCCCGTCCCGGCGGCGTTGCTCGACGCCGACCGGCGGGTGCGGGACCAAGCGGGGCCGGTGTCCGAGGTCACGTTCGACGTCTCGGCCGGGCTACCCGCACGCGGGCACGTGATCCGCGGTCGCTCGTCCGACGGCACTCCCATCGCGTTGGCGGGCGTCCGCGGTGGTGCGCTCGCCGTCGCGTTGCCGCGCGACCCGGTCGCCGACCGGCGCGACCACGTGCTCGCCGAGCTGGGCAGCCGGCTCGCGCACGACATCAACACCCCGCTCGACGCGCTGCGCGGGCACCTCGACCTCATCGCGCACGAGCCGATCTCCGACCCGGCCCGCGACTCCGTTCGCACCTGCCAGCGCGAGCTCGCCCGGTTGCAGACCACCGCGCAAGACCTCCTCGCGTTCACCCGGCTCCGCGCCGGCGGCGGCCGCCGCGTGCAGCACCTTGCGGGGGCGCTCGCCGAGGAGGCCGTCGCCGCGCTGCTCGACCGCGCCGACGCGCTCGGCGCGACGCTGACCGTGGACGTGCCGAGCGAGCGCGTCGTCGTCGATGTCGCGGAGGGCGACCTGCTCCGCGCGCTGCGGAACCTTGTCGGCAACGCGCTCACGCACGGTCTCGGCGAGCGCCGCGACGTCCAGGTGACGGTCAGCGCCGACACCGACACGGTGACGTTCGCCGTTGCCGACTCCGGACCCGGCCTCACCTCAGACGACCTCGCCCGGCTCTCGCAGCCGCTCGTCCGCGGCGACGGCGTGACCACCACCGGCAGCGGACTCGGGCTTGCCATCGTCAACGAGGTGCTCGCCGCCCACGGCTCCGCGCTCGACGTCGCACCGCGCGACGGCGGCGGCACTGTCCTTTCCTTCGTGCTGCCGCGGGTCGCGCCGTGACTCCCGCCGCCCGCGGCGTCGGCGTGCCGCGCGCGGTCGTTGCGGCCTGGGCGCTTTCCACCCTGCTCGGCGGAACCGCGGTCGGCGTCGCCGCCACCCGACCGGAACCGCAGCCGCGCACGTTGAGCCCACGCACCGCCGCCCGCTACCTCGCCGACCTCGTGCCCGCACCCCGTGAGGACGTCCGCGTCAACGGCATCTACGGCTCCGGGCACGCCGGCGCCTGGCAGTTCGTCGCGCACGTCACGTGGCGCGACGCGAACGGCGCCATCAACGGCGGCGTCACCAACCTGCCCATCCTCGCCGGCAGCGCGCCGTGGGACAGCCCCGTCGACTCGTCTACGTTCCCGCACGAGCACGAGATCGGCTGGACCCTCGACCAACTCGACGCCGTTCTTCGCAAGGCCCGCGACGTCGATGCCGAACTCGCGATGGTCGAACTCGAAGTCACCGCTGCGCGGGACTCCGTGATCGCCTGCCACGCTCGGCGCGCAGACGTGCTCGGGCACTGCGTCGAACGCAACCGGCGAGGCCGGGAACTACGCCGGTTCGACGCCGCGCTCACCGACAACCCACTCGGACAGGCCACCGCGGTACAGCGCGCGTAGGCGCCGGTCCTGTGGACGACGCAGACCATCGGTAGCCGCTATCCACAGATTCGAAATCGACCCACCTACCGCCGGTCGTTGGGTGGGAGACTCTTACTGTGAGTAAGAGCACCGTCGAAGTCGAAGAGCCAAGCAGGCGGGACACGCAGCGCGTCGGCTATCGCGAACACGACGTCCAGTGTCGGGTTGCGCTGGCCGTGCTCGATGCCGGACACGTAGCCGCCCGTGACACCCGCTCGCGCGGCTACGTCGAGTTGGCTGATCCCGGCTGCTTCCCGAAGGTCGCGAACTCGACGGCCGAACCGGACGCGAGGGTGCTCTCGCTTGTCCGGGGTTTCTCGCGACACTCGCCCACTTTATGGCCGCTCCGCCACCCAACCTCAAGGAGGCTCTATGACTGACCTTTCGCCCACGCTCGTAGACGACAGCAACCGCACCTACCTCGTGCTCCGGGTTGCAGTCGCGCACGATCACGCCGAGGCAGCCGCGGCGACGGGGACGCGCTGGTGCGCCGACGTCGCCGATGCCGCCAGCCCACTCGCCGGCCTCTACACGTTCGCGGACTCTCTGCCCGCGGTCCGCAACGCGATCGCGACGCTCGCGTGGACGGCAGTCGCCGCGGGCGAGCTGCGCCCGTACGGCATCGACGCGGACAACGTCGCCGGCATCCACGTCGTCACCACGACCTGCGACGTGTACGAGGCGGCGTGGCTCGCCACCGCCGTCGCCAACGACGCGGCCTGAGAGGGGGGACACCCATGACCACCAAGGAAGAACGTCGCGCTGTCATGCTCGCCGAGGTACGCGCCCGCCGTCGCGGACAGGCCTCGCCGTCGGAACCGGCAGGCACGTGGGCGGTCCGCGGCGCTTGCATCGGGCAACCGTCGTTGTTCGAGGACCCGAAGCGGACAGCGGAAGCACTCGCGATTTGTGCCACCTGCCCGGTCCTCAACGAGTGCTACGAGTGGGCGCTCCGCAACGCGGTCGACGGCGTAGCAGGTGGCATGACGAGCGAAGCGCGAACCGCGTGGCGGAAGGCGAACAAGATCGCCGAGCCCGTCGTATCGGCCGACGCGTTCCTGCCGGGCGAGGTCGCGGCCGCGGACCGCACGACGTCTCGCATGCGATGCGATGCGGTCCTCCTCGCCGTTGCCGCGTGGACGGAGAACGGCGAGTCAGCACGGGCCATCGGGCGGCGCCTCGGTGTCACGTCCCGCAGCGTCGTTCGCTACCGGAACGTGTGCCGCGAGCGGGCGATCCTCGCCTCCTGAGTGACGAGCGCGGTACCGCAGCTCAGCGCCGCGCTCGTCACCGGGCCGGGTGTCCGGCTGGGTCGAGGCCGAGGTGCTGCGGCTACGCGCGGCGCATCCGCGGTGGGGCCCCGGGGGATCAGCTAGCAGAGCGGGCACGTGTCGTCGCATCCCTATCCGGGAGGAATCACCGTCCCCGCCCAATGAGCTCGAAGGATAGCGTGCTGGAAACTATAGCGTCCTCCCGACCGAACCAGGAGCGACAGGCTCACGACATAGTTCAAGAAGTCGACAACATCTTCGGGAAGCGGGGACTCGCGCATCATGACCCGCTGCCAGTACGCCAGACGTATGTGGAGGGCAAAGATATAGACCCGAATGATCAAGATTCCAGTCAGGGCACCGACCGCTGCCGCCGCAATGACCCACCACCACGTTCGGAACAACGGGCCAGCGGGGGCGGCATCGATATGGTTCTCGAACTTCGTCCAGAGATCCACGGTAAGATTGCTGAACTTACCCGATAGGTCCGTACGTGGAGTGACCTTTCGAGGAACCACGGTAGAGAACTGAGCCACCAACGTGCAACCGACCCCGAGAAAGGCATATATCGCGCCTACGACTAACGGAAGGATCACGTCTTCCATCGAGATGGTAAAGTGTGCAGCGGACCACCAGGTAGCTCGCGGGTCGACCTCCGGAAAGTCTGCATCCTCCTGCTTTACCTTCAGGGTGGCTGAATTGAGGATCATCCACAGGGTCAGCGCAGCTACGGTCATCAGAAGCAGCCAGGGCATTGTGCGGAGCAATGCAGAATGCCTGTCCTCTGGAACATTGCGAGGGACGAAGACGCGTGCCATGTAATAGTAGAAGGCTAGGGCGATCAGTGCGGCCACAACTGTCCGAATTGCAATCCTGACCCTGTCGGCGGATAACTTCTTCCACGACCATCCTAGGGTGTCCACCTCGGTTGACTCGTACAGTTCCTCGAACTTAGTCGATTCCGCCAGAACAATCGTCAGCAGGGATATGCTGGCGGTAAAGCCTCCGAGGATGGGGCCCCCGATGATATAACCGAGCCCGAAACCGAGGCCGGCCGCCCCAACTCCTAGGACTAGACCGAATATCCGCTTTTTCAGGTCGCCTCTTCTGGTTACCCCGAGATGAGTTGGGGACACGATTCCGGTATAGAAGCTGGAGCCGTTGAGTTCCAAGATCCGGGCTATCCACGCCAGGCATCGCATCACTAGGTCAGAAGAATACTTCAAACTATTGCCACGCGTATGCAGCACGTCTGATATATATGCGTCGATTAACCGCTCCTGGTGCCGACCGGCGGGAAGAGCCTCCGCAGGAGGCTCGGTCCAGTCCGTTCGAATCGCAACCGACAAGAAGAATGGGTTTCGCAACATCTCTCGTATTGTGGGATCACGCGAGAGGCCGGATCGCCTACCGTTCTTCGCCAGGATGGCGTTGACTACCCGATCCTCCAAGGGGAGGACCTCGACGATCGGCATCCCCAACTCCCGTTCGGAACCCTCCCTCGTGGGGCGGCTGGCAATGGCGATAGCCGTCAATCCATAACCTTGGCGGAATTGTCTTAGCTCCCTCACGCAATCGGCCCTACGCTTCGCGTCCGAGACTTCATCCAGACCATCGAATATCAAGAACAGGCGGTTCTGTTCAAGCAAAGCGATAGTTGCCTCTGGGGGGATCGACGCTTGGTGCTTGAGCGAGCGGGCTAGCCACTGGTCCATAGGCGAGCCATCCCATTCCACAAGGTCGAGCCAAACTAGAGCAGTACGAGAATCGTGACTCTTCCGGCTTTCGGCCTGAGACGACCGCTGGGCCAGCTCAAGGAGGAGCCGGGTCTTCCCGCTTCCCGGATCGCCGGTGATCAAGACTGCTCGAAGAAGCTCGCCTCCGAAGAGCGAGTACAACTCCCGACTGTCATATTGATTGGGTTCGTGAACTCTTTGATAGGGTCCTCTGACCGGTACGTACACCTTGATCCGGACTGGAAAGCGAGAGCGCGCCGTCTCGCGGAACCCTGCGATAGCACTGCGATATCGGACCTCCTTGAGCGTCTTCTGTCCGTAGCGCTCGATCTGCTCCTGAGCGGTCGGCAGACTCGCCGAGTGCTTCGCCTCCATGCTGTCTCTGGCGCGAGTTACTATAACGGTGGAAATTATGAATACCGGCAGCAGCGCCACCCATGGGTTCCGCCGAATGGGTGCCGGAAGAGAATCGGCAACTGCGCTCTCAAGGATAGCGAGCAGCGTGAGGTTGAGTGCGACGGCAACTGCCGAGAGCCTCCTCTTCGTAGAAGGCCTCATCGAGTCACCCCTCCCTAACTCGGATTCGAACGTTGAGCGTTCCCGCACCACCGCGAAAGCCTACCCGTATCGGATCCGGCGACGAACGTGCTCCGTGGATGGCCGAATGGGAAGAGGTCGATCCCGTTGCCGACATCAGTCGCCAGGTGTCCGGCACGGCCACGACGAGGTGCTCCGCCGTATGCCGGCCAGCCAGCCAGTGCACCTTGGGGTGGGTGGACGGCCATCGTCAGGGGCCGTGTGCGCGCCGACGCGCAATCGTCGCCTCACCCGCGGGAATCCGCGGCTGGAGGTGACGCGCCACGAACCGCTGTCGCGCTGCCCGAGGTGCTGGTCGTCGTGGCCACTCTGGCTGGGTGGCGAGCAGCGGCGCGTTATCGCACGCGGGCGTTGGCCGGCACCGGTCGCGAGAGCCGAGACGTGCCGCGAGGTGCAGCCATGCGGCATGTAACGCAGTCGACCACTGCTGCCCGACATCGAGTTCGGGGCGTCCACATCTTCTAACGGACTTCTAACGAACGGGCCGATCCGTGGGATGATGGCCTGGCCGCGACGTCACGGACGGACCGCGCGACCAGCACCACCGAGCACGGAGAAGATCAAAAGAGACTGACTGACGCACTCGGCGACGGCTACGGATCAGAAGGTTGGGGGTTCGAGTCCCTCCGAGCGCGCTCACAAAGTCGCAGGTCAGAGGCTTGCAAGCCTGTCACTCGACTTCTCACGAACGTTTAACGACCTCTCCGGTCATTCAGCTCGTACGTGGCGCTACCAACCACTGCGTAAGCCGCGCCGGGCGAGCGCCGCCTCGGTTGAGATCCGGACGGCGCGCGCGACGGCGAGGGCTGGCAGCAGGACGAGGAACGCCCCGACGGCGCGCGCTGCCCAGCGGTCCTCGCCGGCGAGCGTGCTCGGCAGGTCCACCAGCGGCACTCGCGCGAGCACGCGCAGCACCGGCCCGGCAACGTCGTTACCGAGGGCGGGCAGCTGGTCCCACGCCCCTCTTACCGCCGCGGCGCCGGCACCGACGACGACGAACCGAATGGCCTGCGCCAGCGCGAGCACGGTCGCGCGCGCGACAGGGGGCTTCGGCGCGGCGGCGGGCACGCCGAGCGTGCGGAGGACGAACGGCAGAAACTCCTCTCCGTTCGACCAGTACGTCGTGTGGTCGCGCAGAACGGACCCGGTGTTGTGCACGAGGACGGGCACGGCGCCCACCGGCGCTTCCGGCGACGGGACGGGGTCGTTCACCGACCGCACGTCGTACCAGGTACGCACCGCCGGCAACGGGTCGGGTCGCACGTCCCGGACCGCGTCGCGGAGCAGCCGTTCGCCGACGTAGTACACCAGCAGGCTGCCGCCGAAGAGCAGCGCCAACGCGGGCGGCGCGCCACGACCGAGCCGGACGGCTGCGAGTAAGCAGAGCGCCAGCAGAAAGAGGAGGGCCCCCGGCAGCATGAACTTGCGGACACGGCGGCTGATCGCGCGGAGGAGCAGCGCGAGCGCGCTCGCCGCGATACCGATGCCGAGCAGGGCGGGCAGGAACCACGGCGACGCGAGGTTCATCGACACGATCGTCCCGAGGACACCCAGCCCGGAGAGGACGCCGGCCACGGTGAGACGCGCGCGGTCGACGGGACCGGCCTCGTCGAGCCGGCGGGCGATCGTCAGCTTGTCGAGCCCCGAACCGAACGTCACGAGATCGAGTGGTGTTGCCACGGCGGGCCGCTCGCGCAGGACGCGGTGCGCGATGGCCGCGCCCTGGCTGTGCGCAAGGACGACGATCCGGACGACGCCGGGCTGCCGGGCCAGCCACTCGAGGTCGGCGACCACCCGGCTCGCGATCGCGCTGCCGAGGACGCCGTCGTCGAGCACGGCGCTGTCGCCGATCGTGCCGGTCAGCGCCACCTGCACGCGCCCCACGAGCGCGCGCACCCGGCCCACGGGTAGGGCCGAGAGCACGACGAGCAGCACGAGCAGCGTCACGGTGAGCGGGGCGAGCAGCAACGTGAGCTGGCCGGACCAGGTGAACGCGTTGTTCTCCCGGCGCCGCCACGCCTCGACGGCGAGCAGCCCCGGCGCGACCCGCCACGCCCAGCGCAGCACCTCGCGGAACGTCGGCGGCTGGAACGCGCGCGCCCACCAGGACTCGGCGAGCAGCCAGCGCGCCGCGTCGCCGTCGCGTTCGAGCAGGATCTCCAGGTGGGCGGGGCGTTCGCGGTCTGCGTCCGGGTCCACGTCGACTCCGGCGAGGGTCACGGTGGCGTGCGGGCGCAGCGCGCGCGCCAGCGCGTCGGCGGCCTGCCGCACGGACGACCCGCGCCGTTGCTCGCCGATGCCGTGCACGACCAGGACGCCGAGTCGTTCCACCATCGCACCCCGCACGGTAGCGGTCTGGTAACCCGAACTTTGCCAGGCGAGGGACGGCGGCGACGTCGTGCGGGTGCTCGGGTACCTCGTCACCGTCGGCACGAGGTATCGCCCGCCCGCCACGGCGGCGACCGAGGCGGGCGGGCGACGGTGCGGCGAGCGGTTAGGCGGTGACGTCGACGTTGGTCATCCACCCGCCGTTGCCGCTGTCCATGCCGTCCACGCGGAAGTCCCACATGACGATGTAGTTGTCGGGCGGCAACGGCGCGCCGGCGTTGTCCCGCGCCTGCCACTTCACGGTCCACTCCGCGCAGTCGCCGGGCGAGATCGTGATCCGGTCGTCCGTAGGCGGCGAGACCTCGTCCCACGTCCACGGCTCCGGGCCAGGTCCGCGCATCGCCTTCGCGGTGAGCCAGCGGCCGGCCTCGTCGACGGTCACGATCACCGGCGCCAGCGCCAGGTCCTCGACGCAGAGCTGGAACCCCAGGTCGCCGCCGACGCCCGCCACGAAGGTCCGCGCCCCCGTGTACTGCCCGCAGGTGTAGATCGGCGTGGCGGAGATGGTGGGGCACTCGGCGGGCGCGGTGCCCGCGGCGTACCGGTACGTCGCCGGGTACCGCGGCTCAGGGGTGTGCGTGCCGGTCGCCGTCGGCGTCGGTGATGGTGGCGGCGTCGTCGGCGACGGCGTGAGGGGCGGGAGCGTCGGCACCAGCGACTCCAGCGGGCTGGGCAGCACGACCCCCGTCGGCAACGCCGCGCCGGGCGCCTGCGGTCCCGTGGTCGGCGCGGGTACGCCGGACCGCTCCGGCGTCTCATCGTCGTCGCCTGCTGGCTCGGCGGCCGTTGCGGCGGGCGGCGACGCGGCCGGCCGCAGCCTGATGGACGCGTCGTCGCGCGGGAAGGCGACTGTCGCGGCGATGGCGACGACGGGGACGATCGCGGTGGCGCCCAGGCGGCGGCGCGTCCGGCGCATCCGCCCGGCAATGGCAAGCATCTCGGGGTAGTCGCCGGGCCGCGGGTCGAACGACGGCGCGGCGGCGTGCGGGACGGAAGTGGTCACGACTGCCTCTCCAGTGTGGTCGCGAGGAGCTCTCTGGCTTCCGCGAGATGTCTCTTGACCGTGCCTTCGGGCCGCCGTACCGCCGCCGCGACCTCGGCGATCGGCAGGTCCGCGAAGTAGTACAGGAGCACGACCTCCCGGTACCGCCGCGGCAGGCTGCCGACAGCGATGGCGACGTCGACGTCGTGTTGGTGGTCGGGCTCGGCGGCCGGTGCGCTGCCCTGCATCGCCTTCGCCTCCCGCGCAGCGCGCCTGACGGCGTCGCGGATGAGGTTGGTCGCGATGTGGAAGACGTAGGCGCCCGGGTCGCGCACACCGATCCAGCGGATGTACAGGCGGGCGAGCGCCTCCTGCGCGAGGTCGCGGGCCAGCTCCTGGTCGTGCACGAGCCGGTAGCAGTAGCGCGCGACGCGCCGGTAGTACTCGTCGTAGAAGACCGCGAACGACTCGTTCCGGTCGGCGCCTGCGGCCGCGGGCGCCGCCCCGAGCCGCGCTCGCGGCGTCACGATGGTCGGCTCGGTGGTCACATCTAGCAAGGACTATCGAACGGCGCCAACCGTTCGGACCAGTTCTCTGCAGGTGCCGAACGCGTTGCGGCTCAACCGTGGTAGCGGCGCACCGCATAGTCTCGACCGCTGTCGGTCGAGAGGTAGGCGCGGATGTCGGTCGTGCAGCGTGTCGCGAAGGGCGCGAGGGAGGTGGCGAGCGGTCGCCTGCACCCGGGCCGCTGCCCGATCTGCGGGCCCACGCTGTTCCACCTGATTGGTGACTGGCACCGTGACGAGTACCGCTGCCGGCGGTGCGGGTCGATCCCGCGGCAGCGCGCGATCATCAAGGTGCTGCACGACGTCGCGCCGCGGTGGCGTACATCGCGCATCTTCGAGTCGTCGCCGAGCGGGCCGGCGTCCGCGTACATCAAGGACCGATGTGCCGCGTACGAGCCCTCCCAGCTGTTCTCCGACATGCCGTCCGGCACCTACGTCGACGGCGTGCGCCGGGAGGACCTCCAGGAGCTGACGCTCCCCAACGCGTCCGTCGACGTCGTGGTGACGCAGGACGTGCTCGAGCACGTGCTCGAGCCGGACCGCGCGTTCCGCGAGATCGCCCGCGTCCTCGTGCCCGGCGGGGTGCACGTGTTCACGGTGCCTATCTTTCCTCGCCCGACGACGGTCGTCCGGGCCGAGCCCGACGGCCGCGGCGGCATACGCAACCTGCTGCCTGAGGACTTCCACGGCAACCCGCTCGGCGGCGGCTCCCTCGTCACCCGCGAGTGGGGCGAGGACATCGTCGACTACATCGCGGCGGCAACGGGACATCCCACGACGCGCTACGACACCGACGCCCGCCGGTACGGCCTGCTGGGTACGATGAAGGACGTGTTCGTCACGCGGCGCCCAGCGTGAGCGGGCGCCGGTCGCGCGGCGGGACGCGCCCCGACTCAGGGGAGCTCGCGAGCCGCGCGCACGTCTCGGGCGCGCCCACGTTCGCGCGGGTATCCGCGTTTGGGCGAGCCGTCTCCATCAGTGGCAGGAGCCCTTGCGGCCCTGGGTCTCGACGGGCGTCGCGCCGGGCCGGGTCCACTGCGCCACCGGCCGGCTCGTCGGCCCCCACGTGGCGTTCCCGTCGGCGTCGGCGCGCCAGAACCAGCCGCCGTCGTGACCCTCGGGCCAGCCTTCCGGGTTGTCCTCCCACGCCTCGCGGCGGCCGTACGCCGTCATGTCCAGCAGCCCGAGGGAGGGGTTGGCCCGCTCGACGCCGCGGCCGGTGGTGGCGTAGGTGAGGAACACCCGGTCGCCGTCGCGCAGGTAGCTGACGAGCTGACCCATGTCGTCGCCGACCGGTGCCGGTGCGTCGCGCACGGAGTACCACGGCTGGGTGTAGCCCATGAACTCCACGAAGCGCGCTACCTCGTCCCACGCGCCGGAGGTGAGGACGGCGTACGAGACCCCGCGCGCGTTGAGGTACGCGGGGTCGACGAGGTGCCAGGCCGTGATGGTGCAGCCCTCGCACTGCCCCTGGTGCGGCGCGCCGTCGTGCCACATGTGCTTGTAGACGACGAGCTCGTCGCGACCCTGGAACAGGTCGAGGAACGGCGCGACCCCGCCGGCGCCGGTGACCTCGATGGTGCCGTCGAACTCCACCATCGGCAGCCGCCGCCGGGCCGCGGCGATCGCGTCGCCGGCCCGGGTGTACGCCTTCTCGCGGACGAGCAGCTCGTCGCGCGCCGCCTGCCAGGTCGCCAGGTCGACGACCGGGGGCTTGCCGGGGAGATCGGTGCTTGCGGGTGTCGTCACGTGTCCTCCGCTGTCGGGTTTGCTGAGCCTGCCAGTCCAGACGACTCGGCGCGTCAGGACTCATCGTTCAACCAACCGGTTGACACCCGCTACGACCGCCACTACGTTGACCGTCAACCGATCGGTTGAAGGAGGTCGCCGTGGCGGCGGACGCGCTCTCGCGAGTGTTCGCGGCACTGGCCGACCCGACGCGGCGCGACATGGTCGCGCGGCTCGCGACCGGCGACGCCACGGTGAACGAGCTGGCCGAGCCGTACGACGTCACGGTCCAGGCCGTCTCGAAGCACCTCAAGGTGCTGGCCGACGCGGGCCTGGTCAGCCGCAGCCGCGACGGCCGGCACCGCCCGGTTCACCTCGAGGCGGAGGTGTTCGACCTGATGACGAAGTGGCTGGAGCGCTACCGCCGCGAGGCGGAGGAGCGCTACCGCCGGCTGGACGACGTGCTGCGCGCGATGCCTGACGGCGTCGCGCCGACCCCACGAAAGGGAGCGAAGAAGTGACGACGACAACCGCGCGCCACGAGACCGAGATCGTGGCCGACCCGCACGTCCCGCTCATCCGCATCACCCGCGAGTTCGACGCGCCTCCGGAGAAGGTGTTCCGCGCGCACACGGACCCCGAGCTGGTCGTGCAGTGGCTCGGCCCGCGTGGCCTGGAGATGCGCGTCGAGCACTTCGACTGCCGCACCGGCGGCTCGTACCGCTACGTCCACTCGCGGGACGGCGAGGAGTACGCGTTCTTCGGCTCGTTCCACGAGGTACGGCCGGCGGAGACGATCGTGCAGACGTTCACGTTCGAGGGGATGCCGGACGGCGTCGCGCTGGAGCGCATGACGCTCGAAGCGCTGCCGGACGGCCGCACCCGGCTGGTGGGCACGTCGCTGTGCGACTCGTTCGAGGGGCGCGACGCGTTCCTCGCGAGCGGCATGGAGGTCGGCGTCCGCGAGAGCTATGAGCGGCTGGACGAGCTGCTCGCCGGCTGACGTCGCGCGAATCCGGGGAGACGGCGCGCCGGTCGCGCACCTACGCTGAACGGCGCCATGTCCAGCCCCCCGAGCACCCCCGCGCTGCTCGAACGACTTCCGGGGCTGACGCTGCGCGACGAGCACCGGCTGCGCCGGCGGGTGCTGGCCGGCCGCGAGCCGTTGGAGAAGCTGGCCGCCGAGATCGAACGCGCCGAGCAACGGCTGGCGCGCCGGCTCGCGGCCCGGCCTGCGATCACGTACCCGGCCGACCTGCCGGTGAGCCAGGCGCGCGACGAGATCGCGAGCGCCATCGCCAACCACCAGGTCGTGGTGGTCGCCGGCGAGACCGGGTCAGGCAAGACGACGCAGCTGCCGAAGATCTGCCTGGAGCTCGGCCGCGGCGTGCGCGGCGCGATCGGCCACACCCAGCCGCGCCGGCTCGCCGCGCGGACGGTGGCCGACCGCATCGCCGAGGAGCTCGGTACGGAGCTCGGCGCCGCGGTCGGGTTCAAGGTGCGCTTCACCGACCGGTCGAGCGACGACACGCTGGTGAAGCTCATGACCGACGGCATGCTGCTCGCCGAGGTCCAGAACGACCGCGAGCTCTGGCAGTACGACACGCTGATCGTGGACGAGGCGCACGAGCGCAGCCTGAACATCGACTTCCTGCTCGGTTACCTCAAACGGCTGCTGCCGCGCCGGCCGGACCTGAAGCTCGTCATCACCAGTGCGACGATCGAGACCGAACGCTTCTCGAAGCACTTCGGCGACGCACCGGTCATCACGGTGAGCGGGCGGACGTACCCGGTCGAGGTGCGGTACCGGCCGCCGGACGAGGACGCTCGGGACCCGGTGCAGGCGGTGGTCGACGCGGTGCTGGAGCTGCAGGCGGAACGCCCCGGCGACGTCCTCGTCTTCCTGTCCGGCGAGCGGGAGATCCGCGACACGGCGGACGCGTTGCGGCGGCTCGACCTGCGCGACACGGAGGTGCTGCCGCTCTACGCGCGGCTGACCCACGCCGAGCAGCACCGCGTGTTCGAGAGCTCGGGGGGCAGGCGTCGCATCGTGCTTGCGACCAACGTCGCCGAGACGTCGTTGACCGTCCCCGGCATCCGCTACGTCGTCGACCCCGGCGCTGCGCGCATCTCCCGCTACAGCACCCGGCTGAAGGTGCAACGGCTGCCGATCGAGCCGGTCAGCCAGGCGTCGGCGAACCAGCGCAAGGGCCGGTGCGGTCGCGTGGCCGAGGGCATCTGCGTCCGGCTCTACTCGGAGGAGCACTTCGCGGCGCGGCCGGAGTACACGGACCCGGAGATCCAGCGCACCAACCTCGCCAGCGTCGTCCTGCAGATGACCGCGCTGGGGCTCGGGCAGGTCGAGGACTTCCCGTTCGTGGACCCGCCGGACCCGCGGGCGGTCCGCGACGGCGTGGCGCTGCTGCACGAGCTGGGCGCGATCGAGCAGGCGCGTGGCACGCCGCGGCTGACCCGGCTCGGCCGGCGGCTCGCTGCGCTGCCGCTCGACCCGCGGTTCGGCCGGATGGTGCTGGAGGCGGGGGAGCAGGGCTGCCTGCGCGAGGTGCTGGTCATCGCCGCGGCGCTCACCGTGCAGGACCCGCGCGAACGCCCCGCCGACAAGCAGCAGCAGGCCGACGAGAAGCACGCGCGGTTCACCGACCCGACCTCGGACTTCCTGTCGTACCTGAACCTCTGGAACCACCTGCAGGAGCAGCAGGAGGCGCTGTCGTCGAGCGCGTTCCGGCGGCTGTGCAAGACGGAGTTCCTGCACTACCTGCGGGTGCGCGAGTGGCAGGACCTGCACGGCCAGCTCGCGCGGATCGTCAAGGACCTGGGCCTGGACGCCAACGACGCCACCGCCGACCCCAAGAACGTGCACGCCGCGCTGCTGGCCGGGCTGCTGTCGCACATCGGGCTGAAGGAGGGCGACCGCAACGAGTTCCTCGGCGCGCGCGGCGCGAAGTTCGCGATCTTCCCCGGCAGCGCGCTGTTCAAGAAGCCGCCGCGCTGGGTGGTCGCGGCCGAGCTGGTCGAGACGTCCCGGCTGTGGGGCCGCATCTGCGCGCGCATCGAGCCGGAGTGGGTCGAGCCGCTGGCGCAGCACCTCGTGGTGCGCACGTACAGCGAGCCGGCCTGGTCGCGCAAGCGCGGCGCCGTCGTCGCCGTCGAGCGGGTGACGCTGTACGGCATCCCGCTGGTCGTCGGCCGCAAGGTCGACTACGGCCGCATCGACCCCGCCGTCTCGCGCGAGCTGTTTCTCCGCGGTGCGCTGGTGGAGGGCGACTGGGAAACGCACCACGCGTTCTACGCCGCCAACCGCGCGCTGGTCGCCGACGTCGAGGGGCTGGAGGACCGCGCCCGGCGGCGCGACCTGGTCGTGGACGAGCAGGTGCTCCACGACTTCTACGACGCCCGCGTCCCCGCCGACGTGGTGTCCGCGCGCCACTTCGACGCGTGGTGGAAGAAGGCACGCCGGCAGACGCCGGACCTGCTCACGCTGCCGCGCGAGCTGGTGCTGCGCGGGCGCGTCGACCTCGCCGACTACCCGGGCGAGTGGGTGCAGGGCGACCTGCGGCTGCCGCTGTCGTACCGGTTCGACCCGGGCGACCCGGCCGACGGCGTCCTGGTGGACGTGCCGTTGGCGGTGCTGCCGCGGGTGGACGGCGACGACCTCGCCTGGCAGGTGCCGGGGCTGCGGCACGACCTCGTGACGGCGTTGCTGAAGTCGCTACCCAAGTCGCTGCGGGTGTCGTTCGTGCCGGTGCCGGACACCGCCGCGGCGATGCTGGCGCGGGTGGCGCCGCGCGGCGGCCCGCTGGTCGAGGCGCTCGCCGACGAGCTGCGGCGGATGACCGGCGTCGTGGTGCCGTACGACGCGTGGGACTGGTCGAAGGTGCCGCCGCACCTGCGCGTGACGGTCCGGGTCGTGGACGACGCGGGGCGCACGGTCGCGCAGGGCAAGGACCTGGAGGCGTTGCGCGGCAAGGCGCAGCCGGCGGTCCGGCGCGCGCTGTCGTCGGCGGCGAGCGAGGTCGAACGCGGCGGGCTGACGTCGTGGGTGGACGTGCCGCGGACGTTCGCCAGCGGCACGGTGCAGGGCTACCCCGCGCTGGTGGACGAGGGCGCGAGCGTCGCGGTGCGGGTGCTCGCGACCGAGGCGGAGCAGCGTCTCGCGCACCGCGCGGGCGTGCGCCGGCTGCTGCTGCTCTCGCTGCCGAACCCGCTGCGCGCGGTCGCCGGCCGGCTGCCGAAGCAGACCAAGCTGGCGCTGCCCACGAGCCCGTACCCGACGGTGCAGGCGCTGCTCGACGACTGCGTGAGCGCGGCGCTCGACTCGTTCGTGGACGACCTGCCGTGGACGGAGCCGGAGTTCACCGAGCTGCGCGAACGCGTGCGTCCCGAGCTGCCCGACGCGACGTACGAGGTCGTCGTCGCGGCCGCCGAGGCGCTGGCCGCGTGGCGGCGGGTGACCGGGCAGGACGACCTGCCGGACGACGTACGCCACCAGCTCGACCGGCTGGTGCACCCGGGGTTCGTCGCGGCGAGCGGGCGGGCCCGGCTGCGCGACCTGCCGCGCTACCTGCGGGCGGTCGAGGTCCGGCTGGAACGCCTCCCGCGCGACCCCGGCCGCGACCGGCTCAACACGCAGATCGTGCGCGGCGTGGAGCAGGAGTACGACGACCTGCTCCGCCGGCTGCCACCCGCCCGCCGGTCGGACGAGGCCGTCACGCACGTCCGCTGGATGATCGAGGAGCTGCGGGTGCAGCTGTTCGCGCCGACGATGAAGACGGCGTTCCCGGTGTCGGAGAAGCGGGTGCTGCGGGCGCTGGACGACCTGGTCGCGTAACGGCGTTACCGCACCGCGGCGACGACCGCGTCGGCCAGCTCGCGCGGCTTGGTGAACTGCGGCCAGTGGCTGGTCGGGAGGTCCACGTACTCGACGTCGCGGAGCTTGGCCAGCTCCGCGACGAACGGGTGCTCCTTCTCGATCAGCTCGCGCAGCAGCGAGCTCGGCATCTCGCAGGCGATGACGGTGACCGGCACGTCGTAGCGGCGCTCGTCGGAGAGCACCTGCGGGTCGCACGCCACGCCCTTCGGCTGCGGGACCGCCCGCGCGCGGAACGCCGACCGCAGGTCGTCGTCGAGGTCGCGCAGGCTGTCCTCGTCGAACGTCGACCAGTCCGGCAGCGGGATCTCGTCGCCATCCGCCGGGAGGTTGTCGTTGATGCACTGCCCGTCGCCGAGCGGTCCGGAGTCGACGTAGACGACGCGCGCGATGCGGTCGGGCCGCGCGTCGGCGACGGCGTGCGCGATCGCGCCGCCGCCGGAGTGCCCGACGAGCACGACCGGGCCGGCGCACCCGTCGACCGCGGCGAGGACGGCGTCGACGTGGTCGCGCAGGCCGATGCCGGAGCGGTCCGCGTCGCGGGACTCGAGGCCGGGCAGCGTCAGCGCGCGCGCCCGGTGGCCGGCGCGTTCCAGCGCGGCGGGGAGGTCGCCCCACGACGACGCGTCCAGCCAGAAGCCAGGGATGAGGATGACGTCCATGAGCCGACCTTAGATGGCCCCGCGCTACGGTGCCGCCAGCCTCCGCGACCGTCGCGGTCGCGAAGGAGGACACATGGCCGGCAAGGCAGTCATCAGCCTGAGCACGGGGCTCGAGGACGCGGAGAAGGTCACCGTCGCGTTCCTCGTCGCCGTCGGCGCCGCGGAGACCGGGCGCCCCACGCTGATGTTCCTGGCCAAGGAGGCCGTGCGGCTCGCCTTCGAGGGCGTCGCCACCGGCGTCGCGTGCGAGGGGTGCCCGCCGCTGGCCGACCTGCTGCGGCGCTTCCAGGACGCCGGCGGCCAGTACTACGTCTGCCCGATCTGCGTCGACGCGAAGAAGCTCGGCAAGGACGGGCTGATCCCGCATGCCGAGCTCGCAGGGACGATCCCGATGTGGAACTGGATCGGCGACGAGGGCGCCACGACGTTCAGCTACTAAACCCAGGTGCCGCGGCGGCGCCCGGCGTGCAGAATGCGCCGGTGCCCGCCGCGAAGATGCACGAGAACGAGGTCGAGGTAACCGACGCGCTGGTCCGCCGGCTGCTGGGCGCGCAGTTCCCGCCGTGGGCGGACCGGCCGCTGCGCCGGGTCGAGTCGTCGGGGACCGACCACGCGCTCTACCGGCTCGGCCCCGACCTCGCGGTGCGGCTGCCGCGCATCCACTCGGCGATCGGCCAGGTCGCCAAGGAGTACGAGTGGCTGCCGCGGCTCGCGCCGTTCCTGCCGCTGGCGATCCCGGTGCCGGCCGCGAGGGGCGAGCCGGGCGAGGGGTACCCGTTCGCGTGGGCGGTCTACGGCTGGCTGGGCGGCGAGAACGCCGCCGTCGCGCCGGTCGCCGACCCGCGCGACGCGGCGGTCCGGCTGGGGCGGTTCGTGGCGGCATTGCAGGCGCTCGACCTGCCGGGCGGCCCGGCGCCGGGGCGGCACAACTTCTTCCGCGGCGTCCCGCTCGCCGACCGCGACGAGTCGGTGCGCGAGCGCATCGAGGACCTGCGCGACGACTACGACACCGGCGCGCTGACGGCCGCGTGGGAGGAGTCGCTGGCCGCGCCGGTCTGGGACCGGCCCGGCGTGTGGCTGCACGGCGACCTGCACGCCACCAACCTGCTGGTCACCGAAGGGACGCTCACCGCGGCGATCGACTGGGGCGGCATGGGCGTCGGCGACCCGGCCTGCGACCTGATGCCGGCGTGGTCGTTCCTGCCGCCGGAGGCGCGCGCGGCGTTCCGCGCCGAGCTGCGGTACGCCGACGACGCGACCTGGCTGCGTTCGCGCGGGTGGGCGCTGTCGATGGGGATCATGGCGCTGCCGTACTACCGGCACACCAACCCGGGGCTCGTGTCGCTGTCCCGCGTCTGCATCGGCGCGGCGCTGGCCGACCTCTGCTGACGGACGCGAAGAAGGGGCCGGCCCGCGAACGCGGCCGACCCCTCCCCGAAGACGAACGAGCTAGAAGACGTCCGGGCGCTGCGCCGGCTTGTCGACGACCGGCAGGAAGATCTCCGTGCCGCCGATGCCGGTGTAGACGGTGACCTGCGCGCCGGCCGCGAACGTCGGCACCTTGTCCGGGTGCGCCGACGCGACGACCAGGCGGACCTTGTGGCCCTTCGGCAGCCGGTGCGCCTGCGCCATGCCGGTGAGCTTCAACGTCATGACCTCGCCGGGGACGACCACCTCGGGGTTGTAGACGCCCTTGCGCAGCTCCGGCTGGATCGCCCACGTCGCCTGCGCCATGGCCTCTTGCGAACCCGACGGGTCGACGTCGTACAGCGTGGCGTTGAGGTGGATGCGCTCGCCGAGGATCGACGTCACGAGGTTGATCTTCGGCAGGCCCACGACCAGCGTGTCCTTCGACAGCGCCGGGCTGGTGAAGACGACCGAGCTGTTCGGCGAGCCGACGCTCGGGTTGGCGATGTACGACACCTCGCCGCGCTCGGACCGGTCGTTGCCGAGCTTGCCGCCCTGCAGCGCGCGGAACGACAGCGTCCGGCTCGGCTTCGGCGGCCACACCGACGGCGTGTAGACCTTCTCGTCGTTGAGGAACACCTCGACCCGCGGGCCGGTCTGCACCTTGCGCTGCTGGAGGTGCTTGTCGAACCACGCGTGCAGCGCCTTGGTCCACTGCTCGTCGCGGTTGCCGCCCGGGTCGTGACCCCACTGGCCGATCCACGCCTTGTCGCCGGAGCGGCGGCGGGCGTGGAACCAGTCGAGGGCGGCGACGCGCGCGGCGCCGTCGAAGATGCCGTGGACCGCGAACATCGGGATCTTGCTCTTGGTCGCGCCGGTGCGGAAGTCGCGCTCGCGGTGCCAGTCGGTGCCGGCGCCGCTGAAGTACGCCTCGCCGGTCACGCCCGCCGACTGGGTCATGCCGCAGCCCGCGTAGGTGAGGTTCTGGCCGAAGCTGTCCTCGGCGAAGCGCTCGATGGCGAGCTGCTCGTACGCCACCAGCGGGCCCACCCACTGGAGGTTGTACGGCACGCCGTGCTGGAACTCGTGGTGGTACATCCACGCGAGCCCGGCGCTCGGCACGATCGTCTTGAGGTGCGGCGGGTTCTGCGCGGCGGCCATCTGCGGCGTGGACCCGACGTAGCTGTGGCCGGTCATGCCGACCCGCCCGTTCGACCACTTCTGCTTGGCCGCCCACTCGACGATCTCGTAGGCGTCCTTCTGGTCCTTCTTGCCCATGTGGTCGAGGCAGCCCCCGGACTTGCCGGTGCCGCGCAGGTCCACGAACACCATGGCGTAGCCGCGCGGCGGGAAGTACCCGGCCATGCCGCCCTCGGGCTCGGGGAGGATGCGGGTGCCGTTCCGGTCGGCGGCGGTGCCGTGGTACGGCGACAGCTCCAGGATCGTCGCGAACCGGCCGGACGCCTTGGGCCGGACGACCTCGACGTAGAGCTCCACGCCGTCGCTCATCTTCACCCGCATCGTGTCGCGGCGGGTGTCGTATCTCGCCTGCGAGAGGCCCTTGACCTTGGTGTAGTCGAACGACTTGGCGGTCGCGGCGGTGCCAGGGGCGTGCAGCCCCGCCAGCACGAGGGCGGCACCGAGGAAGACGGCGAATCGGGTACGCATGCCGCTTCACTTCGCCGGAGCGCCCCGGCGATCCTCCCGCGGCCGCCCGCGGCGGAGGTGACTTTCTGGTCTCGGCCGGCCTGCCCGGGGACCGCGCGCCCCTCAACTTCCAGTGCGGGGGCATACCTCTCGTGCTCGGCGACACCGGAAGTTGGCTGAGCGCCCGCGAAGGGGCTACTCGCGCGGCTCGCCGCGGTTCGGCGCCTCCTTCTCGGCGTCGCGGATCTCGCGGGTGAGGAAGAAGTTCAGCGCGGTCCGGATCGCGGCGACCGCGGCCAGCTCGGCGATCTGCCGCAACGTCGGCGCGATCGCCGTCCGCAGCACGTCGGACGCGAGCTGGAAGTCGAGGCCGAGGAGCAGGAAGTGGCCGAGGTCGGCGCGGACCTCGGCGAACGTCGCCCCGAGCCGTTCGCGCAGCCCGACGCTGACGAACCGGACGAACGCGATCGCGGTGCCGACGAACACCACGATCGCCCCGGCCGCCTCCACGAAGTGGACGAGGTGTAGGACCCACTCCTTGAGAGTGTGTTCGTCGAGCATCTACGGCGTCAGCACGATCTTGTTGCACTCGTCCTGCTTGTCGCGGAAGATCCGGTACCCCTTCGGGGCGTCCGCGAGGCGCATGCGGTGCGTGATGACGTTCGTCGGGTCGATGGCGCCGCTGCGGACGTGCTCCAGCAGCGGTCGCAGGTAGCGGTGCACGTGGCACTGGCCGGTCTTGATGGTGATGGACCTGTTCATCACCGAGCCGATCGGGAACTTGTCCATGAAGCCACCGTAGACGCCGACGACCGACACGGTGCCGGCGTTGCGGACCGACAGGATCGCCTCGCGCAGCGCGTGCGGGCGCTCGGTCTCCTGGCGCAGCGCCTGCTTCGTACGGTCGTACGCCTGGATGGCGGGGATGGCGCTGTGCGCCTCCATGCCGACCGCGTCGATGCACGCGTCCGGGCCGCGACCGCCGGTCATGTCGCGCAGCGCTTCGAGGATGTCCACGTCCTCGTAGTTCAGCGTCTCGGCGCCGTACTTGCGGGCGATCGCGAGGCGGTACTCGAACCGGTCGATGGCGACGACGCGGTCGGCGCCGAGCAGGTACGCGCTCGCCACGGCGAACTGCCCGACCGGCCCCGCGCCCCAGACCGCGACGGTGTCGCCGGGCTTGATGTCGCACATCTCGGCGCCCATCCAGCCGGTCGGCAGGATGTCGGTCAGGAACAGCACCTGCTCGTCGGTGAGGTCGTCCTCGATCTTCAACGGCCCCACGTCGGCGAATGGCACGCGGACGTACTCCGCCTGCCCGCCGGCGAAGCCGCCGGTCAGGTGCGAGTAGCCGAAGATGCCGGCGGTCGCGTGGCCCTGCAGCTTCTCGGCGAGGGCGGCGTTCGGGTTGGAGTTCTCGCAGAGCGAGAAGAGCTGGCGCTCGCACGCGTTGCAGGCGCCGCAGGCGATCGGGAACGGCACCACGACGCGGTCGCCGACCTTGAGGTTCCTCACCTCCGGCCCGACCTCGACGACCTCGCCCATGAACTCGTGGCCGAGGATGTCGCCCTTGCGCATCGCGGGCAGGTAACCGTCGTAGAGGTGCAGGTCCGAGCCGCAGATCGCGGTGGAGGTCACCTGCACGATGGCGTCGCGCGGGCTGAGGATCGCCGGGTCGGGGACCTTCTCGACGGAGACCTCGGTGATCCCCATCCAGCAGAGTGCCTTCATCGGGCGCTCCCGACGGTCTCCGGGCGGGCCGGGCGCTGCGCGAGCGTGCGGCGGGCCTTGATCCCGTCGGGGGTGCCGTCGGACACGACGACGTCGCCGGTCTCCAGCACCTGCTTGCAGCGGCGCAGGTCGTCGCGCACCTGCTGCTCCGGCTCCTCGCCGAACAGCCGCGCGACGACGGCCCCGAGCTTCCCGGCCGGGATCTCGTACTCCATCTCGACGTGCACCTCGGTGCCGCGGCCGCCGGGCGCCTCGACGAAGCGGACCCGGCCGGAGTTCGGCACCGTGGCGCCGGGCAGGGAGCGCCACGCGACCAGGCGGTTCGGCGAGTCGTCGACGAGCTCGGCCTCCCAGGTCACCGTGCGGCCGGCGGGAGCCTTCGCGGTCCAGCGCGACCGGAAGCCGCCGAGGGTCTCGACCGACTCGAGGTGCGCCATGAACGCCGGCAGGTTCGTGAAGTCGCGCCAGAAGGCGTAGACCTCGGCGGGCGGCCGGTTGATCGTCACGGACGCGTGCAGCGACTGGCGCTTCGTGTCACCGCGCACCTTGCTGGCCCGGATGGCGGCGTAGACGTCGAGCGCGGCGATGCCGGCGACGGCCGCGGTCGCTGCCTTCGCCCGGCGGCGGCGGTCGCCGTCGCGGCCGTTGAGTGCGTACGCGAGCACGGCGAGGTCGAGTGCGTCGCCGGCCACGCGGGTCTTCGCCCAGGCGCGGTGCCGGTCGCTCCCGAGCAGGCCGGCGGCGTGGATCAGCTCGCGGCCGCCGACGGCGCGGATGACGAGCGGCGCGGTGGCGCTGTCGTCCACGCCGGCGAGCCGGGCCACCCGGTGGGGTGCGGCGAGCTGGGCCACGCCGAGCCCGAGGCTCGACCAGCCGAGGAAGCGGGTCAGGCCGTCGAGACGGCCGTTGTCGGATGCAGCCATGCGGACCGCGTACCCGGCGCCGCCGCGTTCACCCTCGTCAGAGGCAGATGCCCGTGAGGTCGTAGACGACGGCCGGCTTGCAGAACGGCGGCCACGCCTGCGCGGGCCCGGCGAGGGCGAACGAGGCGGCGACGGCGAGGACGGCGGCGAGGCGCTTCATGAGGTACCTCCGGGGAGGGGAACGGCGCGGGCCCGAGCATGACCGGGTGGCGTGCCTCCGGCAAGCGGCACCGTCAGCCGCTCTCGCCGCTGCCGCCGTTGTCCGGTCTGGCCACGTCGCCACCGGTGCCCGCGTCGCCGCCTGAGTCGTCCATCGGGGCCGCGCCGCCCGACGCGCCCCCGCCGGGGAGGCCGTTCTGGCTCGCGAGGTCGCTGGCCGGATCGCTCATGCCGCCGACCTGCCCGCGCGGGCGGGGACGAAATGACCTACGCCGGCGCCGCGGGCACCTCGAACCACACGCGCTTGCCGTCGAGCGTCGCGAGCGTGCCCCAGTCGGACGACAGCTCGGCGACCAGGTGCAGCCCGCGGCCGCCCTCGTCGGTGAGCAGCGCGTCGCGCGGCGCGGGCAGCTCCCGCGAGCCGTCGCCGACCTCGACCCGGACGGCGTTGCCGTCGTAGCGCGCGATGACGGTGACGGGGGAGATGCCGTGGAAGAGGGCGTTGGTGGCGAGCTCGCTGGCCAGCAGCTCGACGGTGCCGTCGGCCAGCAGCTCGTCCATCCGCCAGCTCGCGAGGACCCGGCGCAGGAAGCCGCGCACGGCGCCGACGCTGCTCGGCTCGCCGTCGAGCCTGATGCGCGCCTCGCGCGGCGGCGCCGGGCGGCGGCGGACCGGCGCCTCGCCGACCGGATAGCGCGGCGCCACCAGCTCCTCCGGCGGGATGCCGGTCGCCGCGCTCACCCGGCGAACCGAGTCGTCCTTGGCGTCGTCGGGCACGCGCACCACGACGAGCGCGCGGTCGTCGTGCGGCGGGCCGGGGGCGTAGGCGCGCAGGGCGTCCAGCACCCTGTCGGCGATCTCCTCGGCGGTGCCGCCGGCGGCTTCCAGCAGCGCAGTCGGCAACGCCTCGTCGGCGAACATCTCGCCCACCGCGCCGCGCGCCTCGGTGATGCCGTCCGTGAAGAAGACGAGCGCGTCGCCGGGCCCCAGACCGACCCGGTCGTCGGCGAACGACGGCGCCTCGAACATGCCGACCGGCGTGCCGCCCTGGCCGCGTACGTCGATCCACCCGGCCTTGCGCACGACGATCGGCCGCGGGTGGCCCGCGCAGCACAGCGTCAGCCAGGCGCCGCAGACGTCGAGCTCGAGTCGGGCCAGCGCGACCGTCGCGAAGCTCGAGTCGTCGTCGTCGGGTGCGGCGGCGTGCATGGCGGCGTTGAGCTCGGTCAGCGTCGCGGACGGCTCGAAGTGGTGGACGGCGGCGGCGCGCAGCGTCCAGCGCGCGAGGCCGGTGATCGCGGCCGCGCGGGCGCCGTGACCGCAGACGTCGCCGACCACGATCGCCCAGTCGTTGGCGGCGAGCCGGAACACGTCGTAGAAGTCGCCGCCGACGACGAGCTTGCCCACGGCCTCGTAGCGCGTCGCCAGCTCCATCCCCGGCAGCTCAGGCGGGCGCGGCGGCAGCAGGCTGGCCTGGAGCGCGCCCGCCAGCTCCTCGGTCTCGCGGACCTTCGCGATCGCGTCGAGCCGGATCTCCAACGACTCCACGACCAGTGCCGCGAGGTCGCGCAGCAGGGCCATCTGCCGTTCCGTGACCTCGCGCGGCTCGCGGTCGATGACGCAGAGGGTGCCGAGGTTGTGGCCGTCGGCCGTCCGGAGCGGGACGCCGGCGTAGAAGCGCAGGCCGAGCTCGCCCGCGACGAGCGGGTTGGCCAGCGTGCGCGGGTCGACCGAGGCGTCGTTGACGACCCAGTCCTCGCTCTGCAGGATCGCCGACGCGCACAGGCCGGGCACGCGGCCGACCTCCTCGACGCCGTCGAGGCCGTAGCGGGACTTGAACCAGATCCGGTCGGTGTCCACCACGCTCACGATCGCGATCGGGACGTCGAACAGCCTCGCGGCGAGCGCGGTGATCCGGTCGAACGCCCCATCCGGAGGCGTGTCGAGGATGTCGTAGCGGCGGACCGCCGCGAGGCGTGCGGACTCGTCCGCGAACCCCGCGGTCACGCTGTCGAGCGTAACCCCCGCTGCGCGTCGCCGGGCGGATACGTGGGAAGGTGCCCGGGATTGGTGCGGACGGCGAGAGAGGTGCGGGCGTGGACTTCCTGACCGACGTGAAGACGCTGCGCGAGCGGGCGCGGCAGCAGATCGAGCAGGGTCCGGTGACCGACGCGTACGGCGCCGACCGGCTGCGCGTGATCGAGGTCCTCAACGAGGCGCTGGCGACGGAGCTGGTCTGCTACCTGCGCTACACGCGGCACTACTACGCGTCGTCCGGGCTGAGCGCGGCGTCGGTGGCCGCGGAGTTCCTCGAGCACGCCGGCGAGGAGCTCGGCCACGCCAACCAGCTCGCGGCGCGGATCACGCAGCTGCAGGGGATGCCCGACTTCAACCCGGACATCCTCACCGCGCGCAGCCACGCCGAGTACGTCGAGGGCAGCACGCTGCTGGAGATGGTGCGCGAGGACCTGGTCGCCGAGCGGATCGCGATCGCCTCGTACACGGAGATCATCCAGTGGCTGGGCGACAAGGACCCGACGACGCGGAACCTGATGGGGACCATCCTCGCGAACGAGGAGGAGCACGCCGACGACCTGCTGTCGATCCTCAGCGAGATGTCTTAGGCGCGCGCTGCCGCAGCACGTCCAGGCGTTCGTTCGTGTCCACGAGCCGCCAGAACTTCCAGCCGTTCGTCGGGGTGTCGGCTCGATCCGGCTTCAGCGCGTTGACGACGGCGCGGGCGGCCGCACTCGGGCTGCTGAAGGCCGCGCCGGTGATCGGCCCGGTCGTGACGGTGAGCCGCCGGGTCGCCGGCAGGTACTGCCCCTCGACGCGTTGCCCGTCGTACTGCGCGTACACGTCGACCGGCGACCACGGATCGGCGTCGTGGCCGCGTAGCTCGGCGTAACGCCGTACCGCGCTCGCGAGGATCTCCGATTCGCTGAGCCCGGATACCTCGGCGGCGAAACTGACCATCGCGTGGGTCTCGTCGTCCAGGTGCACCGTTCCCACAGGGGATGCGTCTACCAGTTCGCGCGGTGGTGGCGTACGCAACTGGCGCACCCGCGCCAGCGCGATGGCGCGCTTCTGCCGCTCGTACGCCATCGATATCGCGCGCGCCGCCACGCGCGTCACGGTGCGTTGTTCGTCCGCGGCGAACTCGGTCAGAGCCCGGTGCGTCTCCGGGTCCGCGTCGATGTCGCCCATGCACGACATCGTCGCGGGTGCCGTCGTTCTCTGCTACCGCGATGACTCTCTCTTTACTGGCGCTATAGAGCCAAATACGGTGGATACGGAGAAGCGCCTTCTCTCAGTGCGTCTCCACCATCCCTGCCTTTCGCACCCGCAGGTCGCCGCTGACGGTGCGGCCGCGGACGGCCACCAGCGGCCCGTCCGCGTCGGCCACCGGCGCGTCGCTCAGCTCGACCTCCGAGCGCAGGTCGCCGCTCACCGTCGTGACGTCCACGTGCACCCGCGCGCCCGCCGCGATCCCGAGCGTCACGTCGCCGGAGACGGTGCGCAGGTCGACGTCGCCCGCGAGGATGGCGCTCACCTCGACGTCACCGGACACGGCACTGAACGACCCGCCGCGCTCCGCCGTGCCGACCCGCAGGTCGCCGGACACGACGGACGCCGCAACGGCGCCGCCGGCCCGCTCGACCGCGACGTCACCGGAGGCTGACCGGAGCTCCGCGTCCCCTGCGACCGTGTCGATGCGCAGGTCGCCGCTCGCGGTCTCGACCCGCACCGCCGCGGCCTCGGTCACCCGCACGTCGCCCGACGCCGTCTTGCCGCGGACCTCGCCGAGCCGCCCGGTCGCGGTAACGTCGGCGGAGGCCGTACGGAACGACAGCCCGCTGCCGTGCGGCACCCGCACCTCGACCCGGACGGCCGGCTCGCGGCCGAAGAACGCGCCGTTACGCCGTGGCACCTCCACGACGAGCCGGTCGCCGCGCAGCTCGACGACGGTGCGCTCGACCGCCTCGCGGGTGGTGTCGTCGTCGCGCAACGGCGTCACCTCGACCTCTGCCCGCGGCGCGTCGCCGGTCGAGACGAGCACCTCCCCGACCGGGCACTCGACGGACACGCCGACCAGACCCACTACCTCGAACGTGTGCATGTACGACCTCCTAGCCACGGCCGTAGCCGGTGAGGCGCCGGCCGGCGGCGCGGGAACGGGACGAGTTGCCGCGCGCGACGGTGCGCACCAGCCACGTGTTGACGGAGACGCCGTCGTCGGCGGCCCACTGCTCGACCTTCGCCTTGAGCGACTCCGGCAGCCGCAACGTGATCCGGGCGTCGTTGTCGTCGCCCGCGGGCACCGGCTCGGGCTCGGCGTCGGCGACGTAGACGAGCTCCGGGTCGCGGCCGGACAGCCGGACCTCGACGTGCCCGGCGGGCAGCTGCGCGTTGAGCTGGTCGGCGGCCTGGGCGGCCAGGTCGAGCAGCCAGACGTGCGCGGCGACCTCCAGGGACGCGGCCGCGCGGTCGTCGGCTACCTCGCGGCGCACCGCCGTGACGATCGTTGACGCCTCCATGACGTCATAGTGATGTCACAACGATGCCACGTCAAGAGCGGGCCGCCCGGCAGACCGCCGCCGCCACGCCGGTGCAGAGCGCGAGGGCGACCGCGAACGCGTGCGCGGTGTCGCCCGCGCAGCACCGCGCCGCCGAGCGGCAACGACGCCGCCAGCGCCCGCGTCACGAACGCCGCCGGCAGCACCGCGAGCAGGAACCCGGCGACGAACGCCGTCACCGTCCCCCGCACCTACGCCTCCCGCCCGCGCAGCAGCAGCCACGCCGCGCCCGCGAACGACGCGGCGGCCACGACCAGCCCGGCGCCGATCGCGACGCCGGTCTTCGGCTCGGCCGGCGACGGGTCGATCTCGATGGTGGGGCCGGGGACCGGCGACGTGGCGGGCGGCGGAGTGCGGACCGGCGCGGACGTCGTCGGGGCCGCGGTCGTCGCCGGCGGCGCGGCCGGGGTCGTCGTCCGCACGACCGGCGCCGTGGTCGCCGGCGCGGCGGCGCGGGTGGTCGGCACCGGCGTGGGCGACGGTGTGCGGGTCGCGGCCGGGCTGGTCGCGGGTGGGGTGGTGCGCGGCGGTGCGGTCGTCCGTGGCGGTGCGCTCGGCGTCGCCGACGGCGGGGGCGAGCCGGTCGCCGACGGCGTGCCGGTCGGGGTCGGCGTCGGCTGTGCGGCCGCGGCGGGGGCGGTGGCGAGCAACCCGCCCAGCGCGAGGGGAAGCGCGGCGAGCGCGCGCGTGACGTTCACGCGTCCGACGGTACGGCGGCTACGGGGCGGGAGCGCGTCAGACGCGCTCGACCTTCACGCCGGAGGCGTTCCCCTCGTAGGAGAAGTAGTCGGTGATCTCGGGCGCGTCGAGGTCGGCAGGGAGCAGGACGAGCGAGGCCTGCTGCTGCGCGGCGTACGTCGCCAGCGCGTCGCCGCCGAACTGGTCGGGCAGCCAGCCGTACGCGTCGATGCCCTGCTGCCGGGCGCTCTGGACCTGCAGCGCGAGCGTGTGCCGGCCGAGTTGCTCCAACGCCACCGGGTCCAGCGGCCGCTCGAAGTCCTCCTTCGCGCCCTCGCCGGACCACTCGTTCGGGCGCGGGTTGGAGAACGCCGAGCCGGGCGCCGTCATGTCGTACAGGATGACCTTGGCCCCCTGGTCGGCGGCGAGCTCGAGCGCCTTCGTGACCGAGGCGTCGTACCGCCCGGTCTCGTCCGTGCACACCACGAAACAGCGCGCCTGCTCGTCCACGAAGCACCTCCGCCGTACGTTCCTCCGACTGCGGAAGCCTGCCCGCGCCCCGCCCCCGCCAACCACCGGAAGATCGAATGCGCGTCCCTGACGACCTCACCCGATCGATCGGCTCCTGGGCCGGTCCGGCGGGTGCGGCGTGGCTCGCGGCGCTGCCCGGCCTGGTCGCGGCGCTGGCCGCCGAGTGGGGGCTCGCGGTCGGGGAGCCGTTCCAGCCGAGCGGCTACGCCTCCCTCGCGCTGCGGGCGACGCGGGCTGGGGACCCGTGCGTGCTGAAGCTGCGGTTCCCCGACGAGTGGTCGCGGTACGAGGGCGCGGCGCTGCGGCACTACGGCGGCGGCGCGGCCGTGGCATTGCTGGCCGAGGACGAACGCCGCGCGGCCCTGCTGCTCGAACGCTGCGACCCGGGCAGCCCGCTGGCTCGGGAGCCGGACGACGTGGCGGCGCGGGTGGTCGCCGGGCTGGCGCGCGAGCTGTGGGCCCCGCCGCCGGACGGGCACCCCTTCCGGTCGGTGGCCGGCATCGCGCCGGTCTGGGCGGGGGAGATCCGCGCGGGCGGGGCGTTCGACCCGCGGCTGGCGGCGGAGGCGTTGGAGACCCTGGACGCACTGGTCGCGACCGCGCCCGCGCCGGTCGTGCTGCACGGTGACCTGCACGCCGCCAACGTCCTCCGCGCGGCCCGGCGACCGTGGCTCGCGATCGACCCGAAGCCGCTGGCCGGGGACCCCGCGCACGACCTCGCGGCGGTCATCAGGGACCGCCCTGCGGCGGGGCTCGTGCGGCGCCGGTTCGCGATCGTGTGCGAGGTCACGGGGTGCGACCCGGGGCGGGTGCGCGGGTGGGCGCTGGTGCAGTCGGTGGCGGGCGCGGCGTGGTCGTACGCCGCCGGCGACGGCTCGTCCGGCGCGGAGTTCGCGGCGGCGGCCGCGCTCGTCGCCCCGCTGCCGCACTAGGGTCTGCGGTCGTGCGGGCGATCACTTTCGACGGGTTCGGCGACACCGACGTCATCCGGCTCACCGACCGCCCCGACCCCGAGCCGGCGCCGGGCGAGGTCGTGCTCGACGTCGCCGCCACCGCGCTGAACCGCGCCGACCTGCTGCAGCGGCAGGGCTTCTACCCGCCGCCGCCGGGCGCGTCCGACGTGCCGGGGCTCGAGTGCTCCGGCGTCGTCAGCGCCGTCGGCGAGGGCGTCACCGGCTGGACGGTGGGCGACCAGGCGTGCGCGCTGCTGGCCGGCGGCGGCTACGCCACCAAGGTCGCGGTGCCCGCGGTGCAGTGCCTCACGGTGCCGCGCGGGGTCGACCTCACGACGGCGGCGGCGCTGCCGGAAGCGGCCTGCACGGTGTGGAGCAACGTCGTCATGACCGGCCGGCTCGGCCGCGGCGAGACGCTGCTGGTGCACGGTGGCGCGAGCGGGATCGGGACGTTCGCGATCCAGGTCGGCAAGGCGCTCGACGCGCGGGTGGTCGTGACGGCGAGCGCGCGGAAGGCGCAACGCTGCCTCGACCTCGGCGCCGACGCGGCGTTCGACTACGCGACCGACGAGTGGGTCGAGCAGGTACAAGCGGACGTGGTGCTCGACATCGTCGGCGCGAAGTACCTGGACAAGAACGTGCGCGTCCTCAATCCGAACGGCCGGCTCGTCGTGATCGGCCTGCAGGGCGGCACGAAGGCCGAGCTCAACCTCGGCGCGTTGCTCGCCAAGCGCGGCACCGTCGCCGCGACGTCGCTGCGCTCGCGGCCGGTCGAGGAGAAGGCGGCGATCGTCGCTGACGTCCGGTCGTACGTGTGGCCGCTGGTCGAGGCGGGGGTGGTCCGGCCGGTGGTGGACCGGGTGCTGCCGCTCGCCGACGCCGCCGCGGCGCACCGCGCGATGGCGGCCGGCGAGCACGTCGGCAAGATCGTGCTCAGCTGCGCGTGAACACCCGCTGGTAGCAGTCGTAGCGGTGCGTCGCGCGCATGCCCGCGCGCTCGTAGACACCGATCGCGCCGGTGGAGTTGTCGCTGTCCACGCCGAGCCCGGCGCGGGGGTGGCCGTCGTCGCGGAACGCCTGGAACGCCGTGAGCAGCAACGCCGTGCCCACGCCGCGGCCGCGCGCGGCAGGCAGCGTGCCGAGCGTCTTCACCCACCCCTTGTCGTCGTGCCGCTGCCCGATCAGGACGCCGGCCGGAACGCCGTCCACCTCGGCCAGCCACCAGTACTGCGGGCAGTACGAGCCGGTCGCGACGAAGTGGCCGTGCCAGACGTCGTACGGCTCCGCGACGCTGCCGAAGTGATCGGCGAACGACTCGGTGACGATGCGGTGGCACTCCGGGAGGTCGTCCGGCGTGACCGGGCGGATCGTGACGCCGGGGCCCGGTGCCGGCGGAGGCGACGGCGTCTCGTCGAAGTCGACGACCATGCGCCGGAAGACGCGGCAGATGTCGTAGCCGGCGTCGCGCAGCGCGGCCGCCCGGCGGGCGTTCGGTGCGCTGCTGAACACGCGCGCGGTCGCCTCGCCCGAGACCGCGGCGTGCTCGCGGGTGCGTTCGGAGATGGCGGCGACGAGCCACGGGTAGAGGTCGGGCGCGTCCGGATGCGTGAACGCGTCGCCGACGACGACGGCGCTCGGCTCCCTTTCCCACGCGGCGGCGTAGCCGGCCGGCGAACCGTCCGGAGCCTCGACCAGCCAGGTGTCGGTGCCGAGGTCGAAGCGCGGCCGCGCGAAGTCGTCGCGGACGTCGTCCTCCTCCCAGTCCGGCTCGCCGTACTCCTCGACGTCCACCGCGAGCCCGAGCGCGAGAACGGCCGGCACGTCGTCGGGCGTCGCGCGGCGCCACGAGTAGCCGTCGGGCAGATCCATGCGCGGCACTCTGCCGGGGACGCCAGGAGCGGGCAACGCGTTATCGGCGGAGAATGCCCCCATGACCGAGCCGAGCCAGCCCGACATCGTCGTCATCCAGCCGTCCGACGCGGACGCCGACGGCGGTGACCTCGCGCGGATGAGCGAGCTGGTCGAGCAGCCGGCCAAGGTCATGCGCATCGGCACGATGGTCAAGCAGCTGCTCGACGAGGTGAGAGCCGCGCCGCTCGACGAGGCGAGCCGGCTGCGGCTGCGCGACATCCACCAGCGTTCGATCAAGGAGCTGGAGGGCGGCCTGGCGCCCGAGCTTCGCGAGGAGCTCGAACGCATCACGCTGCCGTTCACCGGCGACGAGGTGCCGAGCGACGCGGAGCTGCGGATCGCGCAGGCGCAGCTCGTGGGGTGGCTGGAGGGGCTGTTCCACGGCATCCAGACGGCGCTGTTCGCGCAGCAGATGGCGGCCCGCGCGCAACTGGAGGAGATGCGCCGGCGCGCGCTGCCCGCGCAGGGCCAGATGCCGCCCGGCGTCAGCGGCCCGTACCTCTAGTCCGGCCGTCGCGGGGTCACGAGCCGCACGGTGTCGTCCCGGACCCATCCGGTCTCGGTGCCGCGCACGCGGACCAAATACCACGGCCGCTCGTAGCCCAGCACGACGAGCGGGGCCGGGAGCCGGCGCTCGCCCTCCTCGGTGAGCGAACGACGTACCAGCAGCTCGTCACCGGCCACCGGCATCACCGAGCGCGCGACGTCGGCGCCGGGCACGGTCACGTGCTCGCCGCAGCGCGGGCAGTTGTTGGTCCGACCGCAGCGCGCCCGAAGCCGCGCCGCGCAGCGGGGGCAGCGCACGTCGAGCGTCGAGCCGTCGTCGAGCGGCACGTGCTTCTTGCGCGTCGTGCGCCCGAGCAGCCGGTCGCGCAACGCCGCCATCGGCGACACGAACTCGGGCTCGCTCACAGCCCCCATCCTCCTCCACGATGTCCGCATGACGACGATCGACTACGACGCCATCGAGACGTCGCGGGCGCGGCTGCGCGACGCGCACCTGCGCCCGAAGGCCGAGCGGCCGCCGTCGAGCACCCGCGGCTTCCACCACGTCGCGCTGCTCTGCGCGGACGTCGCGCGGACCGTCGACTTCTACGACGGCTTCCTCGAGATGCCGTTGACCGAGATGTACGAGAACCGCGACTACCGCGGCTCGACGCACTTCTTCTTCGACGTGGGCCACGGCAACCTGCTCGCGTTCTTCGACCTGCCCGGGCTCGACCTCGGGCCGTACGCCGAGGTGCTGGGCGGGCTGCACCACATCGCCATCTCGGTGACGCCGGAGAAGTGGGCGCACCTGCGCGCGAAGTTCGACGCGGCCGGCTTCGAGTACCTGCTGGAGAGCGAGGTCTCGATCTACCTCCGCGACCCGGACGGCGCCCGGCTCGAGCTGCTCGCCGACCCGCTCGGCGAGATGTACGGCCACGTCGTCGGCTAACCACGGCGCGGCGAAACCCCGCCGCGACCACCGCCCCAACTTCCAGTGCTGAGGGAGCACCTCTCGTGCTCGGCCGCACTGGAAGTTGGCACGCGAAGCCCTACGAGGCGTGGTCGAAGAGTCGTTCCAGCACGAGGGCGACGCCGTCGTCGTCGTTCGACGCGGTGACCTCGTCGGCGACGGCGAGCGCGTCGGGGTGCGCGTTCGCGACCGCGACGGCGTGCCCCGCCCACCGCAGCATCGGGACGTCGTTGGGCATGTCGCCGAACGCCACCGCGTCGTCCGCGCGCAGGCCGTGGTCCGCCGCGAGGTCGGCCAGCGCGGCCGCCTTGGTGACGCCGGGCGCGGAGATCTCGACCAGGCCGTCACTGGACCAGGTGACGAGCGCGCGGTCGCCGACCGCGTCGGTCACCCGCGCGACGAGCGTGCGGAAGTCGAGGGTCGGGTGGCGGACGAGCAGCTTCGCGACGCCACCGCGGACGACGTCATCGATGCCGCCGACGTCACGGTCGGTCCGGTCCGGCGACGGGTAGCGGTGCGCGCGTTCGTGCCGGATCCCGCCGGGGTCCTCGCCCGCGAACGCAGCGCCCGGCACGGCCGCCCGGATGCCCAGCAGCACGGCGCGCGCCGCGTCCTCCTCGATGACGCGCGCGGCGACGACGCGGCGCGCGTTGACGTCGTAGACGAGGGCGCCATTGGCGCAGAGGACCAGCTCGTGCGCGACGCCGCCGAGGCCGAGCGCGTCGACCCAGCGCGGCGGCCGGCCGGTCACGACCACCACGAGCGCGCCGGCCCGCGAGGCGGTGTCCAGCGCCGCGAGCGTGCGCGGGGAGACGGTGCAGTCGGAGCGCAGGAGGGTCCCGTCGAGGTCGGTCGCGACGAGCCTCAGAGCGTCTCCCGGCCGCCGAGGTACGGCCGCAGCGCCAGCGGCACGCGTACCGAGCCGTCCGCCTGCTGGTGGTTCTCCAGCAGCGCGACGATGGTGCGCGCGATCGCGACGAGGGTGCCGTTGAGCGTGTGCACCAGCGCCGGCTTGCCGTCGACCCGGGCGCGCACCGACAGCCGGCGGGCCTGGAAGTCGGTGCAGTTCGACGTCGAGGTCAGCTCCAGCCAGCGCTGCTGCGACGGCAGCCACGCCTCGCAGTCGAACTTGCGCGCCGCCGACGAGCCGAGGTCGCCGCCGGCGATGTCCACGACGCGGTACGGCAGCTCCAGCGCCTGCAGCATCTCCTCCTCCCAGGCGAGGAGGCGGCGGTGCTCGTCGTGCGACTGCTCCGGCGGGCAGAACGAGAACATCTCGACCTTGTCGAACCAGTGCACGCGGATGATGCCGCGGGTGTCCTTGCCGTACGACCCGGCCTCGCGCCGGAAGCAGGACGAGAAGCCGGCGTAACGCCGCGGGGCGCCGTCGAGGTCGAGGATCTCGTCCATGTGCATCGCGGCCAGCGCGACCTCGCTGGTGCCGACGAGGTAGAGGTCGTCGTTCTCGAGCTTGTAGACCTCGGCCGCGTGCGCGCCGAGGAAGCCGGTGCCCTCCATCGCTTCTGGCCGGACCAGCGCGGGCGCGACGACCGGCGTGAAGCCGGCCGCGACGGCGCGGTCCATGGCGAGGTTGACGAGCGCGAACTCCAGCAATGCCCCGATGCCGGTGAGGAAGTAGAAGCGCGCGCCGGAGACCTTCGCGCCGCGGTCGGTGTCGATCGCACCGAGCGCGGCGCCGATCTCGACGTGGTCGCGGACCGGGAAGTCGTACTCGGCGCGGGTGCCGACCTCGCGCAGCACGACGAAGTCGTCCTCGCCGCCGGCGGGGGCGCCGTCCTCGACGACGTTCGGGATGCGGCGCATCGCGGTGTCGTAGCCGGCCTTCGCCGTGACCTCCGCGGCCTCGGCCGCCTTCACCTCGTCGGCGAGACCGGCCAGCTTCTGCAGCAGCGCGGCGCGCTCGTCGGGCGCGGCCTTCGCGACGCCCTTGCCGAGCGACTTCTGCTCCGCGCGCAACGTGTCCGCCCGCGCGACCGCCTCGCGCCGCGCCGTGTCCGCGGCGAGCGCGGCGTCCACCACCGACTCGTCGTCGCCGCGGGTGCGTTGGGAGCGGCGGACGCGGTCGGGGTCCTCACGCAGGAGGCGGGGGTCGATCACCCCGCCGATGCTATCGGCCTGCTCAACGGGCTTTGGCGTCGATCACGACCAGCCGCGCGGGCACGTCGGCGAGCCCGGCCGCCGCGCCGTCGAGCGTCCACGTCGTCGCTCCGGTCGCGACCGCGGCCGCCGGCGCCGCGGACGCGCACGTCGTCAGCACCGGCGCCGCGCCGCCGGTGAGCTGGGCCGCGCCCGCGCCGGCGCCGACCAGCCCGACGCCGTCGCACGGCAACTGCCCGAGCGCCAAGCTGCCCGAAGCGCCGCCCCGCGCCGACGCCTGCTGGAACGCCCGCGCGCCCGCGAACGGCACCCCGGCGCTGACCGCGTCGTCGCCGGCGATCCGCGTCTCGCCGGACCACCGCCGTAGCCGCCAGCCGCGGCCGGTCACCTCGACCGACGACGCCGCGCCGCGCAGCACCACGAAGACCCGGTCGAAGTCCGGGTCGTCCCACCACGCCGCGAACGCCAGCCCGCCGCCCGCGAACCACTCCGAGCAGACCTCGCTGACGCCTGGCGTCCCCGTGCACGAGGCGCCGGCGACCGGTGTGCGGACGTACGGGTCGCTGGTTGCCGCGACGTTCACGTACAGCACGCCCTCGGCCGAGCGCAGCGCGCCGTCCGGCTCCGCGTCGGCGGTCGCGACGGCCGCCATGGCGTACTCGCCGGTGTGCACGCCCGCACCGCCCCCGACGGTGAGGCGCTCCGGGTCGGGCGCGGTGCGTTCGACGACCCAGGTCGTCGTCGTGGTCGCCGCGTCGGCGGGCGCGAGCGGCAGGCCGGCGAGCAGCAGGGCGAGAGCGGCAATTCGCGTCATGCGCGTGAGACGCCTGAGCGGCGCGGGCGGTTCGCCTAACGACCCTCGCGGATCGCCGCGAGCCACGCCGCCGCGTCACGGAACTCGTCGTCGGTCGCCCCGCGCCGCACCACCGGCGGCGCGCCGTCCGCGCGCGGGTACGACCCGAGGAACCGCACCTCCGCGCAGATCCGGCGCAGGGCGGACAGCGCCTCGCCGACCCGGGCGTCGCCCGCGTGCCCCTCGCAGTCGATGGAGAAGCAGTACCGGCCGAGCCCGGCGCCGGTGGGCCGCGACTCGATCCGGGTGAGGTTCACGCCGCGCACCGCGAACTCGGTCAGCAGCTCGAGCAACGCCCCCGGGTGGTCGTCGGCGATGAACGCCACCACGGTCGTCCGGTCCGCGCCCGTCGGCGGCGCGGGCGCGGCGGGCCGCGCCGCGAGGACGAACCGCGTCACGGCGTCCGCCCGGTCCCCGACCCCGGACGCGGCCGCGACGAGGCCGTACCGGTCGGCGGCGAGCGGCGAGGCGATGGCGGCGTCGTACGTCCCCGCCGCGACCTGCGCGGCGGCGTCGGCGGTGGACGCGGCCGGCGACACCGTGGCCAGCGGGAGCACGGTCCGCAGCCAGACCCGGCACTGCGCCTCGGCGTGCGGGTGGGTCGCGACCCGGCGTACGTCCCCCAGCGTCGTCCCCGGCCGCACCAGCAGGTCGAACGTCACCGGCAGCAGGACCTCGGCGGTCACGTGCAGCGGGTCGCCGGTCGCGAGGTCGTCGAGCGTCGTGGAGACCGACCCCTCGACGGAGTTCTCGAACGGCACCAGCGCCGCCGCCACCTCGCCGCGCCGTACCGCGTCCAGCGCCTCGGGGACGGAGACGTACGGCTCCAGCCCGGCGCGGGCGGCGTTCGGCAACGTCCGCAGCGCGGCCTCGCAGAACGTCCCCGGCGGGCCGAGGTAGCCGAGCCGCCCCGGCGGCACCCCGGGCAACCCGTTACGTGCGCGCGCCGGCGCGGGTCGCGAACGAGATGGCCTGCTCCTCCTCGGGCGACAGCTGGTGCTCGCTGCTGCCGCCCTTCACGCCCTTGGCGTAGGTGCGCGTCTCGGAGCGGCCGTTGATGCTGGTCAGCACCAGGCCGTCGCCGGCGTCGTCGAGCAGCGCGCAGGAGAACGACAGCCGGCCGCCCATGTCGGGGAACGCGTCGTAGCGCACGACGGCGATGTGCCGGATCGCGTCGCGCAGGTCGCCCCGCGCGCGCTCCAGGCCCTGCGACAGCGTGGCGACCTCGCCGCGCAGCTCGCCCACAGCCGCGACGTGCCGGTTGACCGCCGTGACGAAGTCGCCGTTGGTCCCCTTGCCCTGCAGGACGCCGTACGCGCGCCGCATCCGGACCAGCTGGAGGCACGCGACGATGCCCAGTCCGACGCCGAGCGCGCCGAGGGCGGCGCCGACGAGCGCGACGGTGTCGGCGGTCGAGGGGTCCAGCTGCACGGCGGCAGCGTATAACTGAGCGAGCCATGGACCGGAACGAGCTCCGCAGCCTCCTGGCCGCCGTCGCGGCCGGGGAGACCGGCGTGGACGAAGCCGTCCGCCGGGTTGCCGCGCTGCCGCCCTCCGGTTTCACCGACCTCGGCTTCGCGCGGGTGGACAACCACCGCGGCGTCCGTACCGGCGACCCGGAGGTCGTCTACGGCGCGGGCAAGACGCCCGAGCAGGTCGTCGCGATCCTCCGCTCGCTGAGCGGCGAGACTCGGCCGGCGCTCGTCACCCGCGCCACGGCAGAGACCGTTGCGGCGGTCACCGCCGAGTGGCCGGACGCGCACGTCGCGGCGGACTGCGTCGCGGTCGGCGCGCTGCCCCGCCCGGTCGGCACGGTCACGGTCGTGACCGCGGGCACCAGCGACGAGCGGGTGGCCGAGGAGGCGGCGTTCGTCGCGCGGGTCTTCGGCGCCGGCGTGGACCGGGTCAACGACGTCGGCGTGGCCGGCATCCACCGGCTGCTCGCCGCGCAGGGCCAGCTCGACCGCGCCGACTGCCTCGTCGTCGTGGCCGGGATGGAGGGCGCGCTGCCGTCGGCGGTCGGCGGGCTGGTCGGGGTGCCGGTCGTCGCGGTGCCGACCAGCGTCGGCTACGGCGCGTCGTTCGGCGGGCTGGCCGCGCTGCTCGCGATGCTCAACTCCTGCGCCCCCGGCGTCGTCGTCTGCAACATCGACAACGGCTTCGGCGCCGGCGTCTTCGCCTCCCGCGTCGCGCGCCGGGCCGGCGCCTCCCGCGAGGCCAGCGCGTGAAGCGCGTCGGGTGGTTCCACTGCCTGGCCGGCGCGTCCGGCGACATGATGCTCGGCGCGCTGGTGGACGCCGGCGTGCCGGTCGAGGTCATCCAGGACGCGGTCGACTCGCTCGGCGTGGAGCGCGTCGAGATCGCCGTCGACGAGGTGACCAGGCACGGTCTCGGCGCCACGAAGATCGACGTCCGCGTCTCGCGTTCGACGGTCATCCGCACCTGGCCGCACGTCCGCCAGCTGCTCGAAGGCGCGGCGCTCGCGCTCCCGGTGAAGCAGCGCGCCCTCAACGTCTTCGAGCGGCTCGCCCACGCCGAGGCGCGCATCCACCGCACGTCGCCGGACCTCGTGCACTTCCACGAGGTCGGCGGGCTGGACGCGTTCGCCGACATCGTCGGCACCGCCGCCGGGCTGCACCACCTCGGCCTCGACGAGGTCTACGCCTCCCCGGTCGCGACCGGCATGGGCATGACCCGCGGCGAGCACGGGCTGATCCCGGTGCCGACCCCGGCCGTCCTGGAGCTGCTCCGCGGCGCCCCCGTCTACAGCGGCGGCGTGCCGTTCGAGCTCTGCACGCCGACCGGCGCGGCCCTGCTCGCCGGGACCGTCAGCGGCTGGGGCGACATGCCGGAGATGGTCGTCACGGCGGTCGGCGCCGGCGCGGGCGAACGCGACCTCGAGGAGGTCCCCAACGTCCTCCGCCTGGTGGTCGGCGACGCGGTCGCGAGCGGCAGCACCGGCGACGCGGCGGTCGTCCTGGAGGCGAACGTCGACGACCTCGACCCGCGCCTGTGGCCGGGCGTCGTCACCGCGCTGCTCGACGCGGGCGCGTCGGACGCCTGGCTGACGCCGATCCACATGAAGAAGGGCCGGCCCGCCGTCACCGTGTCCGTGCTGTCGCCGGTCGCGCGGGTGGCGGCGTTGCGGCGGGTGCTGTTCCGCGAGACGTCCACCATCGGGCTGCGCGAGCGCGAGGTGACCAAGCGGTCGCTGGACCGCTCCGTGGAGACCGTGGTGCTGGCCGACGGGTCCGAGGTGCGGGTGAAGGTCGCCCGGCTGGAGGGCGAGGTCGTCAACGCCGTGCCGGAGTTCGACGACGTGGCGACGCTGGCCGCGAAGCTCGACCGTCCGGTCAAGGCGGTCCTCGCCGAGGCCAGCGCCGCCGCCGCCGCGCTGCTCGCGCCGGGCGAGTGAGCGACCGGTGAGCGCGCGGGCCCGGCGCTCCTGGGTGGTGCCGGTCCTCGGCGCGCTGATCGCGGCCGTGCTGTCGTCCGGCGTGACCGCCGCGTACTTCCTCTCCACGATGCCGGACACGGTGGCGCTGCCCGGCGACCTGCTGGTCACGCCGGAGTACCGCCACGTCGCCGCGCTGCTCGTCGCGCCGGCCGAGCCGTTCCGCCCGGTGTCCGCCGGGGCGCCGGTGGACCGGAAGGCGCTGGGCGCCGAGCGGCTCGCCGCGCTCGGGTTCCGGCGCGGCTGGATGCGGACCTGGCGCGCGCCGGGCGCGGAGCGGGTCGACTCGTTCGTGCTGGAGTTCGGCGACGAGCCCGGCGCGGCGGCGTACGCGCGCGGCATCGGCCGCGCGGCCCGGCTGCTCGAACGCCCCCGGCCGTTCACGGTCACCGGCGTCCCCGGCAGCAGCGGGCTGGCCGACACCGTGCGCGACCGCGAGGGGAAGTACGCGCAGCTCGTCGCGCTGCACCGCGGGCGGTGGGCGGTGCTGCTGGTGTTCGCGACGAACGCCGCCGACCCCGGCACCGAGGTCCTCGGGCTGGCGCAACGGCAGTGGGCGGCGCTGGCGAGAACGTAGGCTGCGGCGCGTGCGCCGTGCCCTCGTCTGCCTGCTGCTCGTGACCGGCTGCGCCGGCCCGCGCCCGGCGGCCGCGCCGGAGACCGCACCACCCACCACGGTCCCGCCGACGACGGTCGCACCGACGACGGCCGCGCCCACCACCGCGTCGCCGACAACCCCACCGCCGACGACGGCACCGCCGACCTCCGCCCCGCCGGTCACCCCGTCGCCCGCGCGCGTGCGGTACGCGTTCCCTGTCACGGGCTGCCGCGCGACGTACGGCCGCGCGCACCACGACTACCCGGCGACCGACATCTTCGCCAAGGCCGGCTGCGCGTACGTCTCGCCGGTGGACGGCCGGGTGGACGAGGTCGAGTACCGCGACCGCTGGACCGGGCGTACCAACCGCGGCGCCGACCGCGGCGGCCTGTTCGTGTCGGTGGTCGGGGTGGACGGCGTCCGCTACTACGGCTCGCACCTGCGCTCGGTCGCGCCCGGCATCCGGCCCGGCGTGCGCGTGACCCGCGGCACGAAGCTCGGCGAGGTCGGTACCACCGGCTCCGCCGCGGGGACGCCACCGCACCTGCACTTCGGGCTCTCCTGGCCGACGAAGCCGGGGGTGTGGTGGGTCCGGCGGGGCGTCGTCGCGCCGTGGCCGTACCTCGACTCGTGGCGGGCGGGGGGCGACCGCTCGCCGGTCGCCGCCGTCGCCGAGGCGCGCCGCGAGGCGGGCAGCGACGCGCCGCCGTGCGAGGGCTACTGCTGATGGACGTGCTGGTCTTCGCCGCGGGCGTGGCGGTGTTTCTCGGGACGTGGTCGAGCGTGCTGCGCACGCTGGTCGTGCCGCGCGGGCTCGCGTCGCGCCTCACCGCGACCGTCACGAAGTCGGTGCGTGTCGCCTTCCACTTCGTCGCGGCCCGCTTCGAGTCGTACGAGCGCAAGGACGCGATCCTCGTCGCCGTCGGCCCGGTGACCCTGCTCGCGCTGCTCGCGGCGTGGGTGCTGCTGTTCCTGGCTGCGTTCACGCTGATGTTCATGGGCGCGAACGGCTCCAGCGCCTACCAGGCGTTCCGCGAGTCGGGTGCGTCGCTGTTCACCCTCGGCAACGTCTCCACGCCGGACCCGCAGGCCACCGTCATCGGGTTCGCCGCGGCGGCGACCGGCCTGGTCGCGGTCGCGCTGCAGATCGCGTACCTGCCGACGCTGTACGGCGCGTTCAACCGCCGCGAGACGCTCGTCACGACGCTGCAGAGCCGCGCGGGCGCGCCGGCGTGGGGGCCCGAGGTGCTGGCCAGGCACCAGATCGTGCAGACGCTCGACAACCTCCCGGCGTTCTACGCCGAGTGGGAGCGCTGGGCCGCCGACGTCGCCGAGAGCCACACCAACTACCCGATCCTCATCACCTTCCGTTCGCCGCATCCGCTGCGGTCGTGGATCGTCGGCCTGCTCGCGGTGCTCGACTCGGCGGCGTTGCACGTGGCGCTGAACCCCGGCGCCCGGCAGAGCGAGGCGCGGCTATGCCTGCGGATGGGCTTCACGTCGCTGCGGGACATCTGCGCGTCGTTCGGCATCGAGTACGACCCGGACCCGCGCCCGGACGACCCGTTGCAGCTGACGTTCCAGGACTTCCTCGGTGGCATCGCGCGGCTCGAGGCGGCCGGCTACCCGATGGAGCGCACGCCCGAGGAGGCGTGGCCGCACTTCCGCGGCTGGCGGGTGAACTACGAGGGGATGGTCTACGCGCTCGCCGCCGCCGTGGAGGCGGTGCCCGCCGTCTGGTCGGGGCCGCGCAGGCACTCGCTGGAGCCGATGCTGCCGCAGCGGCCGCCGAACCGGCAGCCGGACGCTCCTGACGCGCGGTAGGCAGGACCGGACCCGCAGGCGACGAAAGCGCCCAATCTGCTCTTGTCCACACCGGTTACGTCCGACACTGTGAGGACAACGACAGCAGACGGCACGACCCGCCGCGGGAGGACTCAGCTCGTGGCGGGCCGCAGCCTTCGCGCCCGGCGCTCGTTGGCGGCCGGGAGGGGGTGGCTATACATCGAGGGGGTGGAACGCGTGCGCGGACTGGCCGGCCGGCTGGCCGGTGTGCTCGTCTGCGCCGCCGCGGTCGCCTCGGCGCTGTCCGCCGGCGCGGTCGGCGAGGACCGCCGGGTCGGCCGGCAGACCGACGGCTCCGTCGTGCTGCCCACCAACCAGGAGCTGCGCCCGGCCGGCCTGCACGTCGAGTTCCCCGGCCGCGCCAACGCCGTCGCGCTGCGCCCGAAGGCGCACGTCGCCACCGTCCTCACCGACCAGGCGCCGGCCCTCACCGTGGTCGAGCTGCGGACCGGGACCATCGTCCAGCGGTTCAACCCCGGGCTCGGCGACGCGTCGTTCACCGGCGTCGTCTACTCCAAGGACGGCAACCGGCTGTACGCCTCGATGTCGAAGGGCAAGATCGCCATCTGCGCGGTCGCGCCGGACGGGACGTTGCAGCTACTCGGCCACGTCGAGGTCGGCTCGCACCCCGGCGGGCTCGCGCTGTCCACCGACGGCCGCCGCCTGTACGTCGCGCTGAGCAAGGCCAACGAGCTCGGCGTCGTGGACCTCGCGAGCCGCCGCCTCGTCGCGCGCATCCCGGTCGGCAACGCGCCGCACTCCGTCGTCGTCGCCGGCGGGCACGTCGTCGTCACGAACCGCGGCGGGCGCCGCCCGCGCTCGGGCGACTTCACGAACGCCTCGGCGGGCACGCCGATCGTCGCCGACGCGAAGTCGGGCAGCGCCGCCACCGGCACGGTCTCGATCGTGGACCCGTTCCGCCGCCGCGTCGTCGCCGAGCGCAAGGTCGGCCTGCACCCGAGCAACATGGCGGTGCGCGGCCACCACGTGTTCGTCGTGAACTCCAACAACGACTCGGTGTCCGTGCTCGACATGCGCAGCCAGCGGATCGTCGCGGTGATCCCGGTGCGGCCGTTCCCGTACGCGCCGTTCGGCTCGTCGCCGACGTCGGTGTCCGTCCTCGACGCCACCCGCATCGTGGTCAGCCTCGGCCGCAACAACGCCGTCGCCGTCATCCGGTGGACGACGCCGGGAACGCCGTCGGTGATCGAGGGCCTCGTCCCGACCGGCTGGTACCCGTCGGACGTCGTGATCGACAAGGTGAGCCAGCGGATGGTCGTCGCGAACATGAAGGGCGTCGGTGCACTGCCCGCCGACGACGGCACCGGCCCGCCGCTGATCGGCATCGGGGCCGGCGGCGTCAACGTGCGCGCCACCCGCGGCAGCGCGTCCGTGGTCCCGCTGCCGACCGCGCAGACCCTGCTCGTGACCACGAAGACGGTCGTCGAGAACAACGGCTGGCACCGGCTCGAGTCCGTGCGGCGCGGCGACCCGCAGGCGCCGCCGAAGCCGATCCCGGACAAGCTCGGCGAGCCGAGCACGATCAAGCACGTGTTCCTGGTCATCAAGGAGAACCGCACCTACGACCAGGTCATGGGCGACGACCCGCGCGGTAACGGCGACCCCACCAAGGTGCAGTTCGGCGCGGCCATCACGCCGAACCAGCACGCGCTCGCCGCGCACTTCCCGCTGTTCGACAACTTCTACGTCAACGGCACCGTGTCCGCCGACGGCCACCACTGGCTGGTGCAGGCGTTCGTGACCGACTACCTCGAAGAGGCGTTCGGCGACTGGAGCCGCAGCTACCCGTACGACGGCGGCGACGCGCTGGCGTACGCGCCGTCGCCGTTCATCTGGGAGCACGCGCAGCGGTTCGGCAAGACGGTGAAGGTCTACGGCGAGTTCGCCGACCACGTCGACAAGCAGGGCCGCACGCGTTCGGACATCCCGTCGCTGGACCGGCTGCTGGTCCGCAGCTACCCGCGGTTCAACCTCAATGTGAAGGACCAGCAGCGCGCGCTGCTGTTCGGCGCCGAGCTGGACCGGCAGATCAGGACGAACACCGTCCCGAACCTCTCGATCATCCAGCTCCCGATGGACCACACCCGCGGCACGAAGCCGGGTGCCATGACGCCGACGCACGACATGATCGACCACGACTACGCGTTCGGGAAGATCGTCGAGAAGATCAGCCACAGCGCGATCTGGGAATCCAGCGCGATCTTCGCGGTGGAGGACGACGCGCAGTTCGGCCTCGACCACGTGGACGGCCACCGAGCGCCCGCCTGGATCATCAGCCCTTGGGTCAGGCGCGGGCACGTGGACAACACGTACTACACGCAGATCGACATGCTCCGCACGATCGAGCAGATCCTCGGCCTGCCGCCGATGAACCAGGTGGACCTGCTCGGCAAGCCGATGCGGACGGCGTTCAGCGACGTGCCCATCACCTCGCCGTACCAGGCCATCGCGCCCGACGTGGACCTCGAGCTGAACCCGCCGCTCGAGAAGCTCGACGGCATGGCCCGGCTGTGGGCCGAGGCGTGCGACCGGATCGACTTCACCCGCCCGGACGCCGCGCCGGAGCAGATGCTCAACCGGGCTATCTGGTACGCGATCAAGGGCTGGGTGCCGTACCCCGGCGACGACCGCGTCCTGACCCCGGCCGAGGCCACCGCGCTCCCGTCAGGGGACTGACGGCGCCGTCCGCGGCGCTGGATCGCGGTCGCCGTCGGCGCCACGAACTTCCAGTGCTGGTCGGACCCTGCTCCTGCTCAGCCGCACCGGAAGTTGCGCCCGGAGGCTAGTCCGGCTCGTCGGCCGGGTCGTCGGCCGGGTCGTCGGCCAGGTCGTCCGGCAGCTCGCCGAGGGTGGCGAGCAGGGCGAGGGCGAGGTTCGGGACCAGGTCGGGCGCGGCGAGCACGTCGTCCGCGCCGCCGTCCACGCCGCGGATCCGCAGCACCGACGCCCGTTCGCCGCCGCGCAGCACGCCGACGACCAGCCGTACGTCCCGCGCGTCCGGGTGCGCCTCTGCCCACTCGCTCTCGTCCACGCCGTCCGGGCGCTCCTGCGCGGCGCCGTCCGGCAGCAGGACGACCTCGTTGACGAGCGCGCAGCCGTCCACGGCCGCCGGCCACTCGATGCCGGACAGGAACTCCGCGACATCGCCGTCGATCGCGTCCTGCTCGACCGGCGTCAGGCTGTCCGCGTCGCTGTCCGCGAGCAGGTCGGCGAGGCCCGGCTCGGTCTCGCGCAGCCGCCCGGTGTGCACCAGCGCGTAGAGGCGCTGCGGCTGGTCCCAGCCGCCGTCGGCGAGCTGGCGTTCGATCTCGGCGACGGTGGCCGGGAGGTCGTACGGCATGCGCGCATCCTCTCCCGCCCCATGTCCGGAGATCGAACTACAAGATCGTAATTCGCTGCCCGAGGCAGGGGAGCATGATCCACATGGAGAAAGCCGCCACCCATGCGCCTACGGCTGGGTGTGGCGATTTCGCTCGTTCTGTCCGGTTTTCTGGCTCTTCCGTCGGCTGAGGCGGCCTGTGGCGTGGCCGGGGTCCGGGGCATCGACCCCGGGATGGCGGCGATCAACGCGGAGATCGACAAGGCCGCCGCGCGCCGCCAGGTGCCGCCGTACGTCCTCAAGTCGATCGCCTGGCACGAGTCGCGCTGGCGCCAGTTCTACTCGGACGGCCGGGTCGTCGTGTCGTCCGCCTGCGCCCTCGGCGTGACCCAGGTGCTGGCCAGCGGCGGGTTCGACGCGTACCGGCTGGCCAGCGACTACCGGTACAACATCGACGCCGGCGCGCAGGTACTGGCCGCGAAGATGGCCGCGTCCAGCCGCAACGTCCCCTCCTCGCTCGGCGCCGACGAGAAGCGGGTCGGCGAGAACTGGTACCGCGCCGTGTACCGCTACATCGGCGCCGGCTGGTACGCCATGCAGTACGCCGACAAGGTCTTCTCGACGATCGTCACGCCGCCCGGCGAGCTGCAGCCCTGGGTGCTGCCGGTGCCGGTCGCGAACCCGCGGTACGTCGTTCCCGGCTACTCGCCGCAGAGCGGGCACAGCTACGTCGCCCGGCTGGACGGCACGTGGGTGTCGACGCTGGGGACGTACAAGCACCGGGTCAACCGCGGCGACTGGCTGGCCGGCGCGGCGAGGACGAGCCCCGGCCGGGTCCTCGAAGGGGACCAGCGGTGGAGCACGTCGTTCGTCGCGCGCAACCTCGGCTGGCAGACGTGGACTGCCGACCGCGTGTCGTTGTCCACCTATCCCTTGCAGCGCGCGTCCCGGCTGCGCCACCCGAGCTGGAAGACGGCGACCCGGCCGGTGGCCGTCGCGGCGACCACGCCGCCGGGCGGGGTCGCGAAGTTCACGTTCCCGGTCATGGCGAAGAACCCCGCGTCGTCGATCACGGTCACCGAGAACTTCGTGCCGGTCGTGGACGGCTGGGTGTCGATGGTCGGCAAGGCCGGGTCGTCGTGGACGCTGCACCCGGCGAAGTCGCCGACCGCGCGGATCACCTCGGCGCCCGAGTACGTCACCGACCGCAGCACCGACTCGTCCGCCACGCTGTCCGTGGCCTCCGCCGATCCGTCGCCAGGGGCAGGGGTGGCGTACGTCCAGCTGTCGAGACTCTCGCCCGGCGCCACGACGTGGTCGGCGCCGGCGAAGATCTTCACGACGGCACCCAGGCTGATGTTCACCGCGGCCGGCGCGCACAGCGTGCGCGTCCGCGCGATCGACAAGGCCGGTCACGTCGGCGCCTGGTCGGCGCCCGCCCGCGTGGTCCTGCCGCGGGACAACACGCACGTGTCGATGACGTTCGACGGGGCGTGGGAGTCGCCGACGGTCAACGGCTCGTGGCTCGGCTCGCTCGCGACCGCGCCGGCCGGCGCCGGCGTCTCCACGCCGGTGACCGGGTCGGCGTACGCCGTCATCGGGTCGCGCGGACCCGGCCTCGCGCCGTTGACGGTCTACCTCGACGGCGAGCTGGTCGCGGTGGTGCAGGCGACCGCCGAGACCACGCGGCACCGGCAGGTGCTCTACGAGGGGATGCTGCCGGAGGGCGAGCACGTGCTGCGGGTCGTCGTCGGCGACCAGACCCTGCAGCAGTCCGGCGCCGCGCAGTCGGGGGCGATGGCGTACCTCGACGCGATCGCGGTGGCGTAGCGCGCGATGCTGGTCCGCACCAACGCGCGGATGACCGCGCTCGGGCCGCCGCCCGCCGACGCGCCGCAGGACCCGGACGCGCTCGCGCCGGCGTTGCTCGCGCTCGCGATGCTCGGCTTCGTGGAGGTCGAGGGGTGCGTGGTGCTGGCGGCGTACGAGTCCGCGGCGCGCGCGACGACGGTCGAGGCGGCGGGCGGGGAGACGGCGTTCGAGGCGTACGTCAACCACGTGCTCGTCGACGCGCTGCTGCCGCCGGACACGCCGCCGCACGAGGTGCTCGGGCAGGCCGTGCACCTCGTCCGCCGGCTCGCGGCCGACCTCTGCGACGTCTACCGCGGCCGGTTGTTCGAGCTGGTCGTGGCGTACGGGGAGCAGTGCACGGTGCGCTTCCACACCGTCCGGCCGGGGCAGCGCCGGCTGCCGGCCGACCTGGAGTCGTCCGGCGACGCCGTGCTTGTGCTGAGCGTCCCTTAGCCCCGCTGCGTCATCGTGTAGCGCAGCCGGGCCATGCCGTTCGTCGCCTCCTTGGCGATCGGGAAGCCCTCGAACAAGCTGTCCACCCGCTCGGCCAGGGCGCTCGGGTCCCAGCGGCCGCTCTCGTTGACGACCTCGCTGAACGACGTCCACGGCTGGTAGAGCTCGACGACGTTCCCCTGCACGCCGAACACCTTGCCGCTGATGTGGCTGGACGCGTCGCTGCACAGGTAGACGACCATCGGCGCGACGTTGTCCGGGTGCCAGAAGTCGAACTCGCCACCCGCCTCGATCTGGCCGTACGCGCCCTCAGTCATCCGGGTACGCGCGGCGGGCGCGATGGCGTTGACGGTGACGTTGTGGCGCCACATCTCCATCGCGGTGATCGTGGCGAACGCCGCGATGCCGGCCTTGGCGGCGCCGTAGTTGGCCTGGCCGAAGTTGCCGAGCAGCCCGGACGTGCTGGCGGTGCAGACGACGTGGCCGGGGCGGCCGTTGTCCTTCCAGTACGCGCAGGCGAAGTGCGTGGGCGCGTAGTGGCCGCGCAGGTGCACCTTGACGACCGCGTCCCACTCTTCGGGGGTCATCTTCGCGAGCGTGCGGTCCCGCAGGATGCCGGCGTTGTTGACCAGCGCGTCGAGTCCGCCGAACGTGTCCACCGCCTGCTGGACCAGCGCCCGCGCGCCGTCGTGCTCGGAGCAGTCGCCGGTGTTCAGGGCGGCCTCGCCGCCGTTCGCCACGATCTCGTCGACGACCGCCTGACCGGCGTCCGCGTCGAGCTCGTTGACGAGTACCCGCGCGCCCTCGCCGGCGAGCAGGATCGCCTCGCCGCGGCCGATGCCGCGCCCCGCGCCGGTGACGATCGCGACCTTGCCATCCATGAGTCCCATGGCGCGGAACCCTAACGTTCGCGCCACCGGCTGATGGGTATCGGATACGCATGACTCCTCTGGTGGAGCGCCTTGACCATGCGCTCAGCGGCGGCTCGTTCGACCTCGACGGGCCGCCGGCCGACCGGCGCGACCGGTTCCTCACGCTGCTGCGGATCTACGACCTGCGGCTCGGCCGCGTCACCGACCAGTCGCGGTACGCGGAGCACCCCGCGGTGACAGCGTTGAAGTGGCGGCTCGAGGCCGACTGGCTGGCCGAGCTGTCGTCGCTCGACGGCCCGCTGTTCGATCGCGACGTCGTGGCCGGGATGCGGGCGCTCGCCGCGCGCGACCGGCTGCCCGCGGCGTACGAGTGGGTCGCCCGCAGCGCGACGTGGCCGGAGGTCGTGCGCTTCCTCGCGCTGGAGGGCGGGCCGGACGGCGGGTTCGACGACCTCGTCGCCACCTGCCAGCTCGGCCTCACCGGCGCGCCGAAGCTCGAGCTCGGCCGCAACTATTGGGACGAGATGGGCAACGGCGCCCCCGAAGCCGTGCACACCGCCCTGCACGACCGGCTGGTCGCGGCGATCGACCTGCCGCGGGTGCCGTCGACCGAGCAGCCGGTCGCGGCCCTGGAACGCGCGGCGCTCGGCGGCCTGCTCGCGACCAACCACTGGCTGCAGCCCGAGATGCTTGGCGCGCTCGGGCTGATCGAGCTGCAGGCCGGGCCGCGCTGCCGGAAGGTGCTGGCGGCGTTCGACCGGCTGGGCGCGCCGGCCGACGCGTACCCGTTCTACCTCGAGCACGCCGAGGTGGACCCGCGGCACGGCAAGGACTGGCTGGACAACGCCATCGTCCCGACCGTCGCCGAACGTCCCGACTGGGCGGCGCGCATCCTGCGCGGCGCGCTCTGGCGCTCGTCGGTGAACGCCGCGTTCTTCGACGGCCTGTGGCGCGACCTGTCAGGAGCGGAGAGCGCCGCGGCGTAGCGGCCTGACGGCTTTCCGGCATTGCCGCCTGCGCCGCGGCAACGGCCCTTGCCGCCGTTCGGCGCCGGCCGTACGGTGCGCCTCCCCTACATCCCGGGAGCGCCCCATGCGCAGACTCCTCGCCGCCGCCCTCGCGGCGCCCCTCGCCGCCGCGCTGGCCGGGCCGGCCACCGCGGCCGGATCGACGCACGACGGCCGCTGCGAGTTCCAGCCGTTCAACCAGAACGAGGTGACCGGATCCGGCTTCGGCGGGTTCCTCTACGCCGCGGTCACGCTGCGTTCCGACGACGTGGCCGCCAACCCCGTCACGGCGACCGTCACGTGCTCGCTCGTCGTGGACGGGCACACCGCCGCGCAACGGGCCGCCACCGGTACCGGCGCGGTCGTCGTGATCGGCTACGACACGCCCCCATGGGGCGACCGCTTCGAGGTCTGCACGGTGGTCGACTTCGCGGACGCGACGCCGACCGCGACCGAATGCGTGCCGTGGGAGCCGGAGCAGATCCCGCCACAGGTCGTCGTCGAGGAGGTCGGAGAGGCCCTGGACCGGATCTCGAACCTGGTCTGGAGACTGGTCGATCCGATCCTCTGCCCGCTGCTCGCGTCGCTGGCACCCGTGGACGGTCCGCTCGTGATCAACGAGCAGGGCGACGTCTACCTCGACGGCGAGCCGGTGTGGGACTGCCCGCCGTACGACGCCGAGTGGGAGCGTCGCTGACGAGGCCGTGCCGGCGTTCGACCCGGCGCGCGTCCTGCGTGGCGCGCGGTGGCGCTCGTCGGGGAACGCCGCATTCTTCGCCGGGCTGATGGCGCGACTGTCAGGAGCGGAGAGCGCTGCCGCGTGGCGGCTGACGGCTTTCCGGCAGTGCGCGCCTTCGGGCGGCACCGTCCTTGTCGCCGGATGACCACCGCCGTACCCTGCGCTCCCCTACATCGGAGTGCGCCATGCGAAACCTCCGTCGCGTCGCCGCGATCGCGTGCGGCACCGCGCTCGTCTTTGCGACGCCGGCACAGGCCGGCACCACGCACACCGGCCGCTGCGGGCTCAGGCCACACCACCTGGACGTGACGACCGCGACGTTCAGCGCCTTCCTGTACGCCGTCGTCGCGGTCCAATCTGCCGACGCCACCGGCAATCCCGTCGGCGCCACCGTCACGTGTGAGCTCCGGGTCGCGGGACGGTTGGCGGCGGCCGCCCGGGGGACCGGCGCGGGCGTCGTCGCCGTGCTCGACCACGTGTGGTTCGGCGCGGCGGAGGACGAGGAGCTGGTCCTCTGCACCGTCGTCGACTTCGCCGACGCGACGCCGACGGCGACGGAGTGCGTGCCGTGGACCACGCCGCAGGTCCCGCCGCAGGTCGTCTGGGACACGCTCGAGGACGCGCTCGACCAGGTGTGGCCCGTGGTGGACCCGCCGGTCTGTGCGGCGCTGGCGTCGCTCGCCCCCGGCGACGGTCCGGTCGTGATCAACGCGCAGGGCGACGTGTACGTCGCCGGCGAGCCGGTGTGGGACTGCCCGCCGTACGACGTCGAGTGGGATCGACGGTGACGGGGCGGTTCGGCCCGTACCCGCTGACCGGCGGGCGCATCGCCGCCGCGTTGGTCGCGGCGCTCGCCGCTACGGCGCTCACCGCGCCCGCCGCCTTCGCCGGATCGACCCACCACGGCCGGTGCTCGTTCCAGCCGTTCAACCAGGACCAGGTGACCGGCTCGAGCTACGGAGGCTTCGTCCATGCCGCCGTCACCGTGCGGTCGGACGACATCGCGGCCAACCCCGCGTCCGCGACCGTCACGTGCTACCTCCGCACGAACGCCGTCGTCGACCCGTGGACCGTGGAACGCGCCAGCGGCACCGGGGTGGTGGTCGTGCTGGGGCGGGTGACGTTCTGGTGGTCCGAGGAGGACACGGTCGAGGTGTGCACGGACGTCGACTTCGCCGACGCGACGCCGACGGCAACGGAGTGCGTGCCACTCGTAAGCACGCAGATCCCGCCGCAGATCGTGTTCGACACGGTCGACGCCGTGCTGACCCAGGTCTGGGGCGAGGTCGACCCGCGCCTGTGCCCGCTGCTCGCGCAGCTCGCCCCCGGCTACGGCGACGTCGCGGTCAACGAGCAGGGCGACGTCCACGTCGCCGGCGAGCCCGTCTGGGACTGCCCGCCCTACGACATCTGGCCATGAGCCGGTGAGAACGCCCGCCCCGCGCGCCCCAGTCCGGCCGGCGGCCGGACCGGCGCGGGCCGGCGCGGTCTCGGGCCGTTCGGCCGCGGTGGTTCAGGCCGACCCGGCGCGACCCCTTGTAGAGATGCGAACGACGTGCTTACGGTGCGCCCCCCTACACGCACTGGAGCACCCTCATGAAGACGCTTGTCGTCGTCGCGGCCCTCACCGCGACGCTCTCCCCCGTCCTGCCCGCCGTCGCCGACCCCGGCGCCGGCTCGTTCGGCCGCTGCGGCCACACGCCGGTGCCGCCGCCTGACGCCGGCGGCGGTTACCAAGCCGACCTGTACGCCGCCGTCGCGCTCTACTCGACCACCCCCGGCGCCGACCCGGTGTCCGCGACGGTGACCTGCCAGGCGCGGGTCGACTCGGCCGTCGCGGACTCGGTGTCGGAGTCCGGCACCGCCGCCGTCGTCGTGCACGGCGCCGTCGCGTTCACCGCGCCGCCCGGTACGTTCGTCGAGCTCTGCACCGTCGTCGACTACGCGGGCGCGACGCCGACCACGACGTACTGCCAGCCCTGGGGCACGACCCAGCTGCCGCCCCAGGAGCCGCTCGAGCTGGCGGACCGGCTGCTCGTGACGTACGCGGACCCGGTCGTCTGCCCGGCGTTCAAGGCGCGCGCCCCCGGCGCCGGACCGGTGTTCATCAACGAGCAGGGTGACGTCTACGTCAACGGTTCCCCGCAGTGGGACTGCCCGCCGTACGACATCTGGGGTTCGCGCACCCATTCCGTCGGCGCCGGCCTCGGCGCCGTCCCTACCGGATGGAGCTGACATGAAGAGGATCGCGCTGCTGGCCGCCGTGGCCGCGCTGCTCGCGCCGCCAGCCGCTTCGGCGCAGAGCGGCTCGACCCACACGGGCAGCTGCAGGTTCCTGGACCACGACCTGGTCGACGCGGTCGGCTCGTCCGCCGACGAGCTGCTGGCCGTGGCGGTCGTCGCCGTCCGCGACGCCGCCGGCGCACCGGCGGGGGCGGAGGTCACCTGCGAGCTGCGGATCAACGGCTGGCCCGCCGACGGCGCCTCCGGGTCGGGCACCGGCGTCGTCGTCGTCGCGGGCACCGTGCAGTACGCCGCGTCGGCGACCGACCGGCTCACGTTCTGCACGGTGGTCGACTACGCGGACGCCACGCCGACCGCGACAGCGTGCGTCGCGCCCAGCCAGATCCCGCCGGACGAGCCGCACGTCGACCCCCCGGTGACGCCGGACGAGCTCTTCGTGCGGTACGTGGATCCGCTGCTCTGCCCGGTGCTGGCGATGTTGACCCTGCCGCCGGGCTTCCCGGTGCAGGTCAACAACCAGGGCGACGTCTACGTCCTCGGCGAGCCGTACTGGGACTGCCCGCCGTACGACATCTGGTCGTAGCGTCCCGCGGGCTCAGACGCCGGGCGCCGCCGGCGGCGCGAGCGTGCGCTTGCGCAGCCGGCGGACCAGCGGTCGCCGTGCGCCGGGCAGGACCAGCAGCGCGAGCGCCACCACCTGGAGCATCACGAGGTGGTGGCGCACGCCGGCCCACCACCACACGCCGGCGACGGCGAGCAGCGCCGCCGCCGGCAGCGCGACGCGGAACCGCCGTCAGAGCAGGACCGCCGTCGCGCCGTAGACGAGCGCGAGCACGGCCGCCTCGGGCGCGGTCGCGTTCGGTGAGACGAGGTCGGGTGCCAGGAAGCGCCGGTCAGATCCGGCGGTGAGCAACTGGCGGAGGCACTGTTCGGCGCCGACGAGAGCCCCGAGCGCGTGGTAGGCGATCAGGCCGGACAACGGTCCGGTCAGCACGGTTCGGGGGGCTCAAGCCGGCGCATGCGCGACGTCCCCTGCCGCGAAGGCGGCGGCGAGGGCACGCACCGGACGCAGAAGCGGCATGGCGTGCTCCTATGGCGTCGAGATCGAGGTCACTTCACCGCCGGCGCAGACGCAGGCGGAATGTCGTTCCGCCGCTTCCCGACCACAAAGGCGAGTTCCCGCTAGAGCGGGATGTTGCCGTGCCGGCCGCGGCGGGCCGGGGCGTGCGCGATCTCCGTCGCCACGACCCGGCGCGTCGCTGTCCGCGGGATCACCGCGTCGATGACGCCGTACGCCCCGGCGTTGCCGACCCCGGCCGCGAGCGCGCGGTGCTCGGCGGCGAGCTGCGCGGTCAGCACGCCGCGCTGGCCCTCGGGCGCGGCGGCCAGCGCGCGGCGGTGCAGGATGCCGACCGCGGCCTCCGGCCCCATGACCGCCAGCTCGGCGTCCGGCCAGGCGTAGACGGCGGTGGCGCCGAGCGAGCGGGAGTTCATCGCGATGTAGGCGCCCCCGTACGCCTTTCGCGTCACGACCGTCACGCGCGGCACCACCGCCTCGGCGAACGCGTGCAGCAGCTTCGCCCCACGCCGGACGACGCCGTCCCACTCCTGGTCCACGCCAGGCAGGTAGCCGGGCACGTCCACCAGCACGACCAGCGGCACCCCGAACGCGTCGCACATCCGCACGAACCGCGCCGCCTTCTCCGCGGACACGGTGTCGAGGCAGCCGCCGAGCCGCAACGGGTTGTTGGCGAGCACGCCGACGGTGCGCCCGCCGAGCCGGCCGAGGGTGGTCGTGACGTTGGCGGCCCAGCCGGCGTGCAGCTCCAGCGCGGTGCCCGGGTCGAGCAGCCGGGACACGACCGGGCGGACGTCGTACGCCCGCCGCGCCGACTCGGGCAGCAGGTCGTCCAGCTCGACGTCGGCGCTCGCGGCGGCGAGGTCGAGCGACCCCTGCACCCCCAGCAACGACACCAGCTCGCGCGCCGTCTCCAGCGCGTGCGGCTCGGAGTCCGCGACGACGCCGACGACGCCCGAACGCCGCCCGTGCGGGTCGGGCCCGCCGAGCCGCACCATGTCCACGCTCTCGCCGGTCACCTGCCGGATCACGTCGGGGCCGGTGACGAACACCCGCCCCTCCGGCGCCATGACGACGACGTCGGTCAGGGCCGGCCCGTACGCCGCACCGCCCGCGCACGGCCCGAGCACCACCGAGATCTGCGGGACCTTGCCGGACGCGTGCGTCATGGCCGCGAACACGTAACCGACGCCGTCCAGCGACGCCACGCCCTCCTGCAGCCGCGCGCCGCCGCTGTGCCACAGGCCGACGACCGGGACCTCGCGCTCGACCGCCTCGTCGATGAGCGCGGCGATCCGCAGGCAGCCGGCCGCGCCGAGCGCGCCGCCCATGACCGACGCGTCCGTGCAGAACGCCGCCACGGGCTGCCCGCCGATGGTGCCGAGCCCGGCGAGCACGCCGTCGCCGGCCGACTTCGACGCGATGCCGGTCCGCATCGACTGCCGGACGACGAACGACCCGTCGTCCAGCAGCGCGTCGAGGCGTTCGGCCGCCGAGGCGGCGCGCGGCTTCGTGACCGGCGGAGTCGTGACCGTCATGCGGTGAGGCTCCATCCGCCGTCGAGAACGAGGGTGTGGCCGTTGACCATCCCGGCCTCCGCGGAGACCAGCCAGGACACGGCGTTGGCGACGTCCTCGGGGACGACGAGGCGCGCCATAGGGGTGCGCGCCTCGGCCGCCCCGAGCAGCCCTTCCCTGTCCGGGAAGTGCGTCAGCGCGCGGGTGTCCACGACGCCCGCGGAGACGGCGTTGACCCGCGTGTCCGGCGCCAGCTCGACGGCGAGGTACCGCACCAGCGCCTCCAGTGCCGCCTTGCTCGCGCCGACCGCGGCGTACGCCGGCAGCGTGCGCGTGGAGCCCGGCGACGACATCGCGACGGCGGCGCGCGGCCGCAGCGCGGTGACCAGCGTGAGCAGCGGCCGGGCGTTGACACCCATCGACCAGTCGAACGCCTTCTCGTCCAGCTCGCCGACCGGGCGCAAGACGCCGGAGGCCGCGTTGGAGATCAGCACCTCGACCGGGCCGCACTCCTCCGCGAGCGCGGCGGCCGCGCCGGGGCGGCCCAGGTGCGAGCGCAGCACGCGCGCCGCGCGACCCTCGGCGCGCACCTTCTCCGCGACCTCCTCGGCCGCCTCGACGGCGCGAAACGTGGTCAGCGCGACGTCGTAGCCGTCCCGCGCCAGCCGCAGGCAGACCGCGCGACCGATGTCACCGGAGCCGCCGGTGACGAGTGCCCATGCCATGTCAGACCTTCCGGAACGCGAGGGAGACGTTGTGACCGCCGAAGCCGAACGAGTTCGACAGCGCGGCGCCGACGCGCATACGGCGCGCGCCTTCCGGCACGCAGTCCACGTCGCACGCCTCGTCCGGCTTGTCGTAGTTGCGGGTCGGGTGCACGACGTCGTCGCGCACCGACAGCGCCGTGACGATCGCCTCGACCGCACCGGCGGCGCCGAGCAGGTGCCCGGTCATCGACTTGGTCGCGGACACCGGCACCGCGCCGACGACTGCCCGGATCGCGGCCGCCTCGGCGACGTCGCCGACCGGCGTGGAGGTCGCGTGCGCGTTGACGTAGTCGACCGTCGTCAGCCCTGCCGACTCCAGCGCGAGCCGCATCGCGCGGGCCGCGCCCGCGCCGGTCGGCTCGGGTGCGGTGATGTGGTGGCTGTCGGCGGTGACGCCGACCCCGGCCAGCTCGGCGTAGACGGTGGCGCCGCGCGCGGCGGCGTGCGCCGCGGACTCCAGCACCAGCACGCCGGCGCCCTCGCCCATCACGAAGCCGTCCCGGTCCGCGTCGAACGGGCGCGACGCCGCCTCCGGGTCGTCGTGCCGGGTGGACAGCGCGCGCATCTGCGCGAAGCCGGCCAGCGGCAGCGGGTGCACGCACGCCTCGGTGCCGCCCGCGACGACGACGTCCGCGGTGCCGGCCCGGATGGTGTCGTACGCCAGCGCGATCGCGTCCGCTCCGCTGGCGCACGCCGACACCGTCGAACGCACCGCGCCCTGCGCGCCGAGCTCGAGGCCGATCAGCCCGGCCGGGCCGTTCGGCATCAGCATCGGCACGGTGAACGGCGACACCCGGCGCGGGCCGTTCTCGCGCAGCGTGTCCCACTGGTCGAGCAGCGTGATGGCGCCGCCGATCCCGGTGCCGACGACGACCGAGAGCCGGGTCGGCTCGACGGCCGGGGCACCCGCGTCGGCCCACGCCTCGCGCGCGGCGAGCAGCGCGACGCGCTGCGACCGGTCCAGCGTGCGCGCCTCGACCCGGTCCAGCCGGTCAGCCGGGTCGGTCTTCAGCGTCGCGGCAAGCCGGACCGGCAGCCCGTCGTAGCGCGGGCCGTCGAGCACCCGCACGCCGGACGTTCCGGCGAGCAGCGCCGCCCAGGTCTCGGCGGCGGTGTCGCCGACGGGGGTGGCGGCGCCGACGCCGGTGATGACGACCTGCATCAGACAGTGACCCCGTGCTGCTGGATGAACGAGACGGCGTCGCCGACGGTCTTCAGCTTGGCCAGCGCCTCGTCGGGGATGCGCACGCCGAACCGGTCCTCGGCCGCGACCGCGACCTCGACCATCGACAGCGAGTCCACGTCGAGGTCGTCGACGAACGACGCGGTGGGCGTGATCCGGTCGGCCTTGATGCCGGTGATGTCGGTGACGATGTCGGCGAGGCCGGCGAGGATGTCGTTCTCGGGCATTGCTCTCCTTAGGGGACTAACGCATGGCCAGGCCGCCGTCGACGGCCAGGGTCGTTCCGGTGACGTAGGACGCCGCGTCGCTCGCGAGGAACGCGACCGCGGCCGCCACCTCGTCCGCGGTCCCGCGGCGCTTCATCGGGATGGACTGGTCGAGCGCGCCGGGCGTGAGGTCGGCGGCGAGGCCGCCGTCGAGGACTCCTGGGGCAACGACGTTCACGGTGATGCCGCGCGGCGCGACCTCGCGCGCCATCGCGCGGGCCAGCCCGCCGAGGCCGGCCTTCGCGGCGGAGTAGTTGGCCTGGCCGGCGTTGCCGAGCAGCCCGGCGACGCTGGACACGAACACCACCCGCCCCGAACGCCGCCCGAGCATCGGCCGCAGCACCGCGCGCGCGCAGCGGAAGGCCGCGCCGAGGTTCGCGTCGAGCACCGTGTCGAACGCCTCGTCGCTCATCAGCATCGACAGGCCGTCGGCGGTGGCGCCGGCGTTGCAGACGAGGACGTCGGGGGTGTCGCCGCAGGCCTGGATCAGCAGGGCAGGCGCGTCCCGTTCGGTCAGGTCGGCCTGCACGAGCGTGGCGGTGGCGCCGCGTTCGGCGGCCAGCGCGGCCGCCTTCTCCGCGCCGGCGAGGTCGTTGCGGTAGTGGCACACGACGTGCGTGTCCGGGTCGGCCAACGCGGCCACGATGGCGTTGCCGAGGTAGCCGGACGCGCCGGTGACGAGGGCGATGCGGGTCACAGCGTCACTACCTGGGCGGCGTAGGTGAGGCCGGCGCCGAAGCCGACGAGCAGCAGCCGGTCGCCGGTGCCGACCCGGCCCTCGTCCAGCAGCCGGCAGACGGCGAGCGGGATCGACGCGCCGGACGTGTTGCCCATGTCCACGACGTCGCGCGCGACGCGGTCGTCCGGGATGCCGAGCCGGCGGGCGATGGAGTCGACGATGCGCAGGTTCGCCTGGTGCGGCACGAACATCGCGACGTCCGCCGCGGCGATCCCGGCGCGGTCCAGCGCGGCGGTCGCCACCTCGGCCACCGCGGTGGTCGCCCACCGGAACACGCCCTGCCCGTCCATCGCCAGCGCGTCGCCGTCGATGCGGATGGCCTCTGCCTGGGTGCCGTCGCTGCCCCACACGACCGGGCCGATCCCGTCGGTGTCGCTCGGCCCGACGACCGCCGCCCCGGCGCCGTCGCCGAACAGGATCGCGGTGCCGCGGTCGTGCGGGTCCAACCAGGTGGTGAGCCGTTCGGAGCCGATGACGACGACGTGCCGCGCGCTGCCGGCCCGGACCGCGTCGGCGGCCCAGGAGAGGGCGTAGCAGAAGCCGGCGCAGGCGGCGTTGACGTCCACGGCGCCGGCGCGGGTGCCGAGGTTCGCCGCCACGCTCGCCGCGCCACCGGGCACCGGCGTGTCCAGCGTGCAGGACGCGAGCAGCACCAGGTCCGGCTCGACGCCGGCCGTGGCGAGGGCCTTCGCCGCGGCGGCGGTCGCCATCGACACGACGGTGTCGTCGTCGGCGGCGAACCGGCGCGTGACGATGCCGGTGCGCTCGCGTACCCAGGAGTCCGTGGTGTCGACGAGGAGGTCGTCGTTGCCGACCACGCGCGCGGGGCGGTAGTCGCCGAACGCCAGCAGCCGCGCGCCCGTCGTGGCGGAGCTCACACAGCCGCCAGCGGGTGCAGGCGGACCAGCGGCTGGCCGGGCTTCACCGGGTCGCCGTCGAGCGCCAGCCACTCCACGACGACGCCGCCGTACGGCGCCACGACCTCGGTCGTCTCCCGCCGCCCGGCGATGCTGCCGAGGGCAGCGCCGGCGTTCACCCGCGCGACCGGTGCCGCCGTGAACGCCCCCGCCGCCGGCGCGACGACGACCCGCCACGCGGGCTCGTGCCCGGTGCTCGTGGCGGTGTGCTCGGTGACCAGCCGCCGCGCGGCGGCGAGGTCGTCGGGCGTCCGCAACGCCAGCGGGGTGACCTCGTGCAGGTCGCGACGGACCAGCGCGGTCAGCGTCCCGGCCGGCGGCAGCTCGACGACGGCGGTGACGCCGGCGGCCGCGAACGTCGCCATGCACAGGTCCCACCGGACCGGAGCGGTCACCTGCTGGACGAGCCGGTCGAGGACGTCCCGGCCGGTGGCGACGAGCGTGCCGTCGGCGTTGGAAAGTAGGCGCCCGCACGGATCGGCCGGGGGAGCCGATCCGGCGAGCACCGCCAGGCGCTCCTGCGCGGACGCCATGGCGGATGTGTGGAACGCGCCGGCCACCTTCAACGGCACCACGCGAGCGCCGTCCACCCGTTGGGGCAGGGTGGCGAGCGCGTCGAGCGGGCCGGCGGCCACGACCTGGCCGGCGCCGTTCCGGTTCGCGATCTCGAGACCGGCCTCCGCGACGGCCGCCTCGACCTTCTCGATGGCGCCGCCGAGCACGGCGCTCATGCCGGTCGGCGCCAGCGCCGCGGCGTCGGCCATCGCGGCGCCGCGTTCGCGTGCCAGCACCAGCGCCGCCTCGTCGCTCAGCGCGCCGGCCAGCGCGGCGGCGGTCAGCTCGCCGACCGAGTGCCCGGCGTAGAACGGCGCCACCGGCTCGTCCCCGAGCAGCTCGCGGCCGACCGCGATGCCGACGGCGACGAGCAGCGGCTGGCAGGCCGCCGTATCGCGGATGTCGTCCTCGGAACCCGTCGTGCCGAGCGCGACGAGGTCGCGGCCGACGACGGCAGCGGCCCACCGCACGCGGCGCGCGACCTCGGGGAGGTCGAGCCACGGCGTGAGGAAGCCAGGGGTCTGGGCACCCTGTCCGGGTGCGACGACGGCGAGCACGGGGGCAACCCTCGCCCGGATCGTCCGGTTCCCGCGACATCGACACCGACGAACGTTGCGGACGATCTTTGTCGGGTTCCTACAAGTAACGCGCGGGGTCAGCGCGAGTCGCGGAGCCGCCCGACCGCGAGTGCGACGCGGATCACGAACGCCCCGCGCGGCTCCGTGAGCACCACTCCGGTGGCTTCGATCGCCTTGCGCAGCCGGTAACGCACCGTGTTCGCGTGCAGGAACATGTCGCGTGCCGTGGCCTCTATCGAGCCGCCGTTGCCGAGGTACGCCGTCACGGTGTCCCGCAGCGGGCCGTCGAGCGCGTTGTAGAGGTCCGCCAGCGCGGCGCACGCGGCGGTGTCGCCGTCCAGCGCGCGCTCAGGGAGCAGGTCGTCCGCGTCGACCGGGCGCGGCGCGTCCGGCCAGGCCGCCGCGACCCGCAGCCCGGCCAGCGCGGCGGTCGCGGACTCGCGCGCGCCGCCGATGTCGTCACAGATCGGGCCGACCACGAGCGGCCCCTTGCCGAACGCCGCCTCGATCGTCGCGAGCCGGGCCGCCAGCGAGTCCGCGGTGACCACGACGACGAGCCGGTCCCCCTGCAGTCCGGCGAGCGCGTCGAGCCCGGCGCTTCGCGCGTGCCGTTCGGCGAGGTCGAGGACGTACTCGGGGTCCCCGTCCGGCGCCGCGCCCGCGACGACGGCGACCTCGCGCCGGCTGGCCCAGCCCAGCGCCGAGGCGCGGGCTCGCAACGCCTCCGGGTCGTCGCCGCGCAGCAGAGCGTCGATGAGCAGCGCGCGCAGCCGGGCATGCCAGGCGCCGCGCTCCTCGGCGGCGCTCGCGTAGACGTGCGCGGCGGCGAACGCGACCTCCCGCGAGAACCGCAGGATCGCGTCGAGCAGCAGCCGCTCCTCGCCGGGCGCGGCGAGCTCGTCGACGTTGGCCTCGACCGTCTCGACCGTGATGCGCACCAGCTCCACGGTCTGCTGCAACGTCACCACGCGGGCCAGCTCACGCGGCGCGACGCCGAAGACGGCGCCGGTGACCTCGGTGTCGTTGGCGCGCAGCCACTTCACGAACGCCGCGATGCCCGCCTGCGCGACCGTCCCGACCGCCGCGCGGTGCTCGGCCGGCAGCTCGGCGAACCACGGCAGCTCGTTCCCCATCCGGGTGACGGCGACGGTGGAGAGCCGGCCGGTGGCGCGTTCCAGCCGCCGCGTGCTGGCGAGGCGGCGTCCCGGCATGCGCGCAGCCTAGGCCGTACGGATCGCGGCGTCGTGCCCGGGAAAGGATGGCGCCGGCCTCAATGTGCTGTCGCCGGAAGCCGATTGCTCAATGGTGTCGCGCTGCACAAGCGCGCCGAAGGGCCGAAGCGAGCCTCTAGCACTGGCTTTCGTAATCCGCTACGGTCTGCGCAATGTCGGTGTGGTAAGCGGTGCGGCACCCGCGGAAATTTCGTTCCGCAGGGGTCGTACTCGATCGGGGGCCATGTCATGCCGTTGCGTCGCGCGCACCGCGCGCCATCGCGACGGCGTACCCCCACACTCCGACCGGCATCCCAGCGGCTGTACCGCCGCACGCTGACCAGCGTGCGCGGTCGTCCGGCGCGCTCGCGCCGTGCCGTTCACGAGATTCAACGGGGGAATCATGAAAGCTCGGTTACGGCTTGCAATCGTTCCGTTGCTCTTGGTCGCACTACCGACGCCGGTGGCGGCGCAGGGCGCGACGACGGTCAACGAGGGTTCCTGGGACCACGCGGACCTCACCGCGGCGTGCACGACCGCCCTGAACCAGTGGTATTGCACTTACACCTACCGATCGGTGGCTTGCCAGGAGAGCTCCGTGGCGGGGGCGCGCCTGATGCCGTGTGACGCGTACTTCTCCGTCAGGCTGACGATTCAGCCGAAGCTCAATGCCGCCGGACAGCGGGTCGGGTGCATGTCGGTACCGCTCGCGGCCGCGCCCGCGGTGTTCGACTACAACAGCAGCTACTGGGAATGGGACCGCTACGACACGCGCTTCGAGTTCGCGGCGGTGAACGACGGCGCCGTCAAGATCGTCTACTCCAACGGCAACCAGCGGTGGCACTGGCACAGCGCCGTCAGCGCGACGATGACTTGCGCATCGTCCGGGTGGTACAGCTACCGCGTCGCCAACGCGGGGACCGTCGTCGTGAGCGGTCAGCTGTGACGGCGGCCTGGGGGCGGCGCGCCGTGTGGCACCGGGGGGCGGGCGCTTTGGTGACGCTGGCGCTGTCCGCCGTGGCCGCGCCAGGGACCGCGGCGGCGCCGAGCAGTCCCGCCTGTTCCTACGTCGCGCTGTCGCCGGCGTTCGGCCGCGACCGCACCGGCGCCTGCACGCTGATCGACCGCGCCAGCGGCAACGTTCCCACCGTCCACGTCACGCGGGACGCGGGCCGGTCGTGGCGCCGGGCGTCCGCCGTGGGGCTCACGCAGGCCGAGTCCGGGTCGCTGCGACCGATCTTCTCGCCCCGCTACGGCAGCGACGCGACGCTGTACGTCGCGACGCAGGACGGGCTGTACGCGTCGACCGACCTCGGCGAGACGTTCGCGCCGGTCGCCGCCCTGGTCCCGCAGGCGAACGGGCAGAACCCGGTCGTCTTCGTCTCGACGACCGCGCCGCCGCCGACAAACGCGGTGGCGCCGGGCGCGCGGGTGCTCATCGCCGGCGCCTACGGCGAGAAGAGCGCCGTGTACGACTCCCGGCTGGGGGTGGCCCGGCCGATCCTGGGAACGCCGGGTGGCACGCGGTACTTCGCGGCGCCGCCCGTGCCGACACCGGACGCGCCGCCGCTCGCGTTCGTCATGGAGAGCCGCCCGAAGCCGGACCGGCCGTACGGCGGCGGGCTCGTTGCGTACGCCTGCGACCACGAGCTGGCCTGCGCGGAGCGGCGGTTCGCGTTCCCCGACGACCTCTACCTGCAGAACGTCAAGGTCGCGCAGTGGGGGCGCACGACGGTGTACGTCGCGCTGATGCTCGACATGGACGCCGACCGGTGGACAACCTGGCGGTCGACCGACGGCGGCCGGACGTTCACGCCCTGGCGCAGCCTGGACGCGGTGCTCGCGGCGACCGGCCGGGGCGTCGGGACCACGCCGGTGTTCTCCGTCGCCGCGGACCCGACGGCACCCGGCACGTGGTGGCTGCGCGTCTCGGCGTCCCCCGAGCGCCTGTGGGAGCCCGCGATGCCGCCGAGCGAGCAGTTGTTCGTCAGCGGCCGCACCGGCGACGGCTGGCGCCGGGTCGGGTACCAGCTCGACCCCAACCACCGGGGCCGGCGCGGCACGCTGCCGTGGGACGCGCGGGGCGGCGCCGACGGCGACGAGCCCGCGCAGGTGACGGTCGCGCCGGACGGGCGGCTGTTCGTGCTCGGGACGCGGCAGGGGACCGACCGGGTGCCGGGCCTCACGGCCGTCTGGTGCTCGACCGACCGCGGCCGGACCTGGCGCCCGAGCTGCGCTCGCTGAGCCCGGTCGCACGCGCGCACCACGTGTCAGGAGCGAGGTCCGGCGCCTGCCCATGTGCAGCACCGGCCGGCCCGGCGGGCAGCTCGGGCGAACCACAGCCACTCGTTGCCGGTCCCGGTAACGGCAGCCGTGGAGAGCCGGCCGGTGGCGCGTTCCAGTTGCCGCGCGGCCTACGACGCGGTTGCTAGACGCCCCAGGCCTGCGTCTTCGCCCACGACTCGAGCGGGATCGGGTCGACCCCCAGCTCGGTCCGCGTCGCGGTCATGTCCACGGGTCCGTGGCCGCCGCCGACGATGAAGCGGATCTGCTCCGCGACCGCCGACGCGACGGCGGGCCCGACGAGCGGGGCGAGCGCCTGCTCGTAGTCGGCCGCCGTGATGCCGACCCACCCGATCGGCTTGCCGAGCAGGTTCGACAGCGTCGCAGCGATCTCGGCGCCCGTCAGCACCTGCGGACCGGCCACGTCGAACGTGCGCCCCGCGAGGTCGGGTCGCCGCAACGCCGCGACGCAGTACGCCCCGACCTCCTCCGCGGAGACCCACGAGAACGGGTGGTCCTCCGGAAGCGCGAACGCCAGCACGCCGTTCTGGATGCCGGGCAGGATCCACGGCCCGAGCCACACGTCCGTGTAGAACGTCGGCCGCACCACGACGTGCGGCACGCCGCTGGCGCTCAGCTCGTCGAGCGTGTGCTGCCGGACGTTGTAGACCTCGACGTCGGTGTCCGGGTAGACGTGCGCCGTCGTGTTCATGACGAGCAGGTCGACGCCCGCCTCGCGCGCCGCCGTGATGGCGTTGGTGCCGTAGCGCTTGTGCAGCGCGAAGTCGTACTGGAGCGGCAGGTGCAGGAACACCCGGTCGACGCCCTCGTGGGCCGCCCGCAGGCTGTCGAGGTCGTCGAGGTCGCCCACCGCAACCTCGGCGCCGCGCGCCTCGAGGTCGCGGACCTTGCTCGGGTCGCGGACCAGCAGCCGCACCCGCTCGCCGGCGTCGACGAGCTGCCGGGCCACCGGCCCGCCCTGCGTGCCTGTCGCGCCATACGCCAGTACGACCATGTCCGGCCTCCCGCCCCTCCGCAGCGTCACCGGGGGTTTCCGGCGGACGTCGCGCGCACCGTACCGCGTTCCGGTTCGTGCCTACGTTGTCGATTCGCGCGGTTCCGGTGGCGGCGAGCAGTGCCGCTGGGGTCATACGCTGCACCGCACCATGACCTACACGCACCGCGTCACGAGCGAGGTCGGCCGGCTGCGCACCGTGCTGCTGCACCGGCCCGGCAACGAGCTCAAACGACTCACGCCACGCAACAACGCCGACCTGCTGTTCGACGGGCTCCCGTGGGTGAGCCGGGCGCAGGACGAGCACGACGCGTTCGCGCAGGCGTTGCGCGACCGCGGCGTCGAGGTGCTCTACGTGCGCGACCTGCTGGTCGAGACGTCGATGGACGAGGACGCGCGCGAGGAGCTGATCGCGTCGGCGCTGCCGCCGTGGGAGGTCGGCCCGACGCTGAACGTGGCGCTCACCGAGCACCTGCGCGGGATGCACCCGGAGGACCTGGCGGACGTCGTCATCGGCGGCCTCGCGCACGAGGAGCTGCCGGGCGGCAGCGGCGTCGTCCACGGGCTCCTCGGCACGCACGACTTCGTCATCCCGCCGTTGCCGAACCTGCTGTTCACGCGCGACTCGTCGGTGTGGATCGACGACGCCGTCGCGGTGACGCGGCCGTCGATGCGGGCGCGGCAGCGCGAGGTGTCGCTGACCGGAGCGATCTACAAGCACCACCCGCGGTTCGCGGGGACGAACCTGCTCTACGGCGGCACCCGCACCGAGGCGTGGTTCGAGGGCGGCGACGTGCTCTCGCTCGCCCCGGGCGTCCTCGCGATCGGCGTCGGCCAGCGCACCAAGCCGGCGGGCGTCGAGGCGCTGGCCATGCGGGCGTTCGCGACCGGTGCCGTGCATACCGTGCTCGCGGTCCCGATCCGCCAGGAGCGGGCGACGATGCACCTCGACACGATCTGCACGATGGTCGACGTCGACCAGGTCGTCATGTACCCGCCGATGGCGAACGCCCTGAGCGCGCTCGTCATCACCCCGGACGACGACGGCGCGCTCGACGTCAGCGGGCCGGAGCCGTTCCTCGTCGCGGCCGCGAAGGCGATGCAGATCGACACGCTGCGGGTCATCGACACCGGCCTCGACCCGGTGACCGCCGAACGCGAGCAGTGGGACGACGGCAACAACACGCTGGCGATCGCGCCGCGGGTCTGCGTCGCGTACGAGCGCAACACCGAGACGAACGCCTGCCTGGAAGCCGAGGGCATCGAGGTCATCACGATCGCCGGGTCGGAGCTGGGCACCGGCCGGGGTGGTCCCCGGTGCATGTCCTGTCCGATCCTGCGCGACCCCGCGTAAAACAAGTCCGACCTTGTAGACGGACGCACGGTAAGACAAGCCGGAGCTTGTGTTCGGTGCTGACGTGAGCGTGGCTACGCCGTGTTGGCGTTGGCCTTCTCGGGCGGCAGCGGCAGCGCGGACAGGCACAGGGTGGGCTCCGCGCGGTACCGCGCGATGAGCTCCCCGGTCGCGGCGCCGAGCCGGCGGTGCAGCGCGCTGCGGTACGCCGACAGCTGCTGCTCGGCGTTGGAGAGGTCGGCGACGAGCGCCGCGTTGTACGCCTCGTCGCCCGGCCGCGCGTCACGATCCCAGAGGGACTCCAGGTTCGGCAGCGGCGGGATGTCGTCCACCGGGACGATGTCGAGCAACGCGGTCCGCGCGGCACCGACGCGCTCCTGGCCGAGCACCGGCCGCAGCGCGTCGAGGTCGGGGCCGGCGTCGTTGCCGAGCGTGCGTACGACGTCGAGGCGGGCCTGGATGATCCGGCGCCAGTACGAGACGCGGTTCTCCTCCTGGGTCAGCGCGTTGCGGTACTGGCGCAGCCCGAGGAGCGGGAGGTGGGCGAACTCGCTGCTCCGCTCGGGGATGCCGACCGTTCGTCGTTGCTTCTCCACCCGTACCCCTCGGATCGTGACTCTGTGTAACCGACAGGGAGGCCATCGTCAGGAACCCGTAATCCCTTGATACGGCCATCCGGGTGACTCCAGCCCGCCGAATAGGCTCTTGTCATGCCGAGGACCGCCGTGGAGACGCCGCTCGCGAGGAAGCGCCGCGCGCGGACGATCAATCGCGAGCTCGGCCTGGTCTACCCCGACGCGCACTGCGAGCTGGACTTCACGAACGCGCTCGAGCTCGCCGTGGCGACGATCCTGTCGGCGCAGTGCACGGACGCCCGCGTGAACCTGGTGACGCCGACGCTGTTCGCCAGGTACCCGACGGCGAAGGGCTACGCGGAGGCGGACCGCGCCGAGCTGGAGACCATCATCAAGTCGACCGGCTTCTTCCGGAACAAGGCGAACGCCATCACCGGGCTCGGCCAGGCACTGGTCGAACGCCACGACGGCCAGGTCCCTGGGAACCTCGACGACCTCGTCGCGCTCCCCGGCATCGGCCGCAAGACGGCGAACGTCATCCTCGGCAACGCGTTCGGGGTCCCCGGCCTCACGGTGGACACCCACTTCGGCCGGCTCGCGCGGCGGCTCGACCTCACCCAGGAGACCGACCCGGTGAAGGTCGAGTTCGCGGTGATGGAGCTGATCCCGAAGGCCGAGTGGACGATCCTGTCGCACCGGCTGATCTGGCACGGCCGCCGGTGCTGCTACGCCCGCAAGCCCGACTGCGCGGCGTGCGGGATCGCCCGGTGGTGCCCGTCGCGGGGGACCGGATGAGGCGCGCGGCGGCGGCGGCCGCGGCGCTGCTCGCGCTGACGGCGTGCAACGGCGGGAGCGGCGGGGGGCGCGACCCGGGCCCGACCGACGACCCGCTGCCGCAGATCGCGACCGACGCCTGCCCCGGTCCGGACGACCTGCTCGCAGAGCAGGCGACGAGCGGCCGGCGGCTGCCGGACACGACGCTGCCGTGCCTGGGCCACGCCGGCGAGGTCCGGATGCGGGCGCTCGGCAAGCACCCGTACGTCGTCAACCTCTGGGCGTCCTGGTGCGGGCCGTGCAAGGACGAGATGCCGGCGTTCCAGAGCGTGAAGCACGACCTCGGGACGAAGGTGCGCTTCCTCGGCGTGAACACCCGCGATCGCGAGCGCAACGCCCGCGCGATCGTGCAGAACACCGCGATCACCTACGCCAGCGTCGTGGACCGCGACGGGAAGGTGCAGAACGCCCTCGGCGCGCGCAGCCTCCCGACCACCGCGCTGATCGGTGCGGACGGCCGGATCAAGACGATCCACGTCGGCGAGCTGACCGGGCCTGAGCTGCGGGCGCTGATCGAGCAGCACCTGGGCGTCACGTGACCGGTGGCGCGACCGCGGGGGACGCGGCGACGGCCGACGTGACCGGCCTCCCCGGCTGGCTGCGGCCGCTCGCGGAGGCGGTGCGGACGGCGCCCGCCGAGTTCTACTCGCGGTTCCTCCCGCCGCCGGGCGAGCGGCGGATGAGCGCGGTGCTGGCGCTGTTCGGCGAGACGGCCGACGGGCCGGACCTGCTGTTCATCGAACGCGCCGCGACGCTGCGCTCGCACGCCGGCCAGCCGGCGTTCCCAGGCGGCAAGGTGGACCCGGAGGACGAGTCGCCGGTCGCGGCCGCGCTGCGCGAGGCGCGCGAGGAGGTCGGCGTCGACCCGGAGAGCGTGCACGTGTTCGCGACGCTGCCGCCGCTGTTCCTGCCGCCGAGCGGGTTCACGGTCGTGACGGTGCTGGGCTGGTGGCGTACGCCGCACCTGGTGCACGCCGTGGACGCGAACGAGGTCGCCCGCGTCGAACGCATCCCGCTCGCCGAGCTCACCGACCCGGCGAACCGCTGCCGGGTCGGGCTGCGCAACGGCTGGGAGGGCCCCGGTTTCCGGGTCCGCGACCTGGTCATCTGGGGATTCACCGCCGGCCTGGTGGACAAGCTCGTCGCGCTCGGCGGGTGGGAACGCGAGTGGCGGCCCGGAGAGTTCATCCCTCGACCGATTCCGCAGGAGGCTGCTGGTGGGAGCTGACGAGACGGCCCGTGCCCTGGTGGCGCGGCTGACGGCCGAGCTGGCGCCGTTGGAGGCGGACGTCATGGAGGCGTGGTGGCGCTCCAACGTCGCCTCCTCGCCGGAGACCGACGCCGAGCGCATCGCGCTCGAGCAGCGGCTCTCCGACTTCTACGCCGACGAGGGCACGTACCGCGAGCTGTGCGCGCTGACCGGTGTCTCCGACCCGGCGCTGGCCCGCGAGGTCGAGACGCTGCGGCTGTCGTTCGCGGCCGAGCAGACGCCGGCCGAGCTGCGGACCGAGCTGGTCCGGCTCAACGCCGAGTGCGACTCCGTGTACGCGACGTTCCGCGGCGACGCGGGCGGGCGCCGATGGTCGGACAACGACATCGAGCAGGTGCTCGCCGGCAGCGACGACGAGGACGAACGCCGCGCGGCGTGGGAGGCGAGCAAGCAGGTCGGCGCCGCCGTCGAGGACCGCGTCAAGCGGCTGGTCGAGGTCCGCAACGACGCCGCGGTCCGGCTCGGGTACCCGCACTTCTACGCGATGTCCTTGGCGCTCGGTGAGCTGTCCGAGGAGCGGCTGTTCGCGCTGCTGGACGAGCTGGACCGGCTTACCGCCGAGCCGTTCGGACGGCTGAAGGCCGGGCTGGACGAGAAGCTGCGCGCGCGGTTCGGGGTCGAGGCGCTGATGCCGTGGCACTACGCCGACCCGTTCTTCCAGGACGCGCCGCGCGAGGCCGCGGTCGACCTCGACCCCCTCGTCGCCGGCAAGGACCTGACCGAGCTGACGCTGGCGACGTACGAAGGCCTCGGCATGGACCTGCGGCCGGTCGTCGGGCGCAGCGACCTGTTCACCCGCGAGGGCAAGAACCAGCACGCGTTCTGCCTGTCGGTGGACCGCGGCGACGACGTACGGGTGCTCTGCAACGTGATCGACTCGGAGCGCTGGGCGTCCACGATGCTGCACGAGTTCGGGCACGCGGCGTACGACGTGTACCTCGGCCGCGACCTGCCGTGGACGCTGCGCCGGCCGGCGCACTCGCTGACGACGGAGGCGGTCGCGCAGCTGTTCGGGCGGCTGTCCAAGAACACCGGCTGGCTGCGCGATGTGGCGGGGGTCCCGGACAGCGAGCTGGTCGGCGTGGACGAGCAGGTGCACGCGGCGTTGCGCGCGCACATGCTGGTGTTCGCGCGCTGGGTGCTGGTCATGTGCCACTTCGAGCGCGGCCTCTACTCCGACCCCGGCGCCGACCACAACGCCCGCTGGTGGGACCTGGTCGAACGCTTCCAGGGCGTCACGCGACTGCCGGGCCGCGACGCGCCCGACTGGGCGGCCAAGCTGCACCTCGCGCTGGCGCCGGTCTACTACCAGAACTACGTGCTCGGGGAGCTGTTCGCGTCGCAGTTGCAGGCGACCGTCGAGGCCCGCGGCGGGCGGCTCTACGACGACCGCGAGACCGGCGACTGGCTGCGCGAGAAGGTCTTCGGACCGGGCGCCCGGCTGCGCTGGGACCGGCTGGTCGAGGAGGCCACCGGCGAGCCCATCTCGGCCCGCGCGTTCGCCCGGCAGTTCGTGTAGCCGTGGGCGGCGACGCGGGCGCCGGGCGGCGCGGGGGGATCGGCGGCGCGGCGCACGCGCGGGCCGGGCGGCGCCACCCGGGAGCCGGCGGCGCGGCGC
>DATLNJ010000083.1:0-18417 GCA_035536815.1 Frankiaceae bacterium
TCCGCGCCCTCCCACCGGCCGGCGACTAGTCGCGGACCGTGATGCCCATCGAACGGGCGGTGCCGCGGACGATCTGCTCGGCCGCGTCGATGTCGTTGGCGTTGAGGTCGGGCATCTTGGTCTGCGCGATCTCGCGGACCTGGTCGGCCGTGACCGTGGCGACCTTGGTCTTGTGCGGCTCGCCCGAGCCCTTCTCGACTCCGGCGGCCTTGAGCAGCAGCTTCGCGGCCGGCGGCGTCTTGGTGATGAACGTGAACGAGCGGTCCTCGTACACCGAGATCTCGACGGGCACGACCATGCCCCGCTGCGCCTCGGTCTGCGCGTTGTACTGCTTGCAGAACTCCATGATGTTCACGCCGTGCTGGCCGAGCGCGGGGCCGACCGGAGGCGCGGGAGTCGCGGCGCCCGCGTTGATCTGCAGCTTGATGACCGCCGCGAGCTTCTTCTTGGGAGGCATGAGGAGATTCCTTAGATCTTCGAGACCTGGTTGTACGACAGCTCGACCGGGGTCTCCCGGCCGAAGATGGAGACCAGCACCTTGAGCTTCTGGTGGTCGGTGTTGATCTCGCTGATGGTGGCGGGCAACGTCGCGAACGGCCCGTCCATCACCGTCACCGACTCCCCGACCTCGAAGTCGACCTTGCTCGGGACGACGACCTTCTTCTCCTTGACCGGGGCGAGGATCTTGAGCACCTCGGCCTTGGTCAGCGGGCTCGGGCGGTTGGTCTGGCCGACGAAGCCGGTGACGCCGGGGGTGTTGCGCACCGCCGACCACGACTCGTCGGTGAGCTCCATCCGGACCAGCAGGTAACCGGGGAAGACCTTCTGCTGCACGGTCTGGCGCTTGCCGCCCTTGACCTGCGTGACCTCCTCGGTCGGCACCTCGATCTGGAAGATGTAGTCCTCCATGTTGAGCGAGGTGATCCGGCTCTCGAGGTTCGCCTTCACCTTGTTCTCGTAGCCGGCGTAGGAGTGCACGACGTACCACTCGCCCGGCGCGTTCTCGATCGCGGTCGCGAGGTCTTCCTCGCCCTCCTCATCCGCCTCGACCTCGGGGGCCTCCTCGGGCGCGAGGTCGCCGGAGGCGTTCGGCTCGCCGGCGGCCGGTACGGCGGCCAGCAGGTCGCCGGGGGTCGCCTCGTCGTCGGCACCGGCGGACGCGGGCGGCGCGACCGGCTCCTCCGGCGCGGGCGCGGAGTCCATCAGCGGCTGCGCGAACGGCGAGTCCAGCGGCGCCGGGCGCTCGGCGCCGGCGAACGGGTCGGCCACCGGCTCGGGCGCGGACTCGGTGAACGGGTCGTCCAGCGTCGGCGCGGGCTGCTCGGTCGGGACCGTGACGTCGGTGTCGGAGTCGTCGGCGGCGGCCAGGGCGGCGTCGCCGTCCGGGTCGGCCGGGGCGGCGTCCCCGCTGCCCTCGGCGTCCTGCGTGCCCTCGGTGTCCTGCGTGACGGCCGCGCCGCTGTCGGCGTAGCCGCCGGCGGAGCTGACGTCGGGCGGGCCGGCGTCCTCGGCGGCGCTGTCCGCCGGCTCGCCGGCCGGCTCCGCCGCGGGCGCGTCCCCGGCGGTGTCGTCGGCGGTGTCCCCGGCGGTGTGCCCGGCCGCGTTCGCCGCTGCGTCCTCGGCCAGCCCGGCCGGCTCGGCCGCCTCCTCCGTGCCACGCTCCTCGACCGGCTCCTCGACGGTGCCGGCGGTCGCGGCTGCCTCGTCGGCGCGGTCGACGGTGGTCTCGCCGTACGCCGCGGGCAGGTCCCGCTCGGGTGTGGCGGTGTTCTCGGACACGGATGAACGCTTCCTGTAGTCGGTTGGTACGGGTGCGGGCGGGTCAGCCGAAGACGGCCAGGACCGCCTTCGTGAACCCGAAGTCGAGCCCCGCGACGAGGAGAACCATCGCGGTCACGAACACGAGCACGACCGTGGAGTACGCGAGCAGCTCGCGGCGCGTCGGCCAGATGACCTTGCGCATCTCCGCCGCCACCTCGCGGTAGAGACGCGGGATGCGGCCGAGGCCGCGCCGGTCCTTCGGCGGCTTCTTGACGCCCTTCCCGCCGGCCGTGGGGGTGGGCTCGGCGGCGGGTTCCTCGAACGTCGCCGCCGTCGCGTCGCTGCTCACTAGTACGTCCTCACTCGTGTCGTCACGCAGGGCAGGAGGGACTCGAACCCCCAACCGCCGGTTTTGGAGACCGGAGCTCTGCCAGTTGAGCCACTGCCCTCCAGGGTGTCCGCCTCCCGACCCCGGACAGGCCGAGGCAGGGGTGCGTTCACCCAGACGGTGCAGTGTACGTGAGCGGCGCTGTCCGGCCAACCGGCCCGTCGTCCGACCAACGGGCGAAGTGTCCGGATCGTGCCCGGCGCGGCAGCGGAAAGCTAGGCGGCGCTGCGCCGGGCGCGGACCGCTCGCCAGGCCAGCAGCCCGGCGCCGACGGTGGCGACCGCGCCGATCCCGGCGCCGGCCGCGATCACCCGCGGGCGGGCGCCGCTGACGACGCCGCGGCCGAGCACGGCCGCCTTCTCGCGCGGCGACGGCGCGGACGTGTGGTCGATGATCGTCTCGAGCAGGCCGTCCGGCGGCGTGGCGGCGACGTGGTGCAGGTCGGCGAGCGTGCGGCGGACGGAGCGGTACGACGCGGCGAGCGCGGCGCAGTCTGGGCAGTCGGCGAGGTGGGTGCGCAGCTCGGTTGCCCGGCGGGTGGACAGCTCGTGGCCATCCAGGCCGGGGAGGTCGGAACGGGTCGCCGCGCAGCGCGCGGGGAGCGCGGGCTCGCGGGAGGCGGGGGCGGTCATGCGGTACCCCTTCTGCGGCGGGGAAGCGGGGTGACGGAGGAGTCGGCGAGCGACGCGCGCAGGCGTTCGCGGGCGCGGAACAGACGGACCTTGACGGCCGTCTCGGACAGCCCGGTCGCGGCGGCGACCTCGGCGGTGGACAGCCCCTCTATGTCGCGGAGCACGACGATCGTGCGAGAGGCCTCGGGCAGCGCGGCCACCGCCGCCTCCGCCCTGGCCAGCAGCTCGGCGCGTTCGGCGCGCTCCTCGGGACCGGCGTCGGTGTCGACCGTGCCGATCGCCTCGTCCCCCGGCATCCCGAACGCCTCGCGGCCCGGCTGCGGACGCCGCGACCGCTTGCGCAGCGACGTCAGCGCGGTGTTGACCGTGACGCGGTGCAGCCAGGTCCCGAACGCCGACTCGCCGCGGAAGCCCACGACGGATCGCATGACCCGCATGAACACCTCCTGCGTCACGTCGGCGGCCTCTTCCCTGTCGCGGACCAGGCGGTACGCCAGCGCGTAGACGTCGGCGTACGTGGCCCGCACGAGGGCGTCGAGGGCCCCGGCCTCGCCACGCTGGCAGGCGCGAACGACCTCGGGGTCGACGTCCATCAAGGCCTTGGACTCCGTTCCGGCTCTAGGGTTACGGGTGAACTCTGCCGTCTCGGGAAGGCCCCGTCCATGCCGCGCATCTCCAGCCGGATCGGCGCCATCGCCGAGTCGGCGACCCTCGCCGTCGACGCCAAGGCCAAGTCGCTCAAGGCGGCGGGCCGCGACGTCATCGGCTTCGGCGCCGGCGAGCCCGACTTCCCGACGCCGGACCACATCGTGCGCGCGGCCGAGGAGGCGTGCCGGGACCCGCGGTTCCACAAGTACACGCCGACGCCCGGCCTGCCGGAGCTGCGTTCGGCCATCGCCGAGAAGACGAAGCGCGACTCCGGCTACGCCGTCACCGCCGAGCAGGTGCTCGTGACGAACGGCGGCAAGCAGGCCGTCTACAACACGTTCGCCACGCTGCTCGACCCGGGCGACGAGGTGCTGCTGCCGGCGCCGTACTGGACGACGTACCCGGAGGCGATCCAGTTGGCCGGCGGACGGCCGGTCGTCGTCGAGACCAGCGAGGACAGCGGCTACCTCGCCACCGTCGACCAGCTCGACGCCGCGAAGACGGAGCGGACGAAGGCGCTGCTGTTCTGCTCGCCGTCGAACCCTACCGGCGCCGTCTACCCGCCGGAGCAGGTGGAGGCGATCGGCCGGTGGGCGCTCGACAACGGCGTCTGGGTCGTCACCGACGAGATCTACGAGCACCTCGTCTACGGCGGCGCGACGCACGTCTCGATGCCGGTCGTCGTCCCCGACCTCGCCGACACCTGCGTCGTCCTCAACGGCGTCGCGAAGACGTACGCGATGACCGGCTGGCGGGTCGGCTGGATGATCGGCCCCAACGACGTGACCAAGGCGGCCACGAACCTCCAGTCGCACGCCACCAGCAACGTCTCCAACGTCGCGCAGGCCGCCGCCCTCGCCGCCGTGACCGGGCCGCTGGACGCGGTGGCGGAGATGCGCGCGGCGTTCGACCGGCGCCGCCGGCTCGTCCACTCGATGCTCAACGAGATCAACGGCGTCGAGTGCCCGGAGCCGTTCGGCGCGTTCTACGCGTTCCCGTGCGTGAAGGGCGTCCTCGGCACCGAGGTCCGCGGCCGCGCGCCGAAGTCGAGCGCCGACGTCGCTGAGCTGCTGCTCGACGAGGCCGAGGTCGCGATCGTGCCGGGCGAGGCGTTCGGGGCGCCGGGGTACGCGCGGCTGTCGTACGCGCTCGGCGACGACGACCTGCGCCGCGGCGTCGAGCGCATCGCCGAGGTGCTCGGCCGGGACCAGTAGGGCTTGGGGAAACGCGGGCCCCGGGTGCCCGCCCGGCGCCAACTTCCAGTGCGGGCGACCCCTGCTGGTGCTCGGCAACACTGGAACCTGGCGTGACCGCCGACGAAGAAGCCCGGTTCGCCAAGCCTGCTAGGTCGTCGCGCGGCCGCCTTGCGTGGGGTGGCAGTCGAGCTGCGGCTCGCCGTTGACGTAGACGTCGCCGCCCGCGGTGATCGTCACGGGGCCGTAGTCGTCCGCGAGCGTCCCGACGGTGGAGCAGGCCGAGGCCATGAGCGGCCAGATGACCTCCGTGACCACGGCGTCCAGCGTGTCCCAGACGACCTGCGGCGGGATCTGATTGTTGGCGTACGTGACGCAGACGGTGCCGGAACCGCTCGGCCCGACGTGGCTGATGCAGAACCTCACGACGCTCGCGACGAAGGTCGGGACCGGCCGCACGAACGCCCCCTCCATCCGCTGCGACACCACGATCGCTCCATCGGCGAGGATGTAGCAGGTCGCGCTGGAGGTGGACGACTGCTCCCCGAACCCGTATAGAACGCCGCCGCTCGGATTGCTGCCGCCCGGCTGCGGACTCCAGCGGCAGTGGGCAAGGTGGCTCGCGACGGCGGCGGGCGCCGTGAACCCGATGGACGCCGCGGCGACGGCGGCCGCGATGAGCGTGCGCAGCATGGGTGCTCCTCGCACCGCGGCGGCAGCCGCGTAGGGAACGACTGGAGAGCCGCCGGGCGGTGGGAGTCGACGGTAGCCGCGCCGGCCGATTCGGTCGAGGGCCGCCGAACCGCGGCCCCGCAGCCGACCGGGTGCGACTCGCGTCACTTCCGCGCCCGGCCCGCAACCGGGTTGCGACATGGAACCGCAGCGGCTTCCGACCTACCCGCCACCGCCACGGCCGCCGTCGCCGATACACTCGACGAGCCGCTGGATTGCGGCGCCGAGCGCCGGGTCGGCGCGCTCGCGCGGTAGCGTCGCGAACGACGTCGGGTTGTCCTTCGCGACGGCCGGCGTCCACAGCCCGTAGACCTCCGAGCCCTCGATGAGCCAGATCCACAGCCGCGGCGGCCCCTCGGGGCCATCCACCATCGCGGTGAAGAGCTTCTTCTCGCCGAACGTCAGCTGCCGTGGCTCCTGCAGGGCGGTCGTCTCGTCCTTGAGCCCGGAGCGGATGAGGCTGATGGAGGCCTCGTCCGGCTTGCCGCACTTCGCCGCCGCGACCCCCGTGGGCCGGCGGGCGAACGCGTACAGCGACGTCGCCCCCGTGAACAGCACCAGCACGGCGACGCCGACCACGACGGCCTCGCGGTTGTCGAGGACGGCCCATCCCTTCGGCTGCACCGGCTGGCCGCGCCGGTCGACCCGCTGCCAGCGCAGCGTGCGGCGCACCAGCGTCTTGCCGCTCGGGAGCAGCGCGGTGGCAAGCACGAGCAACGCGAACCGCAGGAGCGTCCGCCGTTGCGGCGGCTCGAAGATCGCGGTCTGCGCTACGTAGTAGAGGCCGACCAAAGCCAGGCCCCAGACGAACGAGCGGCCCTCCCGCCAGGTCAGGAACCTGCGGCGCGCGACGTCCTGCGCCACCCACGCCCGGTGCTCCGCGGGCAGCCGGAGGCCGAGCACGCGGTACGCGAGCAGCCAGCCGATCGGCGGCGCTACCGGCGGCGCCAAGGGCGGCGGAGCGGGGGCGCCCGCGGGCGGGTCGGGCGTAGGGGCCGTGGTCACCGGGACATTCTGCCCGAGTCGAGACGAACGCCTCGGTCAGCCGATCCGGCCGCTGGCGTGTGCGGACACGGTCATCGCGAACAACGCGACCGCGACGGCGTTGCAGACCCAGATCTCGCGGCCGCGGCCGTCGCGCTCGGCGCGCACGCCGATGGCGGCCAGCAGGAGGGCGGTGGTCACGATGAGCAGCGCGAGCATGAGGGAGAGCATCGGATGCGGAACGTCCGCAGTCGAGGCTTTCGCACCCAAATGGCCCGAAATGACTAGGGCGGTACGGACCTACGGCCGGAAACGCTTGAGGAACCGGTCGTACGTCCGCCGCGACTCCCGGTCCCGGTACTCCGGGTTGCTGTCGTGGTAGCCGCGGTGGCGGTGCCTGGTCGCGGGCAGCGGCTCGGTCATGACCGCCTTGCCGCCCGCCGCGCGCAGCGCGAACGACCACTCGATGTCGGCGTTGCGGTAGAACCGCGCCTTCGGGTGCGGCGGCGTCGCCAGGCCGGCCGCCCGGCGTACGGCGAACAGGTAGCCGAGCACCGCGTCCACCTCGCCGGGTACGGCGTCCGCGAACTCCGTCCACGTCTCCGTGACGTTCACGCCCCACCCACCGGCGACCACGACGGCCGGGTCGTCGAACGCCCGCAGCACCGGAGTCACGGCGTCGCCGGTCAGCTCGATCGACGGGTCCAGCGTGAGGTGGACGCGCGCGGTGTCCGCCTCGAGGAGCGCGGTCCGCGCGGCCGCCCAGCCGGGGTCGGTCGCGAGGTGCAGCACCTCGGCGTCGTCGTCGGTGTAGCCGGTGCCGCAGTCGAGGACGAGCACGTGCGCGTCGCTGTGCGCGCGGACCGAGGCGACGCAGCGCCGTACGTCGTCCGGCCACCCCTCCGCGAGGATCGCGACGGTGACGTCGCGGGTGTCCGGCTCGGCCGACCGGTCGGGGAGGTCCGTGACGCGGTCGTAGTCGTCGTACGGCGGCTTCTCGGCCAGCGTCCAGCCATCGGGCGTGTCCTTCACCAGCCAGCCGAGCGCGGCGAGCTCGTCGCGGAGCGCGTCGGAGGCGGCCCAGTCCCTCGCCGCCCGGGCGGCCGCGCGGCGTTCGGCCAGCGCGGCCACCTCGGGCGGCGGGCCGGTCATGACAGGCGGACGGTCGCCCTGGCGCCCTGCAGCACGGTGTCGTCACCGGCCGTCGCGGTGAGCGTGACGACGACGCGGTTGCCGTCGAGCTTCTCGGTGACCTCGCCGCTGACGGTGAGCGTCGCGCCCTTGTCGTCGTCGGGCACGACGACCGGCTTGGAGAAGCGGACCTTGTACTCCTCGACCGCGCCGGGGTCACCAACCCAGTCGGTCACCACCCGGGCGGCCTGCGCCATCGTGTACATGCCGTGCGCGATGACGTTCGGCAGGCCGACCATCGTCGCGATGCGCTCGTTCCAGTGGATGACGTTGAAGTCGCCGGACGCGCCGCAGTACATGACGAGGTTGATGCGCTGGATGCTGAAGTCGCGGGCCGGAATGGCGTCACCGACGTTGACGTCGTCGTAGCTGATCACTGCGCTCCCTCCGCGGTGCCACGGGAGACGAGGGTGTTGACGGCGGTGCACACGTGCTCGCCGTCGAGCGTCGTGATGACCGCCTCCCAGGTGAGCAGCTCGTTGCGGCCCGCGTCGCGGATGTCCACGATCCGCGGCGTGCCGACCAGCACGTCACCCGCGTGGATCGGCCGGGTGTACGAGAACGACTGCTCGCCGTGCACGACGAGCGCGTAGTTCAGGCCCAGGCCCGGGTCGAAGACGAGCTGCGCGCCCATCGTGAACGAGATGACGATGGCGAACGTCGGTGGCGCGATGACGTCCGGGTGGCCGAGCGCCTGCGCCGCCTCCTTGTCGAGGTACGCCGGGTTGTTGTCGCCGATGGCGTGGGCGAACTCGCGGATCTTGACCCGCGAGACCTCGTACGGCTCGCTGGCCGGGAACGTCCGGCCGATGAAGTCGCGGTTGATCCCCATCACATGGTCCCGAGCTGGCCGCCGGCGACCGGGATGGTGACGCCGGAGACGAAGTCGCTGTCCGGGCTGGCGAGGAACGCGTGCACCGCGGCGATGTCCTCCGGCTGTCCGGGCCGGCCGAGCGGGATCATCGAGATCGCGATGTTGCGCGCGACGTCCGGGATGCCGTACGTCCCGTCGCCCTGCTCCTTCGCCTGCGTCAGCCGGGTCTCGACGAAGCCGGGCGCGACGGCGTTGACGTTGATGCCGAAGCGGCCGAGCTCGAGCGCCAGCGTGCGGGTGGTCGCGATGAGCGCGCCCTTCGCGGCGGTGTAGTTGAACTGCCCGGGGTTGCCGAGGATCGCGGCGACGCTGGAGGTGTTCACGATCTTGCGGTTGTAGGCGGGGCGGCCGTTCGCCTCGAGCTCCGCCTTGCCGGCCGCGCGCATGTGCTTCACCGCGGCGAGCGAGACGTGGAACGCCGTCTTGAAGTTCACGTCGAAGACGAAGTCGAACAGGTCGTCGTCGAGGTTGTGGAACGTCTTGTCACGCGTCGTGCCCGCGTTGTTGATGACGATGTCGACCCTGCCGTACGTGTCGATCGTCGACCGCACGAGCTCCTCGGCCTGCGCGGCCTGGACGGTGTTCTGCAGGCTCGCGCTCGCGGTGCCGCCGGCAGCCTTGATGAGGTCCACGGTCTCGTGCGCGGGCTCCGCGTCGACGTCGTTGACGACGACGATCGCGCCCTCGCTCGCGAGCCGTTCGGCCGTCGCGCGGCCGATGCCGCGGCCCGCGCCGGTGACGATCGCGACCCGTTCGTCCAGTCGTCCCACTGCTTCTCCTCACATGTCGGCGACAGTCGCGGACGCTACCTCACGGCGTACGGCGTCACCGGCTCGGCGATCCCGCGCAGCTCGCGCGGCGGCAGCGGCTGGACCTCGTAGTCCGAGGGGAGCAGCTTGCACACCTCGTCGGAGACGAGCACCTGGCCCGGCTCGGCGGTCGCCACGAGGCGGGCGGCGAGGTTGACCGGAGGGCCGAAGTAGTCGCCGTCCTGGGCCAGCAGCACGCCGTACGCGACGCCGGCGCGCACCGGGTGCTCCGACCGGTCCACCAGCCGCAACGCGACCTCGACGGCCGCGGCCGGCTTCGCGGTGACATACATGACGGCGTCGCCGATGAACTTCACCACGCGGCCGTCCACGGCGTTGACGAGCCCCGACGCCAGCTCCTCGAACGAGTCGAGCATCCGCGCCAGCTCGGCGCTGGTCGCGACCTGGCTCAACGCCGTGAACCCGGCGACGTCCACGAACGCCACGGCCACGCGGATCTGCCCGAGCAGCGCGAGGTCGTAGCTGTCGGAATCCTCGAACTGCCGCCGCGCGGACTCGAGGTGGTGGCGCAGCAGCACGTCGAGCGCGTTGCCCACGGCCGGCGTCAGCTCGGCGATCCGCGAGTACGCGCGCGCCGTCTCCGCCTCGCTGCCGGTGTTGTCGATCGCGAGGTCGGTGAGCGCGGCACGCAACGCCGCCGAGATCGCGTCCGCGAACCGCGCCACCGAGGCGCCCGCCACCCGCGCCAGCCCGAGCGCGCCGTCCTCGCCCAGCAGCCGGGCGTTCGCCACGAACAGCGGCAGGACGTCGAGGTCGGCGCGCGAGGCCACCTTCGTGTCGGCGTCGACGATCGGGAGCCCGTACGCCTGCCAGAGCCGCACGACGAAGTCCACGTCCGCGCCGGTCAGCTCCGCGGCTTCGCGCAGCGTGAACTCGTCCCGGCCGGGGCGCACCTTGCGGTCGCCGGCCAGCCCGAACAGCCGCCCGCGCGCGTTGGCGGCGACCATCTCGTCGAGTGAGCAGCCCTCGGCGGCGAGGAACTCCAGCAGCGCCCGCCGGTCGGCCGCGCCGGGCGCGGCGGGGTCGTACAGGCCGGCAGCGATGACGGCGTCCCAGTCCACGCGCGCATTCTCCCCCGGCGACGACGAAGGCCGGCCCCGCGCTGCGGGACCGGCCTGTCGGGTGCGCGTACGCGGCGCGGCTAGCGCGTCTCGCGGTGCGGGTGGTGCGCCCGGCAGTTCGGGCAGAACTTCTTCATCTCCAGGCGGTCCGGGTCGTTCCGGCGGTTCTTCCTGGTGATGTAGTTGCGGTGCTTGCACTCGGTGCAGGCCAGCGTGATCTTCGGGCGAACGTCGGTGGCGGCCACAGCGGGCAAGCCTCTCTCAAGGGCGGACGGACAACCCGCAGAGGATAGCCGACGCGGGCCGGGCCTGTCCAAGGCGCGGCCCGGCGACAGCGGGCCACGACGCGCCGGGCGCGTCGTCCGTACGTGGTAGCGGAGGCCGGACTTGAACCGGCGACACAGCGATTATGAGCCGCTTGCTCTGCCAGACTGAGCTACTCCGCCGCGGGTGGAACGCCGTCACGATACCCGCTCGCCGACGCCCCGCCGAACGCGATAGCGCCCGGCCGAGCCGGCCCGGCGCCGTACCGAGAGCCCCCTTACGGAATCGAACCGTAGACCTTCTCCTTACCATGGAGACGCTCTGCCGACTGAGCTAAGGGGGCGGAGAGCAGAGCGAAGGCTACCCCATCGGCGGCGCGCACCGCACACCGTTACAGGTCGTTGCCGAGCGCGAGCCGACGGCGCGGCGTCAGCTCCGTGACCGACCGCGCGCCCCGCCGGATCGCCTGCTCCGGGTCCCACGCGCGCAGCCACGCCGTGGCCTGCTCGGCGGGCACCGGGCGGCACAGGCCGTACCCCTGCACGACGTCGCAGCCGAGGTCCGCGAGCCGCTGCCAGCTCGCCGGGTCCTCGACGCCCTCCGCGACGACGGTCAGCCCGAGGCTGCCGCCGAGGTCGATGATCGAACGCACGATCGCCGCGTCGCCGGCGTCGGTCGCCATCGACAGCACGAACGACTTGTCGATCTTGACCTCGTCCACCGGCAGCTTCTTGAGGTACGTCAGTGACGAGTAGCCGGTCCCGAAGTCGTCCACCGACAGCCGGATGCCGATGCCGTGCAGCCGTTCCAGCACGTCCATCGCGCGCTCGGGATCGGCCATGACGGAGCTCTCGGTGATCTCCAGCGTCAGCCGCCGCGGCTCGACCCCGTGCCGCACCAGCAGCGCGCCGATCTCGTCGGGCAGTTCGCTGTCGAGCAGGTTCCGTGCGCTGATGTTGACGGCGGCGTTGAGGTCGAGCCCGTCGCGCAACCAGCGCGCGGTCTGGCCGAGTGCGCGGTCGAGCACGTACGTCGTCAGCGACACGATGAGCCCGGTCCGCTCGGCCAGCGGGATGAACTCGTCCGGCGGCACGAAGCCCAGCTCGCGGTGCTGCCAGCGCAGCAACGACTCGACGCCGGTGATGCGCCCGTCCTCCAGCGACGCCTTCGGCTGGTAGGCGACCGTGAGCAGCCCCTCGTCGAGCGCGCGGCGCAGCTCGCCGGCCAGCACCAGCCGCCGCGCCGACACGTGGTCCTCGCTCGGCTGGTACATCGCCACGCCGCCGTGCCCGGCCTTCGCCGTGTACATCGCGACGTCGGCGCGTTGCAGCAGCCCCGCGGCGTCCAGCCCGTGCTCCGGGTAGACGGCGAGGCCGATGCTGGCAGACATCTCGATCCGTACGCCGTCGAGCACGACCGGCGCCGCGACGACGCCGAGCAGCTCGGCCGCGACCGGCTTCGGCGCCGCGACGTCGCCGGCGTCGGTCAGCAGGACGACGAACTCGTCGCCGCCGATCCGGCCCACGACGCGCCGGTCGCGGCAGTACGCGACGAGGCGTTCGCTGAGCTCGACGAGCAGCTCGTCGCCGTTGTGGTGGCCGAGGGTGTCGTTGACGTCCTTGAACCGGTCGAGGTCCATGAGCAGCAACGCGATGCGGCCGCCGCCGTTGATGACGCCGTCCACCCGCGCGCGCAGGCCGGTCCAGTTCAGCAGGCCGGTCAGCGCGTCGTGCGCGGCCTCGTGGCGGAGCCGTTCGACCAGCCGCGCGCTCTCCAGCGTCGCGCCCGCCTGCGCCGCGAGCGCGGCCAGCAGCTGCACGTCGGCTCGGTTGAAGCGCCGCACGTTCCCCAGGCGGTCGTACGCCGCCAGCATCCCGACGACGCCGGTCTCCCCGCGCAGCGGCACGGCCACCGCGTCGTGGCCGCGCGGCCCGAGCACCGGCCCGGCCGACTCCACGACCTCCGACCACGGCCACTCGGCCGGCGCGACGGTCCGCACGCCGTCCTCGCGGGCCTGCCAGCAGGTCAGCCCGCCCTCGTACGCCAGCAGCACCTCCGCGCGCTCGGCGCGCAGCAGCTCACGCACCTTGCCCGCGACGAACTCCGGCAGGTCCTCGGGGTCCGGCTCGCTCACGCTCCGGCCGAACTCGTAGACGGCGGCGAGCTCCAGGTGGCGGTCGCGCAGGACGGCGTACGCCCGCGCGAAGAACAGCACCAGCAGCGCGACCACCGCGAGCAGCACGCCGGTCCACGGCTCCTGCCGCATCGCCTCGACCGCCACGATCGCGAACGCCGTCTCCGCGACGCTGACGAGCAGCCACTCGCCGACCGCGAAGTGCAGGTCGCCGCGGCCGACGCGGCCCTGCGTCAGCGCGATGACCGTGAAGATGGCGACCGCCGAGATGAGGTTCGCCGTCACGACGGCGGCCGCGGCGGCGAGCCAGCCGCGCGGGCCGGTCGCGCCCGCGGAGGCCAGCGCGCGGAAGACGAGCACCGCGACCGGCACCTGGAACACGACGAGCGAGACGTTGAACGCCGTCTTGTACGCGGGGCGGCGCACGCGCACGTTGTCGAGCAGGTGCCCGAGCGCCTTCGCCAGCACCAGCGCGACGGGCGACACGGCGAACAGCCCGATGGCGAGCGGGATCTCCGTCATCGACAGCGTGTGCGCCTGCCGGCGGAACTCCACCGTGATCGACGACGCGCTGAACAGCATCGTCACGGCGACGAGCGCGATCGGCCAGATCGCGACGCCGGTGTCCAGCCGGTCCAGCAGCCGGACCGGCCAGAGCGTCAGCGTGATGCCCGCGGCCAGCAGCACGGCGGAGAGCGCGTACGCCGTCCGGGCCGTGTGGGAGCGCGCGACCGGTACGGCCATACGCGCCTCCTCAGCCGGTGTGTGAGGGCACACCACTGCAACGGAGTAACGGCATATCCGGGCGCTGGGTTGAGGCTCCGGAAGGGTGATTCCCGAAGCCGTCCGGGCGTCGTTACCGCGGGGAGTGGGCGGCCCCACGTACGAACTCGGGCAATGTCGGTCTTCTCGCCCGCGCGCCCGGTGAAACCCTCTACCGGAGGAGCGGAAAGGCCGAACGCCGCGGTCCCTGAGCCGGGGCCGCGGCGCTCGCGCGTCGGGTGGGAGGTGGAGGGTTCGAACCTCCGTAGGCGATGCCGACAGGTTTACAGCCTGCTCCCTTTGGCCACTCGGGCAACCTCCCGTGCTGGTCCGGCGTACCGGGCCGTCGCGAAGGATAACGGATCGCGGGACGGCTGCGCGCGGCGGTTACCGCGACTGTAAGAGGATGTGGGACGACGCCCGTCCGAGAGGAGCCAGACCGCCGTGGCCGACCCGTCGTTCGACATCGTGAGCAAGGTCGACCACCAGGAGGTGGACAACGCCCTCAACCAGGCGGCGAAGGAGATCGCCAACCGCTACGACTTCAAGGACACCGGCTCGACGATCGCGTGGTCGGGCGAGAGCGTGGAGATCCGTAGCAACTCCGACCAGCGGGTCAAGGCCGTGCTCGAGGTGTTCCAGGAGAAGCTGATCAAGCGCGGCATCTCGCTGAAGGCGTTGCAGCACGGCGAGCCGCAGCCGGCCGGCGGCAACACCTCGCGCCTGACCGTCGAGATCAACCAGGGCATCGCCGACGACAAGGCCAAGGAGATCGCGAAGCGGATCCGCGGGGAGGGTCCCAAGGGCATCCAGGCGCAGATCCAGGGCGACCAGCTACGGGTGTCCGGCAAGAAGAAGGACGACCTGCAGGCGGTCATCGCGCTGCTCAAGGACGCCGACTTCGGCATCCCGCTGCAGTTCACGAACTACCGCTGACGGCCCGCGGCGCGCCGCCCGCGGCGCGCGCAGTGCCACCGCGTTGCGTTGCCGCCTTGCTCCCGCCGCAACTGCCAGTGCCGCCGAGCACGCGAAGGGCCCGCCACGCACTGGCAGCTCGCGCGGCGCCCGCGCGGCGCACCCGCGGCGCCGGCGCCCGGCGTCCCCCTAGAGCCAGTCCTTGCGGCGGAAGTAGAAGAACAGGAAGCCGGAGATCCCGGCCATCAGCGCGAGCGAGACCCACCACCCCGCCTCGCTGCCGGGCGCCGGGTAGAGGCGGACGTTCATGCCGTAGATGCCGGCCACCGCCGTCGGGACCGCGACGATGGCGGCGTACGACGTCAGCCGCTTCATGACCTCGTTGAGCCGGTTCCCCTGGATGGTCAGGTGGGTCTCCAGCAGCGTGCCGATCAGGTCGCGCAGCGAGTCGGTCCACTCCGCCGCGCGCAGCACGTGGTCGAACAGGTCCTGGTAGTACGGCGCCAGCTCGCCGTCGATCGGCAACGCCTCCCTGCGCACCAGGCCGTTGACGACCTCGCGCATCGGGAGCACGACGCGGCGCAACGACACCAGCGCCTTCCGCAGCTCGAACGACCGCCGCTGCGTGTCGACGCCGCCGCCCTCCGAGCCGAACAGCTCGTCCTCCAGCGCCTCGATCTCGTCGTCGAGGTGCGCGATCACCGCGAAGTGACCTTCGATGACGACGTCGAGCAGCCCGTGCAGGAGGAACGCCGTGCCGTGCTTCGCGAGCGCGCTGTTGGCGTCCCACTGCGCGAGGACCGGCGCGATGTCGAACACCGGCTCCTTGCGGACGGTGAGCACCCAGCGGTCGTCGAAGAAGACGTCCACCTCGGACGTCACGAGCTCGCGCGCCTTGCGGTCGTACGCCGCGGCGTACGCGACGAGGAACTGGTGCCCGGCGTACGGCTCCAGCTTCGGCCGCTGGGCCCGCCCGGTGGCGTCCTCGCGGGCCAGCGGGTGCAGCCCGAGCTCGTCCGCGACGACCGCGAGGTCGCCGGGTGAGGGGCGGCAGACGTCCAGCCAGACGACGGTGTCCGGCTCGTCCAGGTAGTCGGAGATCCGCGCCGGGTCGAACCCCTCGTCCTCCAGGACGCCGTTGCGGTAGACGCGGGTCAGCACGGCGCCGAGCCTAGCCGGGACGGTGTCGGTGCACCCTCGCGCGTCAGCCGGCGAAGGCGAACACCGCGCGCGGGGTGACGTCGAACACGAACTGCGGCCAGAACGACAGCACCAGCGTCGCCACCGTGGTGACGCCGATCGCCGCGACGATCGGGGCGGGGATGCGCGCCCGGCCGAGCGGCTCGTCACCGGCCGGCTCGCCGATCCCGGCGAACAGGTTGAACGCGAGCTTGAGGTAGTAGTACGCCGCGATGACGGTGTTGACCGCCATGACGACGGCGAGCCAGACGACCTCGCCATCGACCGCGGCGCGGAACACCACGAACTTCGCGAACAGTCCGGCGACGCCGGGCGGCGCGCCCGCGAGGCAGAACAGGAAGAACGCCAGCGTCACCGCGAGCACAGGCGAGGTCTTCACCAGGCCGCGGTAGTCCGCGATGAGGTTGCGTGGGGTGCGGCGGGCGACCGCGATGACGCAGGAGAATACGCCGAGGTTCATGACGGCGTAGATCGCGATGTACGACAGCGTGGCCGCGAAGGCGCCCGACAGGTCGGCCCGCCCGCCCGCCGCGGCGGCGACGCCGAACGGCACCAGCATGTAACCCGCCTGGGCGACCGAGGAGTACGCGAGCAGCCGGACCATGTGGCGTTGCTGGATCGCGACGAGGTTGCCCAGCGTCATGGTCAGCACGGCGAGCACCGCGAGCAGGGGGCCCCAGACGTCGGCGTACGGCGCGAAGCCGATGAAGCAGACGGCCATCAGGCCGGTGAAGCCGGCCGCCTTGGACGCGACGGAGAGGAACGCCGCCACCGGGACCGGCGCGCCCTGGTAGGTGTCCGGCGCCCAGAAGTGGAACGGCGCCGCCGACACCTTGAACGCGAAGCCGGTGATCACCAGCCCGACCGCGCCGAGGGCGGCCGGAGTACGGGCATCGGTCGCGAGCCGGGCGGCGATCTGCTCGAGCTGCAACGACCCGGTGAGGCCGTAGATCAGGCTCATCCCGAACAGCATCACCGCGGTGGCGAGGACGCCGATGAGGAAGAACTTGATCGCGGACTCGGTCGACCTGGTGTCGGTCTTGCGGAAGCCGGCGATGACGAAGCCGGGCACCGACACGAGCTCCAGCGAGATGAACAGCATGATCAGGTCGCGGCTCGACGAGATCGTGAGCATCCCGAAGAACGACACCAGGAGCAGGAAGTAGTACTCGCCCTGGTAGTAGCGGCCCTCCTCGAAGTAGTTCAGCGAGAGGAGCAGCACGACCACCGCGGTGACGAGGAACAGCACCTTGAACAGCACCGCGAAGTTGTCCATGACGAACGAGCAGCCGCCGCCGGTCAGGACGCCGGCCACGCCACCGGCACCGCCCGCGAGCGGCGGCACCGGCGAGGCGTCGGTGCAGAACGTCGCCCGCGCGTCCTGCCCGGAGACGTTGCCGACGAACGTCAGCGTCGCGGCCAGCGCGCCGAGCACGCCGAACAGCGACAGCGGCATCGCCAGCCACTTGCGGTCCCGCGGCAGGAACAGGTCCACGATCAGGACGAGCAGCGCCGCCCCGCCGAGGATCAGCTCCGGCAGGATCGCGTAGTAGTCGATCGACTGGAGCGGGGTCATCAGTGGCCGGCCCCCGCGCCGCCCGCGTCGGCGCCCATGCCCATGCCGTGCAGCAGGCCCTTCACGGCGATGTCGGTGATCCCGAAGATGAACCGCGGGTAGAGGCCGAGCGCGAGGATCAGCACCAGCAGCGGCGCCCACGCGGTGAGCTCGACACCCATGACGTCACTGAAGCGCTCGTTGCGCCAGCGTTCGGGTACGACGCCGAGGTTGACCCGCTGGAGCAGCCAGAGGAAGTAGCCGGCGGTGAGGACGGTGCCGATCGCGCCGCCGACGGCGAGGCCGTAGAACAGGCCGCGGTGCAGCCCCTCGGCCGGGCTCCACGCGGCGAGCAGCGCGAACATCTCACCCCAGAAGCCGGCCAGGCCGGGCAGGCCGAGCGAGGCGATGGCGACGTAGGTGAGCAGCGCCCCGAGGTACGGCGTCTTCGCCAGCACGCCACCGCCGATCTCCGCGATGTCGCCGGTGTGGTAGCGCTCCTTCAGCGAGCCGACGATGAAGAACAGCATGCCGGTGACCACGCCGTGCGCGATGTTGCCGAACAGGGCGGCGTTGATACCGGTCTCGGTCATCGTCGCGATGCCGAGCATGACGAAGCCCATGTGGCCGACCGACGAGAACGCGATCATGCGCTTGATCTCGCGTTGGGCCAGGCAGCACAGGGCGCCGTAGATGATCGCGATCACCGCGAGGATGCCGATGTACGGCGCGTACGCCTTGGCGCCCTCCGGCAGGATCGGCATGGCGATCCGGACGAAGCCGTACGTGCCCATCTTCAGCAGGATGCCGGCCAGCAGCACCGAGCCGATCGTCGGCGCCTCCGTGTGCGCGTCGGGCAGCCAGGTGTGCAGCGGCCACATCGGCACCTTGATCGCGAAGCCGACGAACATGCCGAGGAACGCGATCATCTGGAAGTCGCGCGAGAACCAGTCGGTGTTCTGCGACAGCAGCAGGATGTCGAACGTCGGCTCCTCGGCGCGGAAGTAGATCGCGAGGAACGACAGCAGCATGAACGCCGACCCGAACAGCGTGTAGAGGAAGAACTTGATGCTCGCGTAGGACCGGTTGGGCCCGCCCCAGATCGCGATCATGAAGAACATCGGGACGAGCACGACCTCGAAGAAGATGAAGAAGAGCAGCAGGTCGAGGGAGATGAAGGCACCGATCATGCCGACCTCGAGCAGCATCATCAGGCTGAGGAGAGCCTTCGGCTTGCCGGGGTTGGGGATCGTCTTCAACGAGTAGATCGCGCAGAGGAACGTCAGCAGCGAG
>DATLNJ010000084.1:0-18527 GCA_035536815.1 Frankiaceae bacterium
CCGTGACCGGCCGGCCGCCGCCGTAGTTGGACGGCGCGCTGTTGCCTTCCACGAACACCGCTTTCGCCACCTCGCCCGCGTGCTTGCCGGTGTAGCGCAGGACGTAGAGGCCGAGGTCGATGTCCACGACGTAGATGAGGCCGTTCTTCACGACCGGGTACGACCACATGGCGCCGGTCCAGCGCTCCGCCGGCGAGCTGGAAAAGAAGAGCCGGTTGTCGCGGTAGTCGGGTACGAACGCCGGTCTCGGCACGAACGCCCCCGACTCCACCGGCGCGGCCGGGTTCGAGATGTCCACGGCGCGCAGGCCGCCGCCGTACCAGGGGACGAGCGCGACGTTCGGGAACACCGTCTGGTTGTGCGAGGTGAACGTGCCGTTCAGCGCCTTGGCGCGGTCGCAGTTGTTCTCCTGCAGCTTGAACTCGCCGACGACCTTGGGCGCGTTCGCGGTGGACAGGTCGGCCATCCGCAGCCAGCCGTACGGGCAGCCGCCCTTGCCGGTGACGAGGTCGGCCGTGCTGGCGTAGCCCTCCTCGGTGAGCACGGCGTACGGCTTGCCAGGCACCTTCACCGCGCCGTGCACGTTGCCGTCGTACTGCAGCGGCAGGCTGGCCGGAACGACGGCGCCCGGCGACGCCGACGCGAGCGACGAGGTGTCCGCGAGGATCAGGCCGAAGTCCCACGTGGACAGGTACGCGATCTTGCCGTCGTCGCTGACGGAGATCGAGTGCAGGTAGCCGCCGTTCGACGACGTGGCGCCGGTGGCGCCGCGCTGCAGGTACGCGATGTCGGCGCCGAGGTCGAACACACCGGCCAGCGCCGGGGCCTTCGGGTTGCTGAGGTCGTAGACCATGAGGTCGGGTGCGTAGATCGTGAACGCGACGTACGCGAGCGCGCGCCCTGGCTTCTTCGGGTCCTTCCAGAGGAAGAACTCATGCGGCGACCGGGAGCCGAAGTCGACGGTCGACAGCAGCACCGGCTTGGTGCAGCTCTTGATGTCGTAGACGTGCAGGTAGTTGCCCGTCGTGCTGCCGGTCGGGCCGATGTTGTAGGTCATCACGACGAGCAGCCCGAGGCCGGCGTCGGCGCGCAGCTCGCGCTGCGTGCTGCTGGACCTGGGCTTGATGGTGCCGACCTGGCGCAGCTTGGCGGGGTTGGCGGCGTCCACGATCGCGATGCCGTTGCGGGCACCGCGGTCGCCGACGTACACGCAACGGCCGGCGACGGCGATCGGTGAGTTCATGCCGCGCTTGCCCAGGCTGGTGTAGCCGACGAGCTTGAAGTTCTTCGCGACGCCGTACTTGCTCGGCGCCGGGAGGGGAGCCCCCGCCCCGGCGGGGAGGGAAAGCGTCGACGCGGTGATCACCGCGAGAAAGGTCGGCCAACGGCGCATGCCTGGCATTTCGACACGGGGCGCCGGACGCCTTCCACGACGGTGCCCGGTTTCACCTGCCGGGCGCACGTCGCTAGACTCCGCATCTTGGGCGCGCGGCGGTCGTCGTCGCCGCGCCGAACCCACCCCGTACGTGCATAGGAGAAGTCGTGTCCGAGGTCCGCATCGCCGCCGAGCCGCGCAACGAGTTCGGCAAGGGGGGCGCGCGCCGTACCCGCCGGGCCGGCAAGGTCCCCGCCGTCCTCTACGGGCACGGCACCGACGTCCGGCACATCTCGCTCCCCGCGCGCGAGCTGCTGCACGCGTTCAAGGGGGCGTCGGGGACGAACGTCATCCTCTCGCTCGACCTGCCGGACGGCCGCGAGCTCGCGCTGCCCCGCCAGGTGCAGCGCGACCCGCTGCGCGGCGACCTCACGCACGTCGACCTCGTCCTCGTCCGCAAGGGCGAGCAGGTCGCCGTGGACGTGCCGATCGTGCTCGTCGGCGAGGCCCCGGCCGCCAGGGCCGGCGGCGCGCTGGACCAGCAGGCGACGTTCCTGCACGTCCAGGCCGAGGCGACGAACATCCCGTCCAGCATCGAGGTCGACATCTCGGGCCTGACCGAGATCGGTGCCCACGGCATCACGGCCGCCGAGGTCAGGCTGCCCGAAGGCACGGTGCTGCTCGGCGACCCCGAGGCGATCGTCGTGCACGTCGTCGGCGCCAGCCCGATCGAGGACGAGGTCGCCGACGCCGCCGAAGCCGCAGCCGCAGCCGAGGAGGACACCTCCGCCGGCGCCGGCGAGGCCGCCGAGGGTGCCGACTCCTCCGGCGAGTAGCCGGGCGTGGCTGCCGACGGCCCCACGCTGATCGTCGGGCTCGGCAACCCCGGGCCCCGTTACGCCGGCACCAGGCACAACGCCGGGTTCATGGTCGCCGACGAGCTGGCCCGCCGGATGGGCGGGTCGTTCAAGGCGCACCGCGGCCGCGCGGACGTCGTCGAGGGTCGCCTGGGCGACCTGCGCGTGATCCTCGCCAAGCCGAAGTCGTTCATGAACCTCTCCGGCGGCCCGGTGGCGTCGTTGCGCGACTTCTTCAAGATCCCGGCGGACCGGATCGTCGTCGTGCACGACGAGCTCGACATCCCGTACGGCACCTTGCGGCTGAAGCTCGGCGGCGGCGACAACGGCCACAACGGCCTCAAGTCCATCGGGCAGGCGATCGGGAGCCGCGACTACTACCGCGCGCGGTTCGGCATCGGCCGCCCGACCGGCCGGCAGGACCCGGCCGACTGGGTGCTCAACGACTTCTCGCCGGTCGAACGCCGCGAGCTGCCGTTCCACGTCGACCGCGCGGCGGACGCCGTGGAGTCGTTGCTGACGGACGGGCTCGCGATCACCCAGAACAAGTTCCACGGGACCGAGTCACCGTGACCGTGCGCGTCGCCGAGGTCGAGCTGCCACGCGCGGCGGCGGTCCTGGGCGACGCGTTCCACGACGACCCGCTGCTCGTGCACACGCTGCCCGACGCCGCCGAGCGCGCGCGGCTGGCGGCGGCGCACTTCCTGCCGATCGCGCGGCTCGCGTTCCAGACCGGTGAGGTGTGGCGCAGCGACGACTTCGGCGCCGTGGCGTGCTGGGTCCCGCCCGGGCGGCATGACGCCACAGCCGAGGAGTGGGCGGCGTCCGGGATGGACCGGATGCCGGAGATCCTCGGCGACGACGCGTGCGCGCGCATCGACGCGGTGTTCGCGCACCTCACCGCGCGCCGGGCGGCGCTCGGCGTGCCCGGCCACTGGTACCTCTCGCTGCTCGGCGTGGCGCGGGCGGCGCAGGGGCGCGGGCTCGGCGGGGCGGTCGTCGCGCCGCGGCTGCGCGCGTGCGACGACGCGGGCGAGTGGTGCTTCCTCGAGACGCTCGGGCCGCGCAACGTGCCGTTCTACGAGCGGCACGGCTTCGCGGTGGTGGAGGCGGACACCGCCCCGGGCAGCGGGCTGCCGTACTGGCTGTTCCTTCGCCCACCCGGCGGACGGCAGGCGTGACGAACTGGGCGAGCGGGGACGCGTACGAGCCGTACGTCGGCCGCTGGAGCCGGCTGGTTGCGGCGGAGTTCGTGCGCTGGCTCGCCGTGCCCGCCGGGCGCCGGTGGGTGGACGTCGGCTGCGGGACCGGCGCGCTGACCGCGACGATCCTGCGCGACGCGGCGCCGGCTTCGGTCGCGGGCGTCGAGCCGTCGGAGGCGTTCGCGGCCTACGCCGCCGCGCACGTGCCCGGCGCGGAGTTCCACGTCGCGGGCGCCACCGCGCTGCCGCTCGCGGACGACTCCGCGGACGTGCTGGTGTCCGGGCTGGTGCTCAACTTCGTCCCCGACCACGCGGCGGCGGTTGCCGAGGCGCGGCGGGTCGTGGCCTCGGGCGGCGTCGTGGCGGCGTACGTCTGGGACTACGCCGACGGCATGCAGCTCATGCGGCATTTCTGGGACGTCGCCGGCGAGCTGGACCCGGCGGTGGCCGCGCTGGACGAGGCGGCGACGTTCCCGATCTGCCGGCCGGACGCCTTGGCCGAGCTGTGGCGGACCGCGTTCGCCGACGTCGAGGTCACCGGCATCACGATGCCGACGGTGTTCAGGGACTTCGACGACTACTGGACGCCGTTCCTCGCGGGCGGGGCGCCGGCGCCGGCGTACACCGTCTCGCTGGACGCGGACCGGCAGGCGGCGCTGCGCGAGGCGCTGCGCGCCCGACTCCCGGCCGGCCCCGACGGCTCGATCGCGCTGACCGCGCGGGCGTGGGCGGTGCGCGGCCGGGTGGCGTGACGCGGCCCGGCGGCGACCGCACGCGCCGGGTTACGCTGGGGCTACGACCCCCGGTGCCTGGCTGCCCGGGGGCATTCGGCGTGAGAGGCGTTCATCGATGGCGGTACCCGGGCTGGTCGACCTGCTGGCGCGCGAGCCCGCGCTCGCGGCGGCGGCCGAGCGCGCCGGCAGCCCCGGCGTCACGGTCACCGCCCCCGCGCCGCTGCGGCCGTTCGCGGTCGCGACGCTGGCCCGGCAGACCGACCGGCTGCTCGTCGCGGTGACCGCGACCGGCCGCGAGGCGGAGGACCTGACCGCCGCGCTGCGCTGCCTGCTGCCGCCCGACTGCGTGGCGGAGTTCCCGGCGTGGGAGACGTTGCCGCACGAACGCCTCTCGCCTCGCGCGGACACCGTCGGCCGCCGGATCGCGGTGCTCCGGCGGCTGGCGCACCCGGGCGACGACGGGCCGTTGAAGGTCGTCGTCGCGCCGGTGCGGTCGGTGCTCCAGCCGCAGGTGAAGGGGCTCGGCGACCTCCCGCCGGTCGAGGTGCGCGAGGGGGACACGGTCGAGCTGGACGAGCTCGTGCGGCAGCTCGTCGGGTACGCGTACTCGCGCGTGGACCTGGTCGAGAAGCGCGGCGAGTTCGCGGTGCGCGGCGGCATCCTCGACGTCTTCCCGCCGACCGAGGAGCACCCGGTCCGGGTCGAGTTCTGGGGCGACGACGTCGAGGACGTGCGGTACTTCGCGGCCGGTACGCAGCGCTCGCTGGAGCCGGCCGAACGCCTCTGGGCGCCGCCGTGCCGCGAGCTGCTGCTGACCGACGACGTGCGGGCCCGCGCGAAGGCCCTGGCGATCGAGCACCCCGAGCTGGTCGAGATGCTCGACAAGCTGGCCGACGGCACGCCGGTCGAGGGCATGGAGGCACTCGCGCCGGTGCTGGTGGACGACCTCGTGCTGCTGGTCGAGGAGCTGCCGGCCGGCGCGCACGTGCTGGTCTGCGACCCCGAACGCGTCCGCGCCCGCGCCGAGGAGCTGACCCGGACGAGCGAGGAGTTCCTCGAGGCGTCGTGGGCCGCGGCGGCCGGTGGCGGCACCGCGCCGGTCGACCTCGGCGCCGCGGCGTACCGCCCGGTCGAGGACGTCCGCGAGGCGGCAACGGCGACGGGCGTGCCGTGGTGGGACCTCACGCCGTTCGCGGCCGACGAGGACGCGGACAACGTCGTGGACGCGCGCGCGCACGAGCCGTACGTCGGCGACATGGAGAAGCTGATCGGCGACGTGCGCGATTGGGTGCGCGACGACTGGCACGTGGTGTTCGTGACGGAGGGGCACGGCCCCGCCGACCGGTTCGCCGAGGTGCTGCGCGAGCACGACCTGGGCGTGCGGGTGGCGTACGACATCGACGCCGCCCCGGGGCCGGGCGTCACGGTCGGCAACGCGTCGTTCGACAACGGCTTCGTCATGCCCGGGCTGAAGCTGGCGGTGGTCACGGAGACCGACTTCTCGGGCCAGCGCAGCGCGACGAAGGACATGCGCAAGATGCCGAGCCGGCGGCGCAACGCCGTCGACCTGCTGACGCTCAAGCCCGGCGACTACGTCGTGCACGAGCAGCACGGCGTCGGCCGGTACGTGCAGATGGAGAAGCGCACGGTCAACGGCGGCGAGCGGGAGTACCTCGTCCTGGAGTACGCGAAGGGCGACCAGCTCCGCGTCCCGACCGACTCGCTCGACCTCGTCACGCGCTACGTCGGCGGCGAGGCCCCGACGCTGCACCGGATCGGCGGCTCCGACTGGGCCAAGGCGAAGGGGCGCGCCCGCAAGGCGGTGCGCGAGATCGCCGCCGAGCTGATCCGGCTGTACTCCGCGCGGATGGCGAGCCCCGGCTACAAGTACGGCCCGGACACGCCGTGGCAGCGGGAGCTGGAGGACGCGTTCCCGTACCACGAGACGCCGGACCAGCTCGCCGCCATCAACGAGGTCAAGGCCGACATGGAGTCGCCGGTCCCGATGGACCGCGTGATCTGCGGCGATGTCGGCTACGGCAAGACCGAGATCGCGGTACGGGCGGCGTTCAAGGCGGTCATGGACGGCAAGCAGGTCGCGGTGCTGGTGCCGACGACACTGCTCGCGCAGCAGCACTTCCAGACGTTCACCGAGCGGTTCGCGCAGTTCCCCGTGCAGGTCCGCGCGGTCTCCCGCTTCAACTCCGCGAAGGAGCAGGAGGCGATCCTCGAAGCCGTCACCAACGGCGAGGTCGACGTCGTCATCGGCACCCACCGGCTGCTGTCGGCGGGCACGAAGTTCAAGGACCTCGGGCTGGTGGTCGTCGACGAGGAGCAGCGCTTCGGTGTCGAGCACAAGGAGTACCTGAAGCGGCTGCGCACCAGCGTGGACGTGCTGACGATGAGCGCGACGCCGATCCCGCGCACGCTGGAGATGTCGATCACCGGCATCCGCGAGCTGTCCACGATCGACACCCCGCCGGAGGAACGCCACCCGGTGCTGACGTTCGTGGGGCCGTACGACGAGAAGCAGGTCGGGGCCGCGATCCGCCGCGAGCTGCTCCGCGAGGGCCAGGTCTTCTACGTGCACAACCGCGTGCAGTCGATCGAGAAGGCGGCGAAGCGCCTCGCCGAGATCGTGCCCGAGGCGCGGGTGCGCTGGGCGCACGGCCAGATGAACGAGGACGCGCTCGAACACGTCATGGTCGACTTCTGGAACAAGGACTTCGACGTCCTCGTCTCGACCACGATCGTCGAGTCCGGCCTGGACATCGCCAACGCCAACACGCTGATCGTGGAACGCGCCGACGTGCTCGGCCTCTCGCAGCTGCACCAGCTGCGCGGCCGGGTCGGCCGCGGCCGCGAGCGCGCGTACGCGTACTTCCTCTTCCCGCCGGAACGCCCGCTGACCGAGACGGCGTACGACCGGTTGCAGACGATCGCGCAGAACAGCGAACTCGGCGCCGGCATGGCGGTCGCGTTGAAGGACCTCGAGATCCGCGGCGCGGGCAACCTGCTCGGCGGCGAGCAGAGCGGCCACATCGCGGCGGTCGGCTTCGACCTCTACGTCCGCCTCGTCGGCGAGGCGGTCGCGGAGTTCAAGGGGGAGAAGCGCGAGGAGGAGGCCGAGGTCAAGGTCAACCTCCCCGTCGACGCCGCGCTGCCGCACGCGTACGTCCCCGAGGAGCGGCTGCGCATCCAGGCGTACGGTCGGGTCGCCAACGCGCACGACGCCGACTCGCTCGCCGCCGTGCGGGAGGAGCTGGCCGACCGGTACGGCCCGCTGCCGGCGCAGGTCGAGAACCTGCTAGCCGTGGCGGCGTTCCGGAACAAGGCCCGCACGGCCGGCATCACCGAGGTTTCGGTGCAGGGGAACTTCGTGCGGTTCGCGCCGTGGGAGCTGCGGGAGAGCCAGCAGCTGCGCGTACAACGCCTCTACAAGGGGGCCGTCGTGAAGCCGCCGATCCGGACCGTTCTCGTCCCGAGACCGGACGTACGGGACACTGACCTTCTCGCGTGGTGCACCGACGTCCTCGACGCCGTTCTCGAAGGAGTTCCGCAGTGACGCTCCGAACGATCGCCGCCTCGCTCGGCGCCGCCCTCGCGCTCGGCGCGTGCGGGCAGATGTCGGCCGGCGTGGCCGCGCACGTCGGCGAGCAGTCGATCGAGCTGTCTTCGTTCGCCGACCGCGTCGCGAGCGCGTACGAGAACGAGCAGTTCGCGAACCAGCAGCCGAAGGAGGAGTACCAGCGCCAGCTCCTCCGCGACCTGATCGTCAGCCGGCTGGTCGAGGAGGCCGCGCGCCGGCTCGGCGTGTCGGTCACCGACCAGCAGGTGCGGGAACGCCTCGACGAGGTCATCGCGGAGTACGGCGGCCGCGAGCGGTTCGCCGAGGTGCTGCCGTCGTCCGGGTTCCGGATGAAGGACGCGCCGGGGGTCATCCGCACCGACCTGCTCCAGCGGGAGATCTTCGACAAGCTGGTCGAGGACATCCCGGTGACCGAGGAGCAGCTGCGGGCGCAGTACCGCCGACAGCTGCGGGAGTACGACACCGCGCTGATCGCGCACATCCTCGTGCACGACCGCAAGATCGCGACCCGCGTCATCACGGCGGCGCGGCGACCGGGCGCGGACTTCGCGGCGCTCGCGCGGCGGTACTCGCAGGACCCGGACACCAAGGACACCGGCGGCACGCTCGGCCGCATCGGCAACGGCGAGGGCCGCTTCTCGGCGCGGTTCGAGCGCGCGGTGTTCGGCGCGCGGACCGGTCAGGTCGTCGGCCCGATCCCGGTCGAGGTCGAGGCCGCGCCCGAGATCACGGGCTACGAGATCGTCAAGGTCGTCGAGCGGACGACGCGCGGGTTCGCCGAGGTCCGCGAGGACGTTCGCCGGGGGCTGCTGCGCAACCAGCGGATCGAGCGCTTCAACGCCTACCTCACCGACCTGGCGCGGGACCTCGGCGTGAAGGTCAACCCGCGGTTCGGGCGGTGGGACGCCCAGCGGCTGACCATCGCGCCGGAGAGCGGCAACGACCTGTCGTCGCCGGCGCCGGTACCGGGCCAGCAGCCGGCCGGCGTGCTGCCCGGCCAGCAGCCGCCCGCGGGCCAGCCACCGGCCGGCCAGCCGCCCGCGGGCCAGCCGCCCGCGGGCCAGCCGCCGGCGGGCCAGCCGCCGGCCGGTCAGCCCGGGCAGGGGCAGCCGCGGCAGCCCGCGCCCACGCCGACCGCCCCGTGACCGACCCGGTCCCGGCCGGCGGCGAGCCGGCGCTCGACCGGCTCGTCCTCGTCGCCAACACGCACCGCGTCGCGCCCGGCCTGCTCTCCTGGCCGGCGTGGGAGGAGCTGCGCGCGGGCGACGTGTACTGCGCCGACCCCGCGCACGTTCAGCTGCCGTTCCTCCAGGCGGCCGGCGTCGAGGTGACGGTGCTCGACCCGGCGCAGGCGCCCGGCGGCCACAGCGTGAGCTACCTGCTCGGCGGCGGCGACCCGGTCGCGGCCGGGCTGGCGTTCCAGTTCCGCGAACGCGCCCGCGGCGGCCGCACCGCGGTGTGGCTCGCGTCGCAGGGCGGCGACCCGGCGTTCGTCCGCGCGCTCGGCGACCTGGTCGCGCGCGAGGGCGGCGTCGAGCTGGAGGTCGTCTACGGCTCGTACGACATGCCGGGCGCGCGGCTGCTCGACCTCGTCGCGACGATGGACCGGCTGCGTTCGCCGGGCGGCTGCCCGTGGGACGCGGAGCGGACCCACGAGGACCTCGCGCCGTACCTCGTCGAGGAGACGTACGAGGCGGTCGAGGCGGTCGAGACCGGCGACCTGGCGGCGTTGCGGGACGAGCTCGGCGACGTGCTGCTGCAGGTGGTGTTCCACGCGCGGGTCGCGCAGGAGCGCGACGACGAGACCCGCTGGACGATCGACGACGTCGCCGGCGGCATCGTGGAGAAGCTGGTCCGCCGGCACCCGCACGTGTTCGGCGACGTCACGGTCTCCGGCGCGTCCGAGGTCCAGCACAACTGGGACCAGATCAAGGCGGCCGAGAAGGGGGACGGCGAGGGCGCGTTGCACGGCGTGCCGCTCGGGCAGCCGGCCGTCACGCTCGCCGCGAAGTACCAGAAGCGCGCGACCAAGGCGGGGCTCCCGCCGGCGCTGCTGCCGTACGTCGACGAGGCGCTCGCGGCGGTGGAGACGACCGCGCCGGAGCACCGCGCCGCCGCGGTCGGGCGGGTGCTGTTCGCCGTCGTCGCGCTCGCCAGGTCGCTCGACGTGGACGCCGAGGCGGCGTTGCGCGGCGTGGCCAGGGACTTCCGCGAACGGTTCGAGTCGGCTGAGGAGGCCGCCCGCGCCACCGGCCTCCCGCTGGACGGCTGGGACGAGACCGCGTGGCGCGAGGTCTGGGACGCCGCCGGACTTTCACCCGAGAAGCGGTAGTACGACTGACCCGTCCGGGTTACCGTCGTCTGAGCGGGTTCGTCCGGGACGTCCGGTTCGAGGCTCGCGCCGGTTACCGCATGACGCGGTGGCCGTAGCGGCGTGCGTACACGCCGCCGGCGCGGAAGGGGCAGCACGATGAGGTTCGAGCCGAAGCACGTCGTCGCGATGGTCGTCGCCCTGTCGGCGGCGGTGGTGCTCGCCCCCGTCGGCGTCATCGCGGCCACCGGGACGCTCGTCAACATCGCCGACCCCGTCACCAGCTCGCGCAAGGCGCGGGTCGGCACCTCGAACGCGCTGTTCACGGAGACACGCCCCGGCGTGCCCACGGGCGCGTTCAGCTACCGGGTCGACGCGGTCCAGGATGTGATCCTGCACGTGGTCAACGTGTCGTCCGCGCCGAAGCGGATCGCCGTGACCGAGTGGGCCGTCACCGTGCGGGGCGACGACATCGCCGGCGCGAACACGCACGTCGACCTGCTCGGGTTCACGGAGTTCGGCACGCCCGGCCTCCACTCGTGCGGCCACCCCTCGGGCTGGACCAAGAAGATCCTGCGCACGATCGCGCTGAGCCCCGGCGAGACCGAGCAGCAGGTGTTTCCCGGGCCGCCGCTGCTGCTGCCGACGCCGGCCAGCGGCAAGCGCACCTGCCTCGGGTTCCAGCAGACCCGCTGGCTCGGCGGGACCAAGGCGGACCTCATGGTGTCCGGCTACACGTACTGAGCCCCCGGCCTGAACACGTCGTCCAACGACGCACCCGAACGACGGAGACACAGTGAAGCTCACGCCGAAGCAGCTCGTGACGATGGTCCTCGCGGTCAGCGTCGCCGCCGTCCTGACGCCGGTCGGCGTGATGGCGGCGACCGGGACCCTCGTCAACGTCACCGACCCCCTCAACTCGGCGCGCAAGGCGCGGGTGACCCACGGCGGCGCGCTCCAGGTCGAGCAGCGGGCCGGCCTGCCGGTCGGCGCCGCGAGCCGGCACTTCGTCGCGAACAACCTGACGTTCCACAAGCTCGCCGAGGCGACGTACCCGGAGCGGATCGGCGTCACCGAGGTGACGCTGGGGTCGCACGGTCCGGTCGGGAGCACGTACGGCCACAACTACGTGGACCTCGTCGCGTACGTCCAGACCAGCGGCTCCAGCCCGTGCGGCCCGGTCTCTGCCTTCGTCTCGCCGCCGCCCGGGTACGAGCGCAAGGTGCTGCGGCGCTTCGTCGTGCGCAACCTCCAGCAGTCCATCCAGGCCACGTGGAACGGCCCGGCGCTCGTCGTGCCCGCGCCCGCCGCGGCCGGCCGGAAGGTCTGCGTGCAGCTCGAGGTCCAGCTCATCTCGACCGAGACCACGCTGTGGCTCGGCGGCACGGCGTACAAGTACACCCCCTGACGAGGAGCTCCCGATGAAGTTCGAACCGAAGCACGTCGTCGCGATGGTGGCGTCCGTCTGCGCGGCCGCCGTGCTGGCGCCGGTGGGCGTCATCGCCGCCACCGGGACGCTGGTCAACATCACCGACCCGAGCGTCGCGAGCCGCAAGGCGCGGGTCACGACGTCCGGCTCGCTCCAGACGGAGTCGCGCGCGGGCTTCGGCCCGAACACGATCAACCGGCACTGGACGGCCGACACGCTCGAGTCGTTCACGTTCAGCGAGGTGACCGGCCCGGACCGGCTCGCGCTGACCGAGCTGACCCTCGGCTCGGTGGGACCGTCGAACGGCACGACGACCGGCCACCACTACGTCGACATCGTCTCGTACGTGCAGGGAACCGGCACGGGCACGTGCGGCACGTCGAGCACGGGGTGGACGGTGACGACGCTGCGCCGGACGGTCGTCCGCAACTTCCACCCGTCGGTGCAGATCGACTGGTCGGGCCCGGTGCTGCTCGCGCCGAAGCCGGCCAACGGCAAGAAGGCGTGCGTCATCGTGCGGGTCAACACGTTCACGACGGGCTCGGTCGTCTACATCTCGGCCACCGGGTACCGCGTCACCGGCTAGCGCGCCGGTACGCTGGGGCGACCGTCCCCTGCTGACCGAGGAGCGCACCTTGGCGTCCATCGAGGCCGTCGCCGGCCGGGAGATCCTGGACTCCCGCGGCAACCCCACCGTCGAGGTCGAGGTCGCCCTCGACGACGGCACGATCGCGCGCGCAGCCGTGCCGAGCGGGGCGAGCACCGGGGCGTTCGAGGCGGTGGAGCTGCGCGACGGCGGCGACCGGTTCGGCGGCAAGGGCGTGGAGAACGCTGTCCGGGCGATCGACGAGGAGATCGCCGACGCGCTGCTCGGCATGGAGGCGACCGAGCAGCGGCTGGTGGACCAGGCGCTGATCGACCTCGACGGCACCCCGGACAAGAGCCGGCTCGGCGCGAACGCCATCCTCGGCGCGTCGCTCGCGGTCGCGAAGGCCGCCGCGGAGTCGGCCGGGCTGCCGCTGTTCCGCTACGTCGGCGGGCCGAGCGCGCACGTGCTGCCGGTGCCGATGCTGAACATCCTCAACGGCGGCGCGCACGCCGACACCAACGTCGACGTCCAGGAGTTCATGGTCGCGCCGGTCGGCGCGTCCACGTTCCGCGAGGCGCTGCGCTGGGGCGCGGAGGTCTACCACGCGCTGAAGGCGGTGCTGAAGGCGCGCGGGCTGACGACCGCGATCGGCGACGAGGGCGGCTTCGCGCCGAACCTCCCCGCCAACCGCGACGCGCTCGACCTCATCGTGGAGGCGATCGAGGCGGCCGGGTTCCTGCCGGGCCAGGACATCGCGCTGGCGCTGGACGTCGCGGCGACCGAGTTCTACGAGGACGGGCTGTACCGCTTCGAGGGCGGCGCGCGGTCCGCCGCCGACATGGCCACGTACTACGCGGAGCTGGTGGCGGCGTACCCGATCGTCTCGATCGAGGACCCGATGAGCGAGGAGGACTGGGAGGGCTGGCGTTCGCTGACCGACGAGCTCGGCCCCATCGTGCAGCTCGTGGGCGACGACCTGTTCGTCACCAACCCGGCCCGGCTCGCCCGCGGCATCACCGAGCGCTGCGCGAACTCGCTGCTCGTCAAGGTCAACCAGATCGGCACGCTGACGGAGACGCTGGACGCCGTGACGCTGGCGCACCGTTCCGGCTACACCTCGATGATGAGCCACCGCTCCGGCGAGACCGAGGACACGACGATCGCCGACCTCGCGGTGGCGCTCGACTGCGGCCAGATCAAGTCCGGCGCCCCCGCGCGCTCCGAGCGGGTCGCGAAGTACAACCAGCTGCTCCGGATCGAGGAGGAGCTGGACGACGCGGCGCGGTACGCGGGGCGGACGGCGTTCCCGCGGTTCGAGGTGAAGGCGTAGCCCGTGGCGACGCGCGGCAGGCCGAGCGGCCCGGGGCGGCGGACCACGCCGTCGGCCCGGCGGCCCGACGCGCGGCGGCGCACGACCGGCACCGGCACCCCGAAGCCGCCGCCCGCCGAGCCGCGCCGGGTGGCGATCACGACGCGCGCCGCGACCCTCGCGGTCGTGCTGTGCGTGCTGGCGCTGGCGCTGACGGTGCCGTTGCGGCAGTACGTCGCGCAGCGCGGCAAGGTCGCCCGGCTGCGGGCCAAGCAGGAGCAGGCGCAGGCGCGGGTGGACGCGCTGGAGGCGCAGAAGAAGCGGCTGCAGGACCCCGCGTACGTCGAGCAGCTGGCCCGCGAACGGCTGCACTTCGTGCGGCCTGGTGAGGTGCCGTACATCCTGCTCACGCCGTCGCCGGCGCCGCCCCCGCCGGCGCCGGGTACGCCTGCCGGCAAGCAGCTCGGGACGAGCGGCCCGTGGTACTCGCGGCTGTGGGACACCGTCGAGACGGCGGGCCGCGTGCCGAAGCCGAAGAAGTGATCCCTGAGGCCGACCGCGCCGCCGTCGAGGCGCAGCTGGGCCGGCCCCCGCGTGGGCTGCGCGCGGTCGCGCACCGCTGCCCGTGCGGCCTCCCGGACGTCGTCGAGACCGAGCCGCTGCTGGAGGACGGCACGCCGTTCCCGACGCTGTACTACCTGACCTGCCCGCGCGCGGCGTCGGCCATCGGCCGGCTGGAGGCGGCCGGCGTGATGGCCGAGATGACGGCGCGGCTCGGCGAGGACCCGGAGCTGGCCGCGGCGTACGCCGCCGCGCACGCCGGCTACCTTGCCCGCCGCGACGCGATCCGGCCGCTGCCCGGACGGGCGGCCGAGGTCAGCGCGGGCGGCATGCCGGACCGGGTGAAGTGCCTGCACGTCCTGGCCGCGCACGAGCTCGCCGTGCCGGGCGCGAACCCGTTCGGCCGCGAGGTGCTCGACGCCGTCGGCGACTGGGGCGACGGCGGGCCGTGCATCCGCTGAGGGTCGCGTCGATCGACTGCGGCACCAACTCGATCCGGCTGCTCGTCGCGGACGTCGTCGACGGGCGGCTCGTGGACGTGCACCGCGAGATGCGCGTCGTGCGGCTCGGGCAGGGCGTGGACCGGACGGGCGTGCTCGCTCCCGAGGCACTGGACCGGACCTTCGGCGCGCTCCGCGAGTACGTCGCGCTGCTCCGTGGCGTGGACCGCGTCCGCATGGTCGCGACGTCCGCGACCCGCGACGCGCGCAACGCCGCGGAGTTCGTCGACGGCTGCACGGCGATCCTCGGCGTGGCGCCCGAGGTGGTGTCGGGCGACGAGGAGGCGCGGCTGTCGTTCCGTGGCGCGACCGCCGAGCTGAGCGGCTTCCCCGCGCCGTACGTCGTGTGCGACATCGGCGGCGGCTCCACGGAGTTCGTGCTGGGCGGCGACGACGTCGAGCAGGCGCGCAGCGTGGACGTCGGCTGCGTGCGGCTGACGGAGCGCCGGCTGCGCTCCGACCCGCCGACGGCGGACGAGGTCGCGGCGGCGGTCGCCGGCATCGGCGCGGCGCTCGACCGGGTGGACGTGGACGTCGCGCGCGGGCGGACGTTCGTCGGCCTGGCCGGGTCCGTGACGACGGTGGCGGCGCTGGCGCTCGGGCTGCCGGCGTACGACCCGGACGCGATCCACCTGGCGCGGATCGGCGCGGCGCAGGTCGAGGAGGTGACGGCTCGGCTGCTCGCGGCGTCGCGCGCCGAGCGGGCGGCGTACGCCGTCATGCACCCGGGCCGGGTGGACGTCATCGGCGCGGGCGCGCTCGTGCTGCGCGAGATCATGCGCCGCTGGTCGATAGCCGACGTGGTCGCGAGCGAACGTGACATCCTCGACGGGATCGCGTGGAGCATCGCCGACGGGAGCAACGCATGATCTTTCGGAAGCGGGCCAAGCCGTCCGGGCCGAAGGTCGCGCCGCTGACGCCCGCCGAGAACACCTGGCGGGACCAGCAGCTGCTCGTCGCGCGCGCGGTCGCCGAGCGGTACACCGGCGCGAGCGAGGACCCGCCCTCGCTGGAGCGGCTCGACGCCACGGTCGCGGCGTGGCTGGCCGACGACGACACCCGCGTCGACGTCAACACGCTGGTCAACGCAGTCGGGATCGCGTTCGGGTGGCACCTCGCGGGCGCGGCCGGCCTGGGGTGGGTCATCGCGACCGACGAGCACGGGACCGACCTCGCGCTGCACCGCGCGGCCGGCGACGTCCTCGTCTTCCCTGCGAACGTCGTCGCGAAGCGCGTGGTCGCGGGGGAGACCGGCTTCGTGCGCGCCCTGTTCGAGTCGTACCGCACGGCGTTGCCGCCCGCGCCGCGCTGACCGCGTCCGACCCCCCGGCGTGGCCCGCGGGCCGGTCCGCTAGGGTCGCTCGCATGGGTGAGCAGGTGACGTTCGCAAGCAACGGGGACACCGCAGACGGCTACCTGGCGGTCCCCGGGGCCGGCTCCGGCCGGGGCGTGATCGTGATCCAGGAGTGGTGGGGGCTGGTTCCGCACGTCAAGGACGTGGCCGACCGGTTCGCCGCCGCGGGGTACGTCGCGCTCGCGCCGGACCTGTACCACGGCATCACGGCGACCGAGCCCGACGAGGCCGGCAAGCTGCTCATGGGGCTGGCCATCGACCGCGCCGCCAAGGACATCGCGGGCGCGGCGCGGTACCTCGGGTCGCGGCCGGAGACGACCGGCGAGCGGGTCGGCGCGGTGGGCTTCTGCATGGGCGGCAGCCTCGCGCTGTGGTCCGCGACGCTGGCGCCGGAGATCGTCGCCGCGGTCGGGTTCTACCCGGCGGTGCCCTGGGAGAAGATGAGCCCGGACTGGCCGTCGTACGACGGCAAGGCGGCGATCATCCACGCCGCCGAGGGCGACGGCGGGCCCGAGGCGCCGGGCATCCAGCAGGCGCGCGCCGCGATCGAGGCGGCCGGCGGGCGGGTCGAGGTGCACGGCTACCCGGGCACGCAGCACGCGTTCTTCAACGACGCCCGCCCCGAGGTCTACGACGCCGGCGCGGCGACGGCCGCGTGGGACCGGACGCTCGCGCTGTTCGGGGAGGCACTGTAGTGCGGGTCATCGAGGTCTCCGGCGTGCACAAGACCTACACGCGGCTGCGCAAGCCTCCGCAGCGCGCGATCGACAACCTCGACCTCGTGGTCGAGGAGGGCGGGGTGCACGGCTTCCTCGGCCCGAACGGCTCGGGCAAGACGACGACGATCCGGATGATCCTCGGGCTGGTGGAGCCGGACGCCGGGGAGGTCCGGCTGCTCGGCGAGCCGGTCCCGCAGGGGCTGCCCGACGTCATCAGCGAGGTCGGCGCCCTGGTCGAGACGCCGCTGTTCTTCCCGAACTTCTCCGGCCGGCTCAACCTCGAGCTGCTCGCGCAGGTCGCGGGGCTGCCGCGCGACCGCGTCGACGAGTCGCTCGACCGCGTCGGTTTGACCGACCGCGCCGACGACCGCGTGAAGGCGTACTCCCTCGGCATGAAGCAGCGGCTCGGCATCGCCGCCGCGCTGATGAAGCGACCCCGGCTGCTCATCCTCGACGAGCCGAGCAACGGCCTCGACCCGGCCGGCATCCGCGAGGTGCGCGAGCTGATCCGCGCGCTCGGCTCGCGTGGCGTCACGGTGTTTCTCTCGTCGCACCTGCTCGGCGAGGTCGAGCAGGTCTGCGACACCGTGGACATCCTCGTCCGCGGCCGGCGCATCGCGTCCGGTTCCGTGCAGGAGGTGCTCGCGACGAAGGCGACCGGCCAGGTCCGCGTCCGCACCGCCGACATCGCGCTCGCCGCGCGGACGCTGGAGGCGGCCGGCATGACGGTGGCGCCGTTCGACGACCACCTGCTCGTCTACGACGTGGCCGACCCGGCGACGGTGACGAAAGCGCTGGCGCAGAAGCGGCAGTACGTCACCGAGCTGGTCCCGATCACCGCGAACCTGGAGAGCGTCTTCCTCGAGCTGACGGAGGGCGCCGCATGATCGCGCTGCTGCGCGCGGAGGTCCACCGCTTCACCTCGCGCCGGCTGATGCGCGTCCTCGCCGTCGCCACCCTCGCGATCCTCGCGCTGATCCTGCTCCGCGTGGCCTCTATCTCGGAGGTGCGCACCGAACGGCCGCCGGCGCCGCCGCAGTTCATCGTCGACGAGCACCGGCAGGCCTGCGAGCAGGCGAAGGCGCGCGGTGAGATCCCGCCGAGCGAGCCGTGCGACATCGAGTACAACCAGGCCGCGTACGAGGTCGACCAGCGGGTGCACGCGCGCACCGCGCTGCGGGAGGCGACCACGGCGGCAACTGTCGTGGTCGCGTTGCTGGCGTTCGTCGCGGCGGCCAGCTACGTAGGCGCGGAGTGGCACCACGGCACCATGCAGGCGCTGCTGTTCTGGGAGCCCAGACGCGGCCGGGTGCTGTTCGCGAAGGCCGCCGCGGCCGTCCTCGTGTCGCTGGCGTTCATGCTCGTGCTGCAGGTCGTGACGTACGCGGGGACGTACCTCATCGCGGCCACCCGCGGCACCACGACCGGCGTCACGTCGGGGCTGCACATCTCGAACCTGCTGCTTGTCCTGCGCGGCGGCGTCTTCGTGTCCATCGTGGCGCTGCTGTCGTACGCCATCGCCGGGCTGGCCCGGATCACCGGCGCGGCGCTGGGGGCGGCGTTCTTCTACTTCGCGATCTTCGAGAACGTCATCGCGGGGGTCCGCCCGGGGTGGGAGCGCTGGCTCATCACCCGCAACGTCGCCGCGATCCTCGCGCAGAAGATCCAGGTGCAGCCGGCCCATCCGCCGCGCGGCCCCGGGGCGTTCGAGGACCAGTTCCTCGAGTTCCGGATGTACACGCTGACGAGCACGCGCGGCGTCATCACGCTCGGCGTCTACCTGACGATCCTGCTCGGCGCGTACTACCTGGTGTTCACGCGCCGCGACGTCACCTAGCGCGTGGCGTACGTCCCCGCCGGCTCGGACCATCCCGGCGAGGTGGCGTCGCGGCTGACGCCGGTCGCGCACACGCCGGCCGACGTCGCGCGGCTCGCGCGGTCCGCGGTCAGCGGCGGTCACCTCGACTCGCGGGTGTCGGTCTGCCGCGCCTGCCCGCG